>JBHELF010000103.1:0-4626 GCA_046263155.1 Actinomycetota bacterium
GCCTGCGCGGCCTCGTTCATGGTGCCGTCGCCGCCGAATGCGATGACGGCGTCGAAGCCGCGATCGACGGCGTCCGCAGCGAGCTCCGCGGCATGTAAACGGGCGGTGGTGTCGGCGCGCTCGAGCTTGAAGTCGGCCGCGAGCGCCTTGGCAATGATCTCGGTCGTGCGCGGCGAAGCCGATCCGGAACGTGGATTGACGATGAGCATCACCCGCCGCACCGCCCGGATGCTAACGGGAGGCAGTTGAGTATCCTGCTCGCCCGTGGACTTCGACAGCACCCACGCCTTCGACGCCGCACGCGAGAAGGTTGCCGCCGTTCTCTTAGATCTGGATTTTCAATCCTCACTCGACGGACTCGAGCCCCTCTCAGAGCGAACCATCCTCAGCCAAGAGGAAGCCCCCGACGGGCACATCGTCCGGCGGACGCGGTGCGTCCTCGACATCGAAATAAGCGGAGTCGCGCGGACCTTCTTAGGTGAAGCCAAGCCCGCGTGGGTCGAAGAGGCGGTTTGGGATCCAGCGGGCTATCGCTGGGAATGGACAATCCATCCCGAGGTCGGGAAGGAACTACTCGAGGCGTCGGGCACCATCGAGCTCGAGACGGTAGGCACACAGACGCACCGCCGCGTGGCCGGCTCGGTCAAGGTCGCGGTTCCGATCTATGGCGGTCGCGTCGAGGGGTGGATCGTCGACGGAATCAAGCGCGCCTACGAGGAGGAGGCGCGTCGGTTGCGCGAATGGCTGGAGCGCGAAAAGTCGACCGGCTGAGTCTTGCCGTTTGTCCTGGTTAACGGCTTCGTAACGTGAAGGAAATCAGCGGGAAACCGCGGCCCCTTAATGTCCTCGCGGTACGCGTCGTTTTCTCAAAGAGGAGGGGTTGATGGCGGCAAGTCCATCGGACGCCATAAAGCTGGGCCAGCAGAGTGGAGCTCAGTTCGTAGACCTGCGTTTTTCTGACCTTCCGGGTCTGCTCCAGCACTTCTCGATGCCGTTTGAAGAGCTGACCGAGGAGGGCTTCGAGGAGGGCTTTGGATTCGACGGATCCTCGATCCGCGGGTTCCAAGAGATCCAGGAGTCGGACATGATCCTGCAGCCGGACCCGGAAACCGCGGTGATGGATCCGTTCCGTACGCATCCGACCCTCGTCATCAATTGCTTCGTGAAGGACCCCGTAACGGGCGAGTTCTACACGCGCGACCCTCGGTACATCGCGCGCAAGGCCGAGGACTATCTCCAGGGAACCGGCATTGCCGACACCGCGTACTTCGGGCCGGAGGCCGAGTTCTACGTCTTCGACTCGATTCGCTTCGACCAGAACCAGCATTCCTCGTACCACTACATCGGCGCGGTCGAAGGCGTGTGGAACTCGGGGGCCGAGGAGGGAGGTCACAACCTCGGCTACAAGCCCCGCTACAAGGAGGGCTATTTCCCGGTTCCGCCGATGGACCACTACCAGGACTTGCGGTCCGAGATGGTGCTCACTCTGCGGGAACTAGGCGTGCCCGTTGAGGTTCACCATCACGAGGTCGGAACCGCCGGCCAAGCCGAGATCGACATGGGGTTTGCTCCGCTGCTGCAGATGGCCGACCGGCTAATGCTCTACAAGTACGTCGTCAAGAACGTCGCTTTGAAGCATGGAAAGACCGTCACCTTCATGCCGAAGCCGATCTTCCAGGACAACGGCTCGGGAATGCACGTCCACCAGTCCATCTGGAAGGACGGCGAGTCGTTGATGTGGGACGAGCTCGGCTATGCCCAGCTGTCCGACAGCGCCCGCTGGTACATCGGCGGTCTCCTGGAGCACGCTCCCGCTTTGATGGCCCTTTGCGCACCGACTACGAACTCGTACAAGCGACTGGTGCCGGGTTACGAGGCTCCCGTTAACCTCGTGTACTCGCAGCGGAACCGCTCGGCTGCGGTACGCATCCCGCTGTACTCGAAGTCGCCGAAGTCGAAGCGCATCGAGTTCCGCTGTCCCGATCCGTCCTGCAACCCGTATCTCGCGTTTCCGGCTCTGTTGATGGCGGGCCTCGACGGGATCAAGAACAAGACAGAACCGCCCGACCCCGTGGACAAGGACCTGTACGAGCTTCCCCCAGAGGAGCTGGCGGAGGTGCCTCAGGTTCCCGGCTCGCTCGACGAGGCGCTCGACGCGCTCGAGAAGGATCACGGCTTCCTGTTGGAGGGCGGCGTGTTCACGGACGACGTGATCGAGCACTGGGTCGATTACAAGCGGACGCGCGAGGTCGACGAGATGAGACTGCGGCCGCACCCCTGGGAGTTCTACCTCTACTACGACATCTAGGTCGAAGAACATTAGAGAAGAGAGGCCCGGCATCAGCCGGGCCTCCTCCTGTTCGACGTCTTACCTACTATTGCTAGATGGCGGACTTGAAGGCGATCCAAGATGTGGTCCTGCCGGATTCGGATGAGAACGAGGTAAGGCTGGGCGATCTGTGGCGCGATTCGCCTGCATTGCTTGTATGGCTACGCCATTACGGGTGACCGCACTGCCGTCAGTTCGTCGCGCAGTTGCGCGACTCCTACGATGAGTTCAAGCAGAAGGGCGTGACGGTGGCCGCGATCGGCATGGGCTGGCCGGCCGCGGCCGCGGACTTCAAGGCAGAGCGCGATATCCCCTTTCCGCTGCTGGTCGATCATCGCAAAGAGACTTACCGCGCGATGGATCTGAAGCGAGGGTCGCCCTGGGAGATCCTCGGCCCTCCCATGTGGTTCAGGTACGCGCGCGTGTACATGCGACACGGTTTCTCTCCGGCCAAACAGGACTGGCAGCAGCTGGCCGGCGCCGTGATCGCGCAACCCGGCGGCGAGATCGTCTTTTCCCACCGCGCCCTCGACCCCGCCGACAATCCGCCGGTGAAGAAACTTCTCGCGGCGGTTCCTTAATCAGCCGTAGATCAAAGGCTCGGCCGCCTTACGCGCGCGGCGGGTGACCCTTAGGAACTCCTCCTCCACTTGCTGACGAGGCTGGTCCCGGTAACCGACGGCGATGCCCAAGGCCTCGAGCTCTTCAGGTTTCGTCGGCAGCACATCGTTCGCCCGGCCGGTCAGGAAGTAGAGACGGTCCCTGAGCCGGGACAAAAACAGGAAGGTGGTCTCGAGTCGCTCCCAAGCATCCTGCGAGATCAAGCTGAACTTCGTCGCGACACGCAATGCTTCGAGAGTGTTGGGCGTTTGAAGCTGCTCGATGCGCACCCCGTTCTCCAGCTGCAGCAACTGCACCGCGAACTCGACGTCGGTCAGGCCGCCGGGGCCGAGTTTCAGATTCCTGCGCGGATCCGTGCCGCGCGGAATCCGTTCGCGTTCCATACGTGCCTTCAGATGCCTGATCTGCTGGCGCCATTCGTCCGGAAGCTCGCGTGGAAAGGCGAAGGCGCTCATCGACTCGATGAAGCCGGCGCCGAGCTCGCTCGAGCCGGCTGCAAACCGCGCCTTCAACAAGGCCAGGTGCTCCCAGGGCTCGGCCCATCTCGTGTAGTACTCGACGAAGGAGGGCAATGTCCGCGCGAGCGGTCCGGCCTTACCCTCCGGTCGCAGGGCCGGATCGATCCGAAACGTCTGCCCCTCCGGCGTTACCTCGCCGATCGATCGCAACAGATCTTCTGCCAACCGCTCCGCATCTTGGGGTTCCATGTCATGCACGAACATGACGTCGAGGTCTGACGAGTAGCCGAGTTCTCGCCCTCCCAATTTGCCCATCGCAATCACGGCAAACCGAGCACCGGCCGGCAGGGCGGCGTCGAGACACGAGTCGGCAAGGTCGGCCAATTGGGCGCCCACAGATTCTGACGGGATCGCGCCCGCGAGATCTGTCACCGCGATCCTCAGTACTTCGCGTCGCTTGAACCGCCTCAATCCATCGAGTCGCCGTTCCGGAATCCGCCATTCGAGCGAGGCAACGGCCTCGTGCAACAGCTGGTCGCGGTCTTTGAGCAGAGACGAGGCACGTTCGGGGGCACCGCCCACCTCGGCGATGACGGAAAGCTCCTCGGGCACGTGATCGAGCATCTCTCCCACGAACCGCCCACTGCCCAGGACGCGCGCCAGAAGCTCCAAACCCGGAGGGTTGTCGCGCAGGGCTCCGAAGACATCGAGCCGGGAACCCACGGCCTCTCCCAACCGAAGGAATGCAAACAGGCCGGCATCCGGGACCGGAGTCGAGGCCAGGAAGCGCATGAAGGCAGGACTCAACACCCGGAACAGCTTGGCGCGGCGCGAGGTCCCCGACACGAGATCGGCGAGTGTCCGAGCGGCCCGCGCTGTGTCGCGGAAACCAAGAACTCCAAGTCGTTGCTCTATCGCCTGTTGCGATAGACGGGGTCCGGTCGGATCGGCAAGGGCCTCGATCATCGGCCGGTAGAAGAGCTTCTCGAAACGGCCGCGCACATCCCGGAGTACGGCCGCGTGTGCCTCTTCAAAACGCGCGGCCGCGCTGAGCGCAGGTGTATCGGTGAAGCCGAGCACGCGCGCCAGGCGCGTGACCTCGCCCTCGTCTCGGGGCAAGTGACGCACCCGACGCTCCTGCCACAGCTGTAGGCGATGCTCGACGGTTCTCAACCAGCGATAGGCAACGCCGAGGCCTGCTCCGTCGTCGTCCGCGAC
>JBHELF010000104.1:0-27840 GCA_046263155.1 Actinomycetota bacterium
AACCGGATGAAAGGGAATTGGCGATGGCCGAATCTCTGCTCGCGTGGCAGGGCGGCCATAGGCTTCTGCCCGTGACCATTCGTTATATCGAGGAACGTCGGCTGCGCTACGTCCGTTGGACGTCCGGACTTCTCGATTGGAAGGGAGAACTCACGATCATCTGGGGTGATCGGGATCCCGTCGCCGTGCCCGCGATCGCGGATCGTTTGCTCCAACTTCGACCCGAGACGGCGTCTGTTCGCTGGGGGGACGTCGGCCACTGGCCGCAACTCGAGGTTCCGCACCGCGTCGCCTCGGAGTTGCGAGGAGCGCTGGCATGAATCCCTTCTTGCGCGCGCTCGGCGTGACGGCGCTGCTTGCGCTGATGTTCGGCCTGCTCGGTAAGCCGATCCTCGACGCCGTGGGCAGTGCGGCACCGAGGAAACGCCCACCTCCATCCGCGGCCCCCGTCCTTCCCAGCCCGACCCCGACGCCGGACCAGACCGTGCCGACGCCGAGCCCGCCCCCGCCGCCAGTCCCCACCGAGGGCCTTCTGCTCGTGGGGCGCTATCCAGAGGCATGCCTGGAGCCGGTCGAGACAGTTTCGGGAGACGGATTGGTCGCGGCGTGGCATGAGGGAAGGGTCCAGATCACGGCTCCGGGCGGCGGCGATGTGCTCGAGCTAAGCGATGTTCAGCCCCCGGTGCAATGGAGCGCGAGCGGTCGTTATCTCGTCACGCGCGGGCCGGTGCTCTGGACCTCCGAAGGGGAGTCGCTCGGCCCCCTCGTGCACCTTCCTTCGGGGGCCCGCGTGGAGCAGCCGGAGCGAGGTCTTGCGTGGTCGCCGGTGGCCGATTGCGCGCTGGTAACCGTCGGCGACACAGCGGCCGGGCGCGCCCTGAGCCTGGTGCTGGCGCGGCCGAACGTCGACCCGACGGAGATCCTCAGAGGGGACATTCGGGACGTTGCCTATTCGCCCGACGGCACCAGGCTCGCCGTCGTCGCGAAGCAAGAAGGGGGGCCGGCGGCCGGGTACGAGGTGTGGTCGCTCGAATTGGCATCCGGAGAATTGGAGCGACTGCTGGCCTTCGAAGGAGGAACCGCGCAGGTGACGCTTGCCGGTTGGAGCGGCAACGACATCCTTTATTGGGCCGCGCCGGGCGTGTCCGTCGCCGCCGACGGGTGGGAGCTGACCGGCGTCTCCGGCCACGGTGCGATCCGCGTCTACAGCCGCGGGCAGACGATGCTGACCTCGAGTCCCACGAGCTTTATCGAACCCTGCGCCGATCGTCTCGTCGGAGTGCTCGGGGGAGACCGGTTCTTCGATGCCGAGGCCGAAGGCGTAACTCGCTCGGAGTCCCCGCTTCGGCTGGCCTATTTGGAACCCGGCCGTGCGCCGGAGTTCATCACGTCCGAGGGCGAGTCCTATTACTCGCCGACGTGTTCGCCCGATGATCGTTACATCGTCGCGATCTCGGGGGAGGGCCGGGAGCGGCGGCTCACTCTTCTGGATACGAGCGGGGCCTTCCTTCGCACGCTGACGATCGACGAGGGCTACGCCGACGAGCTCGCATCTTGGGGCCCCTCGGGAACGGGAGTGCTGTTTCGACGCGCCCCGGGTGGCGGTGCGCCCGATGCCCTGTGGTTTATTCCTGAGGGGGCGCCGGCGCGAGCGTTGGGCCTGAACGTCGGCTCCTTCGATTGGTCGGCCGAGGGGCCATCGGGGCTGCTCGGGGAATGATGGAGATGCGATGGCCAAGATAGTTGTAAAGACGCTCGAGGCTCCGGCTGCGGTAGGTGCCTACTCGCAGGCGATCACCTCCGAGGGCTTTGCCTTCTGTTCGGGCCAGATAGGTCTCGACCCGGAGACGGGCGAGCTGGTAAAGGGATCCGTTGCCGACGAGACGCGCCGCTGCCTCGAGAACCTGAGCGCGGTGCTCGACGCGGCCGGCTCCAGCCTCGTGCACGTGGTGAAGACGACGGTCTATCTGACGGACATAAACGACTTCGCCGAATTCAACGAGGCCTATGCCACCTACTTCGCCCAGGATCCTCCTGCGCGCGCGACGGTCGGCGTTGCCGCGCTGCCCAAGGGAGCCCGCGTCGAGATCGAGTGCATCGCGCGCATCTAGGAACTAAGGCCAACGATGCGGGCCGGGAGAGTCGGCGACGAATCGCCCCAGATGTGGCCGCAACCAAGAAAACACCTTGTTGATCGCACCCACGAGCCAGTAGAGATGCAGTGTCCGGATGATCTTGCCCAGCGGTCGCGTCGTGGGGAGATGTTCCAGTAACGCCACGCTCGCGCGCCCGAACATGAGACGCGTACCGTCGGGAAGGATGAATTGCCACGAACGGTCGAAATCCGTCTTGGGGATCACATCCATGAACGGCTTCGCGTCGGGGTGGTCGTTCGCAAGCAGCGCCAGTTCGGCGTGCTTATCCCAACGTGCGACGGCACGCGCCGCAGCTCGGCAGAACGTTCACCTTCCGTCGTAGAGGAGCAGAGGCCGTGCGGTCTGCGGGAGCTGCGGGGCTGCGTCCAAGATCAGCTGCCCGATTCGCGCAGGGCGGGCTCGACCTGATCGCCCACAACCTTGTCCCCAAAGACGATGCGAACCTCTCGCTCCGGGGCGGCTCCCGCGACGGGCTCGAGACCCGCTTCCTCGGGGCTCTCGGCGTCAGGCCGGGCAACGTACTGTTCTAGTCGGCTCATCAGGAACAGCAGGCCCGCGATCGCCAGAGGCCACAACACGAGTATCGCCAGCAACAGGATCTGATAAGGAGTCACGCCAGACAGTGTCTCAGACCAAAGCCCTCGATGTCGCGGATATCGCTCCGTACATAGAGAGCGAACGCGTCGTCGAATTGTTGCGCACGCTGGTTCAAATACCCTCGGAGAACCCGCCCGGAAACGAAGCCGAGGTCGCGCGGACCGTGCGACGTTTCTGCGAGCAGGCGGGCCTGGAGGTCTCGGCTCACGAGGCCGAAGCCGACCGTCCGAACTTGATCGCTCGGTGGCGCGAGGGCGATGGCCCCACGGTTGCCTTTTGCACGCATCTCGACGTGGTGCCGGCCGGCGATCCGTCATCATGGAAACATCCACCTTTTGCCGCCCAGATCGAGGAGCGCCGCCTGCACGGAAGGGGAGCCTCCGACGCGAAGGGTCCGCTGGCGGCGGCGTTGGAGGCCGTGACGGCGCTCCGTTCGGCGAAGGTTGATCTCGCCGGCACGCTGGAGCTGGAACTCGTCTCGGACGAAGAGACGATGGGATTCAAGGGGGCCGGCTACCTGATCGAACAGGAGCTCGTGCGACCTGATTTCGCGATCGTCGGCGAGCCCACCTCCCTGCGCGTCGTCCATGCGCAGCGAGGTGCTCACTGGTTTCAGATCACGACGCGCGGACGATCTGCGCACGGATCGGCTCCGGAGCGCGGCGCGAGCGCGATCCGGCATATGGCCGAGATAATCGTCCGCCTCGAGGAAACGTTGCCGAACGTGTCGCATCGTGTGCTCGGCGGACCGAGCATCAACGTCGGCACGATCTCCGGTGGGTCGAAAGTCAACATGGTGCCGGAACGGTGCACGATCGAGGTTGATCGGCGCAGCATCCCCGGTGAATCTGCGGAAGGGGTGAGCGCGTCGATAGACGCCGCGATCGACCTCGCGCGCGAGACCTTTCCCGATCTGGACGCAACCGTGGAACTTGCTCTTTCGGCGCAACCGTTCGAAGTGGCCGAGGACTCGCGCATAGTGCGGGAGGTGACACGGGCGGCGGCGGATGTAGCCGGAGGGAAGTCGGAGTTGATGGGCTTTCGGGGCGCTTCCGATGCGCGTTTTCTCGCTGAGGCGGGCGCCGAGGTAGTCGTGTGCGGCCCGGGCCAGATAGAGCTTGCGCACACAAGCGACGAGTCGATCGATCTGGGCGAGCTGGAGCGTGGGGCACTGCTGTACGCGCTGGCCTTCGCCCGCTTGCTCGCCCCCGCCCACTAGGGTTTTCACATGTCCGATTTCTCTTGGTCGGAAGTGCTCTCGAAGCTTCTCCAGGGCCGCGACCTAACCGAGGATGAAGCCGCCGCGGCCATGGCGGAGATCATGGAGGGCGGCGCCACGCCGTCCCAGATCGCGGGATTCGTGATCGCGCTGCGGGCCAAGGGCGAGAGCGTCGAGGAGATCGCCGGTCTCGTGCGTACGATGCGGGGCCTGTCGGAAAAGGTCGAGGTCGGCGGGAACGTTCTCGACACCTGTGGAACGGGAGGCGATCGCGCCGGCACTTTCAACGTCTCGACCGCGGCGGCGTTGGTCTGTGCGGGGGCCGGAGTCAAAGTCGCCAAGCACGGCAACCGGGCCGCATCCTCCCGCTGCGGGTCCGCCGATGTGCTCGAGGCCCTCGGCGTGCGGATCGATCTGCCACCCGAGGGAGTAGAGGAGTGCATCGCCGCGGCGGGGATCGGCTTCTGCTTCGCCCCCGTCTTCCATCCCTCGATGCGGTTCGCTGCCGAGCCGCGGCGCGAGCTCGCGGTGCCGACCGTGTTCAATTTCCTCGGCCCCCTCACCAACCCCGCCGGTGCAACGCGCCAGGCTCTTGGAGTCTCCGACCCGCGCATGCTTCCCAAGATGGTGGCCGTTCTTCAACGCCTCGGCAGCGAACGTGTTGTCGCGTTCCACGGCGACGGCGGCCTGGACGAACTGGCGCTCACGGGCCCCTCGACGGTTCTCGAGTTGAGGGATGGCCAAACGAAGGAAAGTTCGCTCGACCCAGCGGCGCTCGATCTGGAGTACGCGCCGCTCGATGCGGTGCGCGGCGGTTCGGCGGATGAAAACGCGGCCGCGATTCAGAAGGTGTTGGGCGGCGAGACGGGGGCTCGTCGCGACATCGTCAGTCTCAATGCTGCCGCCGGCCTGATGGCGGCCGGCGTCGTCGAGGACATGGCAGAGGGAGTCGACAGGGCGCGTTCCAGTCTCGACTCGGGAGCCGCGGGCGAGGCACTGGATCGTTTGATCGAGGCGTCGAGCTCGTGGACGGCCTGATGAGCTCCGCGGCAGCACGGTTAACAAGGAGGTGGATCAATTTACAGGTGTGACGCTTGCGGAAACAAAACACGCTTCGATGTGATCGAGCGAAAACGCGTCAAGTCCTTTCATCACTTCACCCTCGGCGGCGACCTTTCGGTTGAGGACGAGGAGGTCCTCGAGCGCGTCGTGGAGCGCGTCGTCTGTCGTTGGTGCGGCTCGTCGGATTCGATAACAGAGGAGCCTCTCCTGTACGCCGCGCCCGACGATCAGAGCTCCGGCACCGAACCCTCATGAACCCCCTTCCGCTTGGAGGGGTCCGCGTCCTCGACCTGACCCGTCTTCTTCCCGGGGGCTACGCCACGCTGATGCTGGCGGACCTGGGCGCGGATGTTGTGAAAGTAGAGGAACCGGGACGCGCGGACTACACCAGGTGGCTTCCGCCGCGGGTCGGGGAGTCGTCCGCCGCGCATATAGCCCTGAATCGGAACAAGCGATCCATAACTCTGAATCTCAAGAGCGCGCGCGGCAAAGACATCTTTCGGGACCTGGTCCGGCATTTCGACATCGTGGTGGAGTCCTTTCGTCCCGGAAAGATGAAGACGCTTCAATTGGATTACGAGTCGCTGCGTGAGTTGAACCCGCGGCTCATCTATTGCGCGATCACCGGTTACGGACAGGACGGACCCCGCGCCCAGGAGGTGGGGCACGACGTCAACTACATCGCCTACGCGGGAGCCCTCGGCATTACCGGCGAGCAGGATCGGGCTCCCACGATTCCGGGCGTTCAGGTCGCCGATCTCGGGGGAGGCGGCATGGCGGCCGTCATATCGATACTGCTCGCCCTGCGACGACGCGACGTCGAGGGCGCCGGCAGCTTCTGTGACGTCTCGATGATGGATGGAGTGGTGTCTTGGCTCTCCATCCACGCGGGGGCCTACACCGCGACCGGAGAGATTCCGCAACGCGAATTCATGCCCTTGAACGGCGGCTACCCCTGCTACCGGGTCTATCCGGCCGCCGACGGATGGCTCAGCGTGGGCGCGCTCGAGCCTCAGTTCTGGTCGGAACTCTGCCGCGCGCTCGGACGTCAGGACTTGCAGGGCGACGCTTTCGCCGTGGGACGACGCCGTGCCGAGGTAATCGGCGAGCTCGAAGAGCTATTCGAAAGCAAGACACGTCGGGAATGGATGGATCGGCTCGCGGGGCTCGACGTATGCGTCGCGCCGGTCAACGACTTCGCCGAGATGTTTGACGACGAACAGATCCGTCATCGGGACATGATCTTCGAGGACGACTTGCCCGAGGCGGGGAAGTGGACTTACGTGGGCAATCCCATCAGGGTGGGGGACCGCCCCGAACGCGTGGTGCGGATCCCGCCCCCGAAACTCGGCGAACATACTGCAGAGATCCTGGCGGAAGCGGGTATTGAATCCTCCGAACTGGATCGGCTTTATGCGACCGGCACCATCTGATGCAGGAGCTGCCCGATGATGTGACGGCGGTACTCGCGCGCGGCATTGGTGCCTACGTGCGCACCACGTCGCTCGCGGATCTGCCCGCAGGTCTCAAGCGCTTCAAGCGGTTTGCCGCCACCGACAAAGGCCTAATCCCTCACAGGAGTTCGCTCCTGCAGTCTCTGGACGACGAGGCGACGCGCGCGCTCATCGCGCAGTGGCTGGACAAGCGTCCCCCGCTGGCGAAGAGCGAGGCGGAGCTTCTCCGTCTGGCAAGCATGCGTCCCGAGGGCTGGCTGGAGGAGCTGAGCGCGCGCGGACGCGGTCCCCGTCCCACCAAAGCGCCCGATAGCGGACTGCAGGAAGCGCTGCAGCGTGAACAGGAAAAGACGCGGAAGGCTAGAGAAGAGGCGCGTCGAGCCAAGGAGGAAGCGCGCGCCGAGGTGACCGGAGCTCGCGGGCGGATCGCGGAACTCGAATCTCATGCGGCTGAACTTCGCTCCCGCTTGAGCGCGGCGACCGAGGAGGCCGACGCCGCGCTCCGCGAGCTCGCGAAGGCGACCGCCGACTCAGAGAATCGATTGCGCCGGGCGCGCCGCGATCTCGATCGGGCGCACTCGGAGATCGAAGAACTCCGGCGGACCGTCAAAGAACAGAGGAAGAAGGAGACCGCTCCGCGGCGAACCCCCGCGCCTCGTAAGACCCGCCGCGCGCCTGCCCCTGCCGAGTCAGAGCCGAAAACTTCGGAGGGGCCTCGCGCTCCACTCCCCGCGCCGCTAGGCCGGCTCGCGGATGAACCCGAGACGCTTTTTACGTGGCTCCAGGAGCCGGGAGCTCATCTCGTCGTCGACGGCTACAACGTCGCCAAGGCCGAGGGGGGCTATGGCGAATTGGAACTGGCCGCTCAGCGGGAGAGGGTGACCGACGGTGTCGCGCGCCTGGCTCGAAGGACGAAGGCCAAGGCCACGATCGTCTTCGACGGCTCCGACGTCGCTCCCGGAGCGTCGCGGCGTCGGTCGGGCGCCGTCAGGGTCGAATATTCCGCCCCCGGCGAGATCGCGGACGACCACCTCGTCGCGCTGCTCGAGAAGCTTCCTCCCGACCCGGTCATCGTCGTGACCAACGACAAGGAGCTGCAGGAACGAGTGGCCGACCTCGGCGCCACGGTCGCGACCTCGGGCCAGCTCCTCGCACTTATCCGCTGATCCGCCCCCCGCCCGGGGTTTTTGTCGGTGCCTCCCCCTAACGTGATTGGAGAACCATCCATGAGCGGATGAGAGGAACAGGAGGAGATCATGCGGATCGAGTGCGAGAGGTGCGTCATGTACGAGTCGGAGCACTGCAGCGATTGCCTCGTGACGGCGCTGCTTCATCCCCCCGAGGGCATCGTCGAGATCGATGAGGATCTCGAACCCTCGCTGCAGACGCTGGCCGGGGCCGGCCTGATCCCGGTGCTCAAGTTCCGGCCCCGCGATGGGACCTCCGATGAGCGACCCACGTCTGCCGCCGGGTAAATCCCCCCCGGCACGCCCGGCGCTCTTTACGATGCAGACGTGCCTCCCAAAAAAACGACTCGCAAGACGAGTCGAAAAAAGACAACGCGCGCGACGCCAAAGAGGACGTCTCGCAAGGCGACCGCACGCCTACCGAAGCGGGCGCAGCCCCTAATCCTCAAACCGGTGGGGGTGACCGATGACGGGCGCGCCGTGATCCTGGCGCGACGCGCCGGCTCCCGGCACGGTGATTACCGACTGGCGCTGGACAAGGCACTCGTCAAGCAGCTCGACGCAGCGGCCCGCAAGCGCGCCGCGGCCCGCCGAGCGGAGGAAGAGCAAGCCGCGCCGATCGAGTCCCCGGAGCCGGAGCCTCGTCTGGAGAGCAAGCTGACTCCCAAAGAGATCCAGGCCCTCCTGCGCCGTGGAAAGAGCGTGTCCTCGATCGCCAAGCGCGCCGGGGTCGATGCTGCTTGGGTCGAGCGTTTCGAGAGCCCAATCATCTGGGAGCGATCAAACATGGCCAACCGGGCGCAGAACGCTCGTCTCACTAAAGCGCGCAGCGGCACCTCGAAACTGGCGTTGGGCGAGGCCGTGCGCGCGAACCTCAGAAGGACGGCCCCCGCTCTGGGCTCCAGGGAGATCGAGACCGGCTGGGATTCCGTCCGCCATCCCCGCCGCAACACCTGGATCGTCAGCTTTACGTGGTCGGGGCCGAGATCGATCAAGACGGCACGCTGGGAGTACGACCCGGCGAGTGAGCACCTGGACGCCCTCGACAAGGCCGCGGCCGATATCGGCTGGGCTGCTCGGGCGCGTCGCCAGACGCACGCCTAAACTTATTCCGTCAACCCAGTCGGAATAGGGGGGCATTGAATGCCTGTCGATACGATCATTGCCAAGTTTCACGAGCGCACGCGCGTCCATCCCCAGCGGCCGGCCTTGACATACAAGGCGAACGGCGAGTGGCAGGACATCACCTGGGGCGACTACGGCGACCTCGTCCGCAGAGCCGGCAAGGCGCTCATCGCGCTCGGGTACAAGCACGGCAACAAGATCGCGATCCTCTCCAACAATCGCCCCGAGTGGCATGTGGCGGATGTGGCGTCGATGGCTCTCGGCGGCGCGTCGGCAGCCATCTACCAGACGAGCTCGCCGGAGCAAGTCCAATACATCGTCGAGCACTCCGAGTCGAAGTTTGTGTTCGTCGATAGCTCCGACCAACTGGAGAAAATGCTCAAGATCAAGGCCGAGGTGCCCAAGGTCAAGAAGGTCATCATCTTCGGTGACTACGACGGCGGCGCGAATGGGAACTTCGTAATCACCTGGGACGACTTCCAGAAGCTCGGCGACGACGTCGAGGACGCGCGCTACGAAGAGGCGGTCGCGTCGGTGAAGCCGGAGGACCTCGCCACTTTCGTCTACACCTCGGGAACCACCGGACCTCCCAAGGCCGTGATGCTGACGCACGCCAACATTTGGTGGACCTGCAACAGCACGCAGGCTCACATCCCCATCGGATCGGACGAACTGAAGAACGCGGACGGCAGCTACAACGCCCGCGCCATCTCGTATTTGCCCCTGTCGCACATCGCGGAGCGCATGCTCGGTCATCTGCTCCACATCTTTTACGGACACCAGACTTGCTTCGCGGAGTCCATCGACAAGCTCGTGCCGAACCTCCAGGAGATAAAGCCGACCTATTTCTTCGGCGTGCCGCGCGTGTGGGAGAAGTTCTACGCGGGCGTCCAAGCCAAGATGGCGGCAGCCGATCCGAACGATCGCAAGGCGAAACTTGCCAAGCGGGCCATCGAGGTGGGCAAAGAAGTCACCGAGTTGCAGCAGGAAGCGGTCCGGCGCGGCGGCAAGATGGCCGACGCCCGGATTCCGATCGGTCTCAAGGTGCGCCACAGTCTTCTGGACAAGCTCGTGCTACACAAGATCCGCGCCGCCTTCGGCCTCGAGGAGTGCCGGCTACCGCTCTCGGCCGCCGCGCCACTGGCGCCCGAGCTGATCTGGTTCTTTCACTCGATCGGCCTCCCCATCGCCGAGGGCTATGGGCAGTCTGAGGGCAACGGGCCTACGAGCTGGAATCCCCCCGACGCCGTGAACATCGGAAGCGTCGGTCTGCCGTTCCCCGGCATGGAGGTGAAGGTCGCAGAGGACGGCGAGATCCTCGTGCGCGGCGGCAACATCATGGCCGGCTATTACAAGGACAAGAAGGCGAGCGCGGAGACCGTCGACAAGGACGGCTGGCTCCACTCCGGCGACGTCGGCGAGTTCAACGAGCACGGCTACCTGAAGATCACCGACCGCAAGAAGGACCTCATCATTACTGCGGGCGGCAAGAACATCGCTCCGCAAGAGATCGAGAACAAGATCAAGCAGGCGCACCCCGCGATCTCGCAAGTGGTCGTGATCGGAGATCGACGCCCGTTCCTCACCGCGATCGTCACACTCGATGAGGAGAAGGCGCCAGCGTGGGCCAAGAAGGCCGGCATCGATGGCGGCGACGGCCTCGCCGGGATCGCAAACGACGACCGCGCCTTGAAGGAGATTTACGGCGCGATCGCCAAGGTGAACAAGGCGCTCGCCAAGGTCGAGGGCATCAAGAAAATTCGCATTCTGGAGCGCGACTTCCTTCAGGACGAGAACGAGATCACGCCCACGTTCAAGGTCAAGCGCAAGCAGATCAACGAGCTCTACGCGGACGTTATCGAGGGCATGTACAAGAAGGATTCGCCTGAGGTCGCGGGGGCCAAGGCGCCGCTGCGAAAATAGGACAAAAGGTATTCATTAGAGGGGGCGGCTTGCCGCCCTCTCTTGCGTTTGGGCAGGAATAGCTGCGCCCTTCGGAGAACCTCCTTCCAACTATTTACGGGTGCTCTCAGGTCGGAGGAAAAGAGATTGACTAAGCGACTGTTCGGACTATTCCTATCGTTAGCCTTGGTGGGCGGAGCCCTAGCTGCTCTTCCTGCGTTGGCTCAACCCACGGTCCCAGATGAGGTCCAGATAGATGATCCGTTCGGCGATGCCAATGGGGCGGGCGGCGACCAGAGAGCCTGCGCTCCCGCGCCCGTCAATTGCGTCGACGCAAGCACGGTGGCGGACCTCGGCAAGATCTGGTTCTCGAACACCACCGACCAGATCAGCGTCCACATCCAGACCGAGCTGCCTCGCGGCGCGGGCACAGCGTCGGGCAATTCGTACGAGGTGTTTACGAATCCAAACGCGGAAGGAACCAAATGCCTCCGGTTCGGAGCGGTTTTTCCCGGCGGGTCGACTGCGGCAGGTGGAACCTACCAAGACGAACCTCTCGCAAAGCTCCTGGATCGCTGCAAGGGCGACTCGAACTTCTTCGCGACCGGTGTTGAAGGCCAGATTGCCGTAGACCCGCTGGCCGACGGGACAGGCTTGATTACGCTCACCTTCCCGCGAGCTCACAGTCCTCTGCTCGCAACCGGTGGCGTCCTTGAGGTTCCGCACGGGGTTTCCAGTCTCGCGGTCGGCGGCGCCGGGCAGGGATTTGTCTCGAGAATGATCGACAACACCGTCGACGGCACCAATTACGCCCTGCAGGACGGGGATCAAGGACAGCCGTCTCCGAGTCCGAGTCCCACCGCGGGTGAGGAGCAGCCCGAGGAACCTAAGGAAAAGAAGTGCCCAAAGAAGAAAGGCAAGAAGGGCAAGAAAAAGAAGAAGAAGTGCCCCAAGAAGGGTCCCGGGGACGTGCCCGTGGCTGCCTGTGCGCCCTACACGCCGGGCGAGCAGGGAGGCGAAGCTGAGACCTCAATCGTGACCGACGCTGCGACTGAAGAGGCACCCGTTGAGGTCACGATTCCGACCGATCCCGGCTTTGGAATCGGCGGCACGCCGCTCGAAGCGACGATAAGCCACGCGTTTCACAATATTCAGGTCGACTCTGCAAATCCCACTGCGGGTCTGCACCTCGTGCTCGAATTCGACCTAGAAGAGGATTACGACCTCTACCTCAACTATCCCGACGGGTCGGAGGCCGCCCACGTTGCCGGGTTCAATCCAGTTCCTCCTCTGTCCGACGGAACCGGCAGTGGGGGTCATAGCGAAATGGGAGCGGAATATCTCGACGGCGTCAGTACTCCCGACTGCGGTGGCTACACCTTAGACATCGCCAACGCCACCGGGCTGGGCGGCGACAAGACGCTCAAGCTCTGGCTCGGCGAGATCACGTATACGCCGGGCGGCGTGGGCGCTGTTCAAGGTACCTATCTGCTACCCAAGGGGGCCGAATGACCCGGGAATCAATGATTAAGAGAAGTTTGGGACTGTTGCTGGTTGCAGTGCTACTCGGCGCGGGACTTTCGACGATCGCGGGGGCCGCACCGACAGACCACACTGCCGCCAAGGTCGCTATATCGGGCGATCAAACCGACGGCGCATTCCTAGTTCCGCAAGGCAGTCCCACTCCAAGCGCGACTGCGACGCCTGCTCCCAGTCCCACCTCAACAGAGCAGCCTAAGAAGTGCCCGCCAAAGAAGGGCAAAGGAAAGAAAAAGAAGAAGGGCTGCCCACCTCAGAAGCCCGCTGCGCCGGCCTGTCCGGCGTACACGCCAGGCGAGCAAGGTGCCGAGCTGCCTGTCAACCTTGTAACGGATGCCCACACGGCAGATGCACCATTAGAGGTCACGGTCGCCACCGAGGCGGGGTTCGTGGCCGAGGTCCCGATGGCATTCCAGAATATTCAGGTCGACACCGCGAGTGCGGAGACGGGCCTGCACGCGGCGTTTGAGTTCGAGATCTTCGAGGACTACGACATCTACCTCAACAATCCCGACGGTTCGGAAGCAGCACGGGCCGCGGGCTTTAATCCATTTCCGTTCGTGCCAGGCGAAACCGATGGCACAGGTAATGGAGGCCACAGCGAGCAGGGCGCCGAGTACCTTGACGGTATCCGGACTGCGGATTGCGGGGGCTACACACTCCAGATCGATAGCTTCCTAGCCGAGGGCGGCGACCGTACGCTCAACCTGTGGTTAGGCGAGGCGACCTACCCCGAATAGCAGTCGCGAAGTCGGTGACCCCGCGCTTGACTGCTCGTAAATGAAGAGGGCCTGCAGGCCCCTCTCTTTCCAGTTGTGGAATGGAGAGAGGACACTGCGCGTTTGTCGGCGAAATCTCCGAAAAAGCACAGTTCTCAAGGGGGAACTATGAAGCGGTTTGCGATCGCATTGGTCTGCGCCTCACTTGTGGCTGGCATGTTGCAGACGCTCCCAGCCAACGCCCAACCTGAAGTACCAGAGGTCGTCCAGATCGAGGATCCAGCGGGGGATGCCAACTACGTCAATGACGGCACCACGTTCGGGGCCGGAGGCGGTCGGAACCATGTGGGTCCGATGAATCAGGACCTTTCCGGCATCGGAGATCTCCTCAAAGTCTGGTACACGAACGATGCGACCACTTTGTCGGTGCACGTCCAGACAGAGGCCCCGCCGCCGAGCAGCGGGGTCGCCTACTACACCGAGATCATCAGCAACGTCGACGGGGACGGCAATGCTTGCGTTCTGATCGAGTACGTCATCGAGGCACCCACCTTCCAACGCGATTCCTATGCGACCGTCACCGATGAATGCGCGGCGAGCGATCCCGTAGAAGGTGAGGTCGTCGTCGCGGAAGGACCAGACGGAACAGGCATCGCGACCGTCACGCTTCCCCGCGCGTCCAACGTAGCATTTGCGCCCGGGAGCGTCCTTACGGCGCCCGAGGCCCGCGTGACGAATGCCACGGGTCCTCTCCCAGATCAGGTCCCCATGTTTGGCGGAGGCTTTGTGATCTATCCCATAATCGACAACACGGAGCCCGGGACCGACTACACGCTCCAAGATCAACGGGCCAAGAAGTGTCCCAAAAAGAAAGCCAAGAAGGGCAAGTGTCCTAAGCCGGCAAAGAGTCCGTCTCCAACCCCAACCGGCAGCCCTGTGTCGCCGAGCCCGACGGCAACCTCAGCGCCGGTGGACGATGAGGCTGCTGGACCTTGGTTCGTGAGCCGGTTCTGGACCGCCACTACAAGAGTGTGGAGTTCCTTTGTCGCCAACTGGTAGTCGCCGACTCGAATTACTAGAACTCGGGAAGAACCAGTTGGTCTGAACGCCGGGCGTATGCTCGGGGTGCTGCGGCTACCCGATAAGAGGAGGCGACAGTGCCCGTAACCGTGCGCGACATCCGCGCCCACAAGGAACGCGGCGAGAAGTTCGTGATGCTCACCGCGTACGACGCTCTCTCCGCCCGGCTTTTAGACGAAGCCGGAATCCCGATTCTTCTCGTTGGTGACTCTCTCGGCATGGTCATGCTCGGCTACGAAAACACCTTGCCGGTCACCGTCGACGAGATGCTTCATCACACCGCCGCCGTCGCCAGAGGGGCGAGCAATGCCCTGATCGTCGGGGACATGCCCTTCATGAGCTATCAGAGCTCGACCGAAGAGGGGATGCACAATGCAGGCCGTTTCCTGAAGGAGGCGGGCGCTCACGCCGTGAAGCTCGAGGGGGGAACGCGGGTCGTGGAGCTCACGACTCGTCTAACCGAGGCGGGCATTCCTGTGATGGGCCATCTGGGTCTAACCCCGCAGTCCGTCAATCAATTCGGCGGCTACCGCGTGCAGGGCCGTACGGACGAGCAAGCGCATCGGATCGTTCAGGAGGCGAAGGACCTCGAGGCGGCGGGGGTTTTCTCTCTCGTGCTCGAGGCGGTGCCGGCGGCGGTTGCCAAGGAAGTCACGGCGACGTTATCGATTCCGACCATCGGGATCGGGGCGGGGCCCGATTGCGACGGGCAGGTCCTGGTGTTCCACGACTTCCTTGGAATCAACACCGGGCACACTCCGAAGTTCGTCAAGCGCTACGCCGACCTGGGCGATGAAATCAAGAAGGCGGCGACGGAGTTCCAGCGGGAGGTCGCCGAGGGCGTCTATCCCGACGCCGCACATTCCTACGACTAGGACGCGCCCTCGCAGGGCATTACCCGAATCGTAGGCTTCCCGCATGGGCGAAAAGATCCCTTGTCCCAATTGCGGAAGCCTCAATCCCGAGGGTGCTGAGTGGTGCAGCCTCTGCTACACGCGTTTCACCGCGCCGGAACCACCACCTCCGCCGCCGCCGGCCTTCGTGCCCGAATCTCCCGGCACGGTCGCCGGCGTGCAACCCGGCGCCGCGGAAGGGACATCACCGGCACCGCCGACTCCCTCGGTGCTTACATCGGCGCCGACCGATCCCACGAAGGTCGGCCTTACACGCGGAGCGTTCACCGTCACAGAGCTCGGTGTCATGTGGACGTGTTCGGTCTGCGAGGCCCGGAACATGCTCGATAACCAAACGTGCGCCGTGTGCGGAACGCGTTTTGCCGAGGTCGTGGAACCCAAAGAGACGCTGCGCCCGGAGCGGGATCCGGCGATGACGACACTCGTGTCTTTTGCTTTTCCCGGGGCGGGCCATGCGTACCTGAAGATGTGGGGTCAGGCCGTCACGCGGGCGGTGCTCGGGTTGTGGCTCATCCTGGTCGTCTTCGTGACCGGGGTTCAGGAGGGCGTCCCCGGTTCCGCCGCGATCGCCATCGTCTTCGGAATCGCCACCTTAGGACTGTGGGCGGTCTCGGCCCACGATGCCTATCAAGAGGCGAGAGGGGAGCCGGCGGCCGTCATCCTTCAGGGGAAGGTTCTCTTTTATTCGGTGCTGGGACTTCTCGGGCTCCTCGTCTTCATGATGATGCCCGCGATACTCGGAACTCGCTAAATACCGCCCACACAGACTGCCTCGAGGGTTCCGGTCGGGCCGGCCACCTGCCAGAATGCGCCGCGATAGGCCGCGCCCCAGCGACCTTGGCGGTCGAGAGCGAGGAGCCCCGCAGACAGCTTCTGTTTTGTCCCGAGGAACTCGATCGTGTGCTCGCACCCCTCCTGGGGCGTGGCGCCGTCCTCGACGAGTCGTCCCGCCCGGAGCGCCGCGAGAGTGAGAAGAAAGAGCTCGCCGACCCCCGTGCCGACGACGGCAACCTCTTCCGAGGCGTAAATGCCCGCGCCGAATATCGGAGCGTCTCCGACGCGTCCCGGCATCTTTCCAAACACGCCTCCTGTGGACGATCCCGCGGCCAGGCGGCCCTCCCCATCCAGCGCGACGGCCCCGACCGTGTCGACATACTCGGGGTCGCCGAAGTGGTGAGACTCGAGCACACCTGCGGCTCTGGCCTTCTCCCAGCGTTCACGTTGCGCGGGCGTCGAGTCGTCGAGCACCTCCATGTCGCGCGCGAGCATCATTGCCCCACGGCCCGATATGAAGACGTGAGGCGTCTCGTCCAGCACTCGGCGGGCGAGCGATATGGGATGCCTCACGGTTACGTTGGCAACGCCCGCGGCGCGGCCCGTGTGCCCGTCGGCGATCCCGGCGTCCATCTCCAAGCGCCCCTCGAGATCGAGCACCGAGCCATATCCGGCATTAAGGAGCGGCTCGTCCTCCAGCGCCGCGACGGCGATCTCTACCGCGTCGAGCGCGGAGGCTGCCGCGACCGCAGGCGGCAAAGCGGGATCGAGCGATGCTAACTGTTCCTTTGGGCTCCCGGCCACGCCTCCGTGGACGATCACGAACGTAGATCCGCCCCGGCTCACGGACTGTTGCACCATCTCCACGTCACAGGGTGTGCCCGAACCAGTCGACCAACATGTGTAGAGCGCGCTCCGCGGAGGGCCGATCGGAAAGGAGGTGATCGGTGCCCAGGAGAGGGACGAACGCCTTGGGCTGCCGCGCCGCAGCGAAGAGGGCTTCACCTTGGTCGACACCGACGATCTCGTCGTCCACCGCGTGCAGGATCAGAAGGGGTCGGCCCAGCTGTGTGACATGCGCTGCCGTGTCGTGAGCGTCGAGGTCCGCAAGGAACTCTTCCGAGATCGGAAACTCGCGCCCCGCGATCGTGGCGACCGTTTCTCCCTCGCGCCGGATCTTGAGCTCGGCTTCGCCCAGCAGTCGCCTCACATGGGTCGGGGAGCTGGGCGCGCCCACCACGGCGATGGAGCGCACGGTCTTCAGCTTGTGGGCAGCTAGAAGGCCCGCTGCGCCGCCGAGGCTGTGACCGACCAGCCCACAGGGCCCGAATCCCCTTTGTATGAGAGTCATCGCGGCGCGCGCCAGGTCCCCGACGTTGCTGGACACGGTCGTCTCCGAGAACCGCCCCCCGCTGTTGCCGAGCCCCGTGAAATCGAAACGCAGGACTGCGTAACCGGCTTCGGCCAAGCCGCGGCTGAGACGCGACATCGTGTGGAGATCTTTGGAGCACGTGAAGCAATGGGCCATCAGGATGCTGCCGCGCGCCGTCCCTTCCGGGTGATGCAAGACCCCGGAAAGTTGCGCCCCCCTGCTGCCCGGGAAGGTCACTTCTTCCTGCGCCACGGCGGCACTTTCGCACAGTCGCGGACTAGGGCCGGCGGACCTGCTGACATAACCTGTGTCGGTGGCGGTCTTCCTCGTCTCCGATCTTCACGGCGCGCACGAGGAGCTTCGCAAGACGCTCCCTCCAGGCGCGACTCTGGTGTTGCTCGGCGATCTCATCAACTTCCTCGATTACTCGGACATGAGCGGCATCCTCACGGAGGTCTTTCCCGTTGAGGCAGTACAGGAAGTTTCCGATCTGCGCGCGGTCGGCGACTACGAAAAGGCTCGATCGCTGATTCGGGAACGGGCCGCGGGCCGGGAGGAGGAGATCAGAGAGATCATCGGCCGACGGGTGCGCGAGCAGTACGAAGTGGTTTTCTCGGCTCTTCCAAATCCGACGTACCTCATCCTGGGCAATGTCGATTCACCGGCGGTCGCCCACGCCTTCGCGGCCGAGCATCGCGGCGTGCACGAAGTCGACGGTCAAATCGTTGTGATTGACGGCGAGCGCTTTGGATTCATAGGAGGTGCCCTCCCCACGCCCCTCCGCGTTGCAGGGGAGATATCTGAAGAGGAGATGCGCGCCAAGATCGAGGGACTGGGAGAGACCGACGTGCTGTGCTCCCACATTCCCCCTGCCATTCCGGAGCTTTGCTACGACACTCTGGCACGCCACTCGGAACAAGGAAGCGTGGACCTACTCCGATACATCGAGGATGTGCAGCCGCGCCGGGCGTATTTCGGCCACGTCCACCAGCCGCTCGTGTCGGTTCTTCGCGTGGGACGTACCGTGTGCATCAACGTGGGCTACTTCCGAGCGACGCAGCGTGCTTTCCCCCACCATCCGCAGCCCTAGTTCCCTAAAGGAGGCTTCTGTGGCCGACCGTGTGAAGGACTCCATCGACATCAAGGCGGATGCGGCAACAATCTTCGAGGTGGCCACCGATTTCGCGGCCTATCCCGAGTGGAACCCACCGATCAAGAAAGTGGAAATAAAGGAGACCGATGCGGAGGGCCGGCCCGCGAAGGTTTGGTTCGAAGTGGACGCGAAAATCCGCACCGTCACCTACACGCTGGAATACGACTACTCGAATGCTCCGGAGTCGTTCTCGTGGGACCTGCTCGACGGTGATGTAAAGGAGCTCAACGGCTCCTACAGCTTCGACGAGTTCGACGACGTAACGGACGTGACCTATGAGATGCAGATCGATCCAGGATTCCCGATCCCCGGCTTTCTGAAGCGCCAGGCCGAAAAACAGATCGTGAAGGCGGCGCTGGAGGATCTCAGGAAGCGCGTGGAGTCACGCTAGGGTAGAACGATGATGTCATCACCAGAGCGCGCCGCGCGCTACAGCGATCTATTCGACAGCGGAAATCCGCCTCAACATCCCAACGATTGCGCGTTCTGCCCGATCTGCGCCACGATCGGCGTCCTGCGCAACGTCCGTCCGGAACTGTTCGAGCATCTCGGTGCGGCCGCGCGCGAATTCCTTCTGGCCGCTGGAGTTTTCCTGGACGAGGCGGCCGATCTCCTCGCCGCGCACCCGGGCCCGCCGAGCGCGAACGAGGATCGAGCCGAACCACCGAACGTTCATCGCATCGACTTCCACTAGCACCGAGATGAGTCCTGCGATCCGCGCGGCCATAGGCGTCGATATCGGGGGTACCGGAACGAAGGCCGGCGTGATCGACGAGCGCGGTGAGATCCTGGCTCGGGTCGAACGGCCCACCGACACCAGCGCCGGAACTAAGAGCATCATTGCGGCAGTCGAGGATCTCCTGCAGCGCCTTCCCGAACTCAACGTAGAGGTCGCCGCCATCGGGGTGGGGGCTGCCGGTTTCATCGACCACGAAAATGGGTCGGTCTCCTTCTCGCCGAACCTGACCTACGACGATCCCCACATAGCCGACGCGCTACGGAGCCGCGTGGGACTTCCCGTCACGGTGGATAACGACGCCAACGCGGCCGCGTGGGGCGAGAGGACTTTTGGCACCGCGAAGGGGTCGGACCACGTCGCGATGCTGACGATCGGCACGGGAATCGGGAGCGGCTTCGTCGTCGAGGGTCGGCTGATACGAGGGTTCCGAGGGGCCGGGGCGGAGTTTGGCCACGTCGTGATCGACCCCCAGGGACCACCATGCTCGTGCGGGCTGCGAGGCTGTCTCGAACAGATGGCTTCGGGGACCGCCATCGCTCGCATGGGGCGAGCCGCGGTCGAAGAGGATCCGAGTAGTTCGATCGTTGCCTTCTCGGGCGGGCCGGGAGCGATCACGGCCGAACACGTCGCCAAGGCGGCGCGGGAATACGACGAGACGGCGCGGGCGATCCTCCGTCGAGCGGGAGAGGCCTTGGGCCTGGGCCTGTCGAACGTCGTAAACGTGTTCGACCCCGAGGTCATCGTTCTGGGCGGCGGAGCCGTCGAAATCGGTGAGCCGTTCCTCGGACCGGCGCGCGATCGCTTGGTAGAGCTCACCGACGCGCAGCATCGCCGGCCGATGAGGCTCGACCTCGCGCTCCTCGAAAACAATGCCGGAATGGTCGGCGCAGCCTCGCTGGCGCTCGGCGGGGCAAGCTAGATGGCCATAGAGCGTCCCGAGACGCCGCGCGAGACCGGGGCCGGAACGCGCCCCGAGACCGCGCTGAAGGAGTACGTCTTGCTCGCGCCCCGGCTGCTGAAGCTCGTATGGCGGCTCGTGCGCGATCCACGCGTGCCCGCGCGGAGCAAGGCCTCGCTCGTCGTGTTGATCGGGTACATCGTTCTGCCCATCGACGTCATCCCGGACTTCATTCCGGGTTTAGGACAACTGGACGAGCTTGTGCTCACCGCCTTCGCGTTGGATCAGATATTGAACCGGGTTCCCTACGAGGTGGTGGCCGAGCATTGGGACGGCGACGAGGATATCCTTCAGGTGGTTCGCGAGGTGCTCGATCTGTCCACTGCATTCATCCCCGGCTGGCTGAAGGCGCGATTCTCCCGCTCCTGACAGCGCGCTTTCCTCGAGCATGAATTCCGCCGGAGCGGTGATCGCGCTGATCCTGTTGGAGTGGACCGCAGGGTGGGCCGCGGGATCCGCGTGGACGCAATCGTGGGGTGTCGTTCGGCGCGGGCACTTCAGGATCACGGCCTGGCTGGTGGCCGCGCTCGCGGCGTTGACGTTCCTCGCCTTTCAGAGCCTCGGTACGCACTCCGTTGCCCCCGCCCTGCTCATCGCTGTCGGGCTGGCGGCTCTGGGCTACATGGCTGCGCAGTACTTTCGCTCCGACCGAGTCGGCGTCGCCGCGGGCGCGCTCCTTGGAGTTCTTGGTCTCTCCGCTCTGGGTGCCGGGGCTACGGGCATCGATGAGTGGCCCGGATTGCTCGCGGCCCTGCAACTCGTTGCCGGCGCGCTCCTCCTTGGAGCGGTCACGAACGGGATGATGCTGGGGCATTGGTATCTGAATCAGCCGGGACTAAAGCCCTGGGCTCTCGAGCGTTTGACGACACTGTCGCTTGTCGGCGTGGCGGTCTCTCTTCTGGCCGGGAGTGTGGGGGCCGGTCGGCTATTGGCTGCGGATACCACCGGAGCGGTACTCGGCCTTCCGGGTTTCGGACAGGACTTCGGAAAAATCTTCTTCGTAATCTGGATCGTGTTGATGATCCTCACGGCGACCGTGCTCTGGGGGGCACGCCGCTGCGTGCAGTTGCGATCGATTCAGTCGGCAACCGGTCTCTTGTATGTGGCGCTCCTTTCGGCCGGCGCATCGGACTTCTTGGTCCGCTATCTCATGGTTAGCAGATGAGCGCCGTCAAGGTCGGCGTCACGCTGCCCCAATTCACCGACGATGCCGCTCGCTTCATAGATGGGGCGCGGCGGGCCGAGAAGGTGGGGCTCGATTCCGTGTGGGTGTTCGATCATCTCTGGCCCATGTCCGGCGGCAGAGAGCGCCCCGTTATCGAAGCCTGGACCGCGCTCGCGTGGGTCGCAGCGATCACGTCGCGGATCGGAATCGGCAGTTTGGTCGCGCGCTCCTCTCTTCGCCATCCCGCCGTGCTTGCGAAGATCGCTGCGACCGTAGCGGCGATCGCGCCCGGAAGACTCACTGTCGGAATCGGCAGCGGCGACCAGCTGAGTCGGGCCGAGAACGAGGCCTTCGGCTTTCCCTACTGGGCCGCCGAGAAGCGAACGGAGCAGCTGACATCCGCGGTGCAGGTATTGCGAACCTGGTTCCACTCGAACACGGTCAGCCTGCGCGACAACTTTGTGGGCCTGCGTGAGCTTCCGGCGACGCCGCCGACCGAAACGTCTCCGCCAATTTGGGTAGGGGGTCGCTCCGGCGACGCGCTCGAGATAGCGGCCCTGCTGGCGGACGGGTGGAATGGTTGGGGTGGCGACGCGCGTCGCTGGGCGCAAGATGCCGCGACGGTGATCGCGGCGGCCGGGGGCCGCGCGCTGGAGTTGTCCTGGGGCGGGACGGTAATTCTCGGAGCGGATGATGACGAGGCTCGTAGCAAACTCGCCCGGCGAGACCCCGGGAAGTATGTCTGGGGCGGGCCAGAACGCGTCGCCGAGGAGATGGCGCCGTTTGTCGAGGCGGGGGCGCGCCACCTGATCGTCTCGTTTCCCGACGCGGGCACTCCGGGCGTCTATGAGCTGTTAGCCGAGAAAGTCGTCCCACAGCTAGGCTGATTTGTCGGTGGCTCGCATACTTTTCTCTTGTTCGAGAACCAGAGTCCGGAGGGTCTGAGATGGCGCGGCTCTTTCTCGTTCGCCACGGGGCCACGGACTGGAACGTCACGAAGCGAGCCCAGGGCCAGGCCGATATCGAACTCAACGACGCCGGCCGCAAGCAGGCCGTCGCCACTGCCCAGGAGCTGGCTCATCTCGAGGATGTAAAGGCCGTGTACTCGAGCGACATGAAGCGGGCCCTCGCAACGGCGAAGGTGATCGCGGACGGCCACGGCGTCGAGGTCATGACCGATCCCGATCTGCGTGAGATTGATCAGGGTGAATGGACGGGGCTCACCGTCGAGGAGATCAAGATGGGCTGGCCGGAATTGTGGGGGCCGGCGCGCCACTACAACACACGTCCGGGTGGCGAGTCGCCCGCGCAGGTGCGCAAGCGGGCACTCGAGGCCCTGGCTCGCATCGTGGCGCAGCATCCGGAAGGAAGCGTCATCGTGGTCAGCCATGGAGGCACGATCCGGTGGCTGTCGGCGGAGGCGCTCGGCTACGACGAACGCAGATCGGCGCGCATCCGCGGTCTGGGCAACGGCGCGGTGGTGGTCATGAGCGCGGAGCTCGACGACCGCCGCGTCGTCTTGAGCGACCTCGTCCGCCTCGACGGGAACACCACGGATCTCGACGACCCGAACGACTGATAGCGGTTGTGGGGCGGGCGGATGGTTGACCAGGCCGCGCGCAATTAATGAACTAGGTTGCGCGGATGGAATTTCGGCGCATCGAACGGTTTCCGCCTTACGTCTTCACGATAGTGAACGACCTGAAGATGGCCGCACGCCGGGCCGGCGAAGACGTGATCGACCTGGGCATGGGCAATCCCGACATCCCGACACCGGAGCCCGTGGTCGAGAAGCTGCGCGAAGCCGTTCTCAACCCCCGCAACCACCGCTACTCGGCCTCGCGCGGGATCCCTAAGCTCCGCAGCGCGATCTGCGATCTCTACGAACGCGGCTGGGGAGTCGAGCTGGATCCCGATACGGAAGCCGTCGCGGTCATCGGTGCCAAGGAGGGCCTCGCACACCTGGCATGGGTTCTTCTAGAGCCCGGCGACTCGGTGCTCGTCCCCGAACCGACGTATCCCATCCACACCTACGCCATGATCCTGTCGGGCGCGAACGTGACGACGGTTCCGCTATCGCTGGGGTCCGATTTCTTCTCGGATCTGGTTCAGGCCTATGAACGCTCGGAGCCCCGCCCGCGCGTCGTCCTTTGTTCATTTCCCCATAACCCGACGACGGCCGTGGTCGACCTCGGCTTCTTCGAGCAGCTCGTCGAGTTCGCAAAGGACCGCGACGTGATGATCGTCCACGATCTGGCCTATGCCGATCTGGTCTTCGACGCGGAGAGGGCTCCATCGCTGATGCAGGTCCCCGGAGCTAAGGACGTCGGGGTGGAGTTCTTTTCAATGTCCAAGTCGTACTCGATGCCCGGGTGGCGGCTCGCCTTCGCAGTGGGCAACGCGGAGATCATCGGCGCGCTGGCGAAGCTCAAGTCGTACCTCGACTACGGGGTCTTTCAGCCCATCCAGATCGCCGGCATCATCGCTTTGAACGAATGCACTCAGGTCCCCAAGGAGATCCGCGAGATCTACCGCGGCCGACGGGACGTGCTATGCGACGGGCTCGAACGAATCGGCTGGCAGATGGATCGCCCGCCGGCGACGATGTTTGCGTGGGCCCCTATACCCGATGCCTTCGCGCAGATGGGCTCGCTGGAGTTCGCCAAGCACCTCGTCGGAACGGCGAAGGTCGCCGTCTCGCCGGGAGTGGGCTTCGGGCGCGCGGGGGATTCCTATGTGCGGTTTGCCCTTGTTGAAAACGAGCAGAGAATTCGCCAGGCCGTTCGCGGAATCAAGAAGGTGCTCGACGCCGGGTCCCCGGAAGAAAGTACTTAGTACTTCGCCTCGGTCATCTTCACGCCGAGGCGATCGTCTCGCATGTCATCGGTAGCGATTATGAGCCGGCTATTTGAGGCCATGTAGATCAGGTCAATGTTGGCTCCGGCGTCGGCCATCTGGCGCAGAACCTCACCCAGAGCTCCGGGCCGGTCCTCGAGGTCGAAGATCTTCACCGGCCGATCCTCGGTGACCTCGTAGCCGACTTCCTCGATGGCCTTGCGAGCCGCGGCGGAATCCGCCACGAGCAAATGGAAGGTGCCCCATGTTTGCCCGCCGTGGGGAAAGCCACAGGCCCCCTCGATATTGATGCCGGCGCGCCCTAGAGCCTCGGCTATCTGAGCTCCGACGCCGGGCCTGTCGGGCAGGGTGATTGTCAGATCTCTCACGCTGGCTCCTCCGGTTGCCGCGCGATTGTCGGTCGCGGAGGCGAGATGTGCAACCGCGACTAACCGGCCAGGAGCCCTCGCAAGCAAAACGCGGCGGCCTCGTCGGCCAGATTGGGGCGGTGGCTGATGTCCTCGCCCTCGGTTCCGAAGTAGGTCTCAACGAAATGGAAGATTGCTCCGAGGATGCCGTGGGCGAGGAGCTCTGGATCTCCCTCCCGCACCGATCCGTTGCCCATGCCTTCTTTGAGATGAGTGGCGGTGTCGGATACGACGATCTGTTGCCCGTTCTCGAGCAGCGTGGCGAACTCTTCGTAGCGCGCGGCGGTACGGATCAAGCCAAGGAAGCCGGGGTTTGCTCGAAAGAACTCGATCGAGGCTTTGATGCCCTCTTCGATTCTCTCTACCGGTTCCTGGACGTCGGCAATCGCCGACTGTTGGGCACGTCGAAGCTGCAGGAGTGAATCCTGAAGAATCTCGGAGAACAACGCTTCCTTGGAGCGGAAATACCAGTAAAAAACGCCCTTTCCGACGCCGATCGAGTCGCATATGTCGCCGACCGTGGTGCGGTGGTACCCCTGGCCGGAGAAGAGTCGCGAACCGGCCTCGAGAAGTTCCGCGCGTCGTTCGGAGCCGCGCTTTGTGAGCTTCTTCCGCATCGAACCAGCCTATAGGCTGCCGCCCGATGCAGCCCAACTTTTCGCCGCGACGCGTGCTGATCATGGGGGCCGCCGGCCGTGATTTCCATAACTTCAACGTTGTCTATCGCGACGACGCGACCTATGAGGTGATTGCATTTACCGCGACTCAGATACCCGGAATCGAGGGGCGCGTCTACCCACCGATCCTTGCCGGCCCTCGCTATCCGAACGGCATACCCGTCCATCCGGAGAGCGAACTTGAGAATTTAGTCGAACGGCTGGCAGTCGATGAGGTCGTCTTCTCTTACTCGGATGTCTCACACGAGTCGGTGATGCACATCGCGTCCCGAACCCTGGCCTCGGGAGCCGACTTTCGTTTACTCGGCCCGCGCGCGACGCAGCTGTCCGGCGATGTGCCCGTCGTCGCCGTCTGTGCGGTGCGTACAGGCGCGGGAAAGTCCCAGACCACGCGCGCCGTGACGCGCATCCTCAAGAAAGCAAGTCGAACCGTCGGCGTCATGCGTCACCCAATGCCCTACGGTCGTCTCGAGAATCAAGTCGCCCAACGCTTCGAGTCCGACGCGGACCTCGTCGCGGCGGGATGCACGATCGAAGAGCGCGAAGAGTACGAGCCCCACCTCGCACAGGGCTCCATCGTCTTTGCCGGGATCGACTACGGCCAGATCCTGGCGATGGCTCAAAAGGAAGTCGATGTCATCGTCTGGGACGGTGGAAACAACGACTTGCCCTTCGTCAAGCCAGACGTGCACATAACGGTCGCAGACCCTCTTCGGGTTGGCCACGAGACGAGTTATCACCCCGGAGAGGCAAACGTGCGGATGGCGGACGTGGTCGTCATCAACAAGATGGACTCGGCCACACTGCAGGATGTCGAAAAGCTGCGCGACAACATCGCGCAGCTCAATCCGAGAGCCGAGATCGTGGCGGCCTACTCCCCGATCACCGTCGAGGGAGGAGAGTCGCTGGAGGGAAAGCGTGTCCTAGTCGTCGAGGACGGTCCCACTTTGACGCACGGCGAGATGAATTACGGAGCCGGCGTGGTGGCCGCTAGACGAGCTGGGGCGGCGGCCATGGTGGATCCCCGACGATGGGCGGTGGGGACCATCAAGGAGGTATACGAGACCTACCCACACATCGGCACCCTGCTGCCCGCGATGGGTTACTCCGAACAACAGCGCGCCGATCTCGCCGCGACCATCAACGCCTCGGATGCTGATGTCGTCCTCATTGCGACGCCCATCGACCTGCGCCGCGTTTGTGATCTCCAGAAGCCGGCACTGCGCGCCTACTACGAGCTCGAGGAGGTCTCCAGCCCGACACTCCAGGAGATCCTCACGCGGCGGTTGAACCTTTAGGGACCCTCGGGGATGGTGACGCTGAGCGCGCCATAGCGATCCCCATACAGAAGGTCGGGAATGGAGTCGGCGGGAACCAACAGAAGGGCCGTCGGCGGCGCGTTGGGATCTGCCGGCGGCACGATTGCCTTGAGCACTACTCGGTTGATCAGAATCTGAATCCGGGGCTGCTTGGTCACGGGAGGGTCCCATGCGGCCCACAGCTTGAGCTCGGTGCCGGGCGGCGTGTCCGCTGCAAGTCCGCGCAGCGCGGGGAGTGCGACCGCATACGTCTCACCGTGCGGGAGGGATTCCGGTGCCGCGTATGGAGAATGCGCGACCGAGGGAATCGAGGGAGTGGGGGACAGTGGGTGACCCGCTCCCGCGGGCGCGCCTCTGCTGGGTTGCGGCGGGGGAGTGAGCAACCAGAAGATGGCGGGCAAGGCCACGGCCGCACCGATGAGTCCGAACCTCTGCAAGATCGTCGACATCCCGCCGGGTCGCCGCGAACCGGTCATTGGCTCGCGCTTCCAGAAACCGTGTGGCGCGGCGACCCGCAGGAGGTCATAGCGACCGGGGATCGGGCAGCTCGAGGACCTGGCCCGGTCGGACGAGGTTGGGATCCGGTCCGATCGCAGCTTTATTGGCGCGGTAGATGCGCGGCCACGCCTGTGCGATGTGTTCGGGGTCGTTCGTGTCGAGCCATTTCTCGGCGATGGTCCATAGCGATTCGCCGGGCAGGACGACGTGGTGGCTCAGATACCCGTTGCAGGCACGCGGAAAAAGGCGACAGCGCGCCCGGGAACCGTCTTCTGCGGTGCGGGGGGTCCGATGGATCGCGGGATGTCCGCCGGAGGGGTGGGGCGACCCGACCTGGATCCGCGCCGTTTGGTGAGGAGGGGGAGAAGCGGGCGCGGTCCAGGGCGGATCTAGCACACGGCCGCGCGGTCGGGGGAGCCGCGAGCGCGTGTCGGCACGTGCGGGGGAGGGAAGAGAGGCGAGCGCCATCGTGAGACCGAGTAAGGAAGTCAGTCGTGCCAGAGGCCCGGGCAGAGACCAGCGCACCCGGGGGCGACGGCGGACTCGAATACGAACCGCGTAAGCGAGGAGATAGGCGAGACACGCCACTGAGACATGAGCCATCAGATCGGTGAGCGTTTCGGAGGTCATGGGAGGATTGGGCTCAAAGACTGTGTTTGCATCTATTTGCTCCTTATAGCCCCTTACCGCCGGCCGGTCAAGAGCTCATTTTCGTACCGGCTTGACTCGCGCCGAGCCGCGCACTACTATCGAACATACGTTCGTATCCGGAGCCGGTCCCTCCCCGGCCGTGCGGCGGCGGTTCCCCGGCCCCGCCTTGCCCCGGGCGAACGAAGGAAAGGGGCCGATGGGTCCACCTTCACAGCGGGTGGGTCGGTCGGCCCCCTTTATCTCCGACTTGGAGAGGCGACGGAAATAGGGCGAGGGAGTTGGCCAAGCGGTACGACGAGCGCATCGAGGTCGCCTGC
>JBHELF010000105.1:0-7718 GCA_046263155.1 Actinomycetota bacterium
ACGCTTGGTGGGGGACGACGAGATCGAGCATGCGGTCGATCACCCGCCCGAGGACACCCGCGCCTACTTCCGCGGCGAATGCCTGCGGAGGTTCTCACCAAAGATCGTGGCGGCGTCCTGGGATGCGCTGATCTTCGACACTGGGGACGAACCGCTGCGCAAGGTCCCGACCCTGGAGCCGGCGCGCGGGACGCGGAGCCATGTGGAGGATCTGCTGCAGGCGAGCCCCGACGCGCGCACGCTGCTGGCGAACCTCAGCTCATAGAGAGGCGCTCGCTCCGCCCGTAACGGGCGTACAAGGCTCAAATTTGTCGTAGCCCCGCGTTACCATCTCCCTGTCCACCAAACGAATGAGGTGAAGGTATGGCAGGCGAACAAACTCGGAAGCCGAAGCCGAAGAAGGACGAAGAGAAGGCAACCGAAGCCAAGAAGAAGGCGACCGACGAAACGAAGCAGGAGATCGACGAACTTCTGGACGAAATCGATGAGGTGCTGGAGTCGAATGCCGAGGATTTCATCCGGGCTTACGTGCAAAAAGGCGGTCAAGCGATACAAGCAATCAGGGACAAATTTGGCTCTTTGATACCAAGCCGATTGGGCTTCACGCCACGGTAATGCGATGTCCTGATTGCGGGCGCGACAAACCGGTTGACGAGTTTTCCCGGAACCGAAGCTCTCGCTCGGGTCGGGCCACCTATTGCAAGCAATGCGCGAACAGGCGAAATCGCGCAACGATCAAACGACTGTACGGGGATACGCGCCACTATCACTTCACGAGCAAGTACGGGATCGGGCTGGCCGAGGTGGAGGCGATGAAAACGGCGCAGGATGAGCTCTGCGCGATCTGCCGAACCAACCCCGCGACACAGGTGGATCATGATCACAAGACAAGGACCGTTCGCGGACTCCTCTGCGACGGGTGCAATGGAGGACTCGGCTTATTCGGCGACGACATCCAGTCCATGCAAAGAGCTATCAAGTATCTGGAGAAGCATGTCTAGTCACGTCCGCTCGCGCACGGAGAGAAAGGTGCGCGGGCCATGCGGCGTTGCCCCGATTGCGGAGAGACCAAGCCGCTAGAGGAATTCGTCCGGAACCGGTCAGGACCACAGGGACGCCATTCGTATTGCAAACCTTGCTGGAACGCCCGAGTGAAGGCTCAGAAGCAGCGACTTTACGGCGGCCAACGGAATTTCCTGCTGACTCGGCGCTACGGGATCACGATTGAGGAAGTCGATCGGATCATCAATGAGCAGGGTCTGCTGTGTCCCCTCTGTCTAAAACGCCTTCCCCAGCACGTGGATCACGACCACGCGACCGGCGCGATCCGAGGCATCCTTTGTTTCAAGTGCAACGGGGCCCTCGGCAAATTCGAGGACGACCCTGATCGGATCCGCGCCGCGATCGAGTACCTTTCGCGCCATGACGGATGACCTGCTGCGCATGCCGCTGCACGGCCCCGGCCCCTCCTTTTCCGAGATGCTCAAGACTCAGGCCCCCGACGTGCTTCCCGAAAAGCACACACCCGGGACTCTTCAGGTCTCGGAGGGAACCACCGTGCTCGCGTTGCGCTACACCGAGGGCGTCATCGTGGCGGGGGACCGGCGCGCCACGGAGGGATTCCAGATCGCGCACCGTTCCATCGAGAAGGTGTTCCCCGCCGACCAGATGTCCGCCGTCGCCATCGCCGGGGCCGCGGGTCCGGCGGTCGAGATGGTGCGTCTCTTCCAGACCGAGTTGGAGCACTACGAAAAGCTCGAGGGCGACCGGCTCACTCTCGAGGGCAAGGCAAACAAACTCGCGCAGATGATCCGCGCGAATCTGGCGGCTGCGATGCAGGGGCTCGTGGTGGTGCCGCTCTTTGCCGGTTTCGACGAGGCGCGGGGGATGGGTCGCATCTTCAAGTACGACGTGACCGGGGGTCGTTACGAAGAGGACGACTACCACGCGACCGGCTCCGGAGGGAAGGACGCTCGTTCGTCGCTCAAGAAGCGTTTCAAGGCCGATCTCACGCAGGACGAAGCCGTGAAGGTCGCGATCGAGGCCCTTTTCGATGCCGCCGACGAGGACGTGGGCACCGGCGGCCCCGACTTGATGAGAGGCATCTTCCCGACCGTCCTAGCGATCTCGTCCGGGGGAACGGCAGAGGTATCGGAGGAGAACGTTCGTCGCCTCTTCGAGGAACTCATCGCCGAACGGAGAGAGCAAATGATGATGCCGGAGACCCACACGGTGGACGTCCGCCACTCGCGCGACCAAGGCTGAGCATGCCGCTTCCGTACTACGTTTCGCCGGAACAAATGATGAAGGACAAGGCCGATTACGCGCGCAAGGGAATAGCACGCGGTAAATCAGTGATCGCGCTCGAATACCGGGACGGCATCGTCTTCATCGCAGAGAATCCCTCCGCCACGCTGCACAAGATCTCCGAGATCTACGACCGAATCGCCTTTGCCGGAGTCGGCAAGTTCAACGAATTCGAACAGCTGCGGATTGGTGGCATCCGTCTGGTGGACACGCGCGGCTATCTGTACTCGCGTGAGGATGTCACAGCGAAGGCCCTCGCGAACGCGTACTCGCAGACCCTCGGAAACATTTTCACGGCCGAGCTCAAACCTTACGAGTGCGAGATTCTGGTCGCCGCGGTAGGAGAGTCGGCAGAACAAAACGAGTTGTTCCACATCCTCTACGACGGATCGGTGACGGATCGCCAAGGGTGGGTGGCGATGGGGGGCCAGGCCGACGCCCTGAGCGGACATCTCGACACCAACTACAAGCCGACTCCGACCCTCGGCGCGGCGGTCAAACTGGGCCACGGCACGCTTACTACGGTCGAGGGCCGAGAGATCAGCGCGGACAATCTCGAGATCGCGGTACTGGATCGCTCCGTCGCACGCCGGAAATTTCGGCGTCTACCCGACGCCGAGGTGGCACAGCTCCTTTAGGCACTCCGGGTACCAAGTTCCTGCAGCCCTCCGCCCGCCCCCAGAAGATCGGCCGGCGCTTTGGCGCCCCCATGTAGCCCCTCGCTCTTATCCTGAGAGCATGGAGCGGCGCATCTTCGGCACGGAGAACGAATACGGCGTCACCTGTACCTTCAAGGGCCAGCGCCGTCTCTCTCCCGACGAGGTGGCTCGCTATCTGTTCCGGCGCGTCGTTTCCTGGGGCCGCTCCTCCAACGTGTTCCTGGAGAACGGAGCCCGTCTCTATCTCGACGTGGGATCACACCCGGAGTACGCCACTCCCGAGTGTGACTCCGTCTACGACCTGGTCGTACACGACAAGGCGGGCGAACGGATTCTGGAAGGTCTGCTCAAGGCGGCGGAAGCTCGGCTCCGGGAGGAAGGCATCTCCGGCGACATCTATTTATTCAAGAACAACACCGACTCGGCCGGAAACTCTTACGGCAGCCACGAGAACTATCTCGTCTCCCGGTACGGGGAGTTCGGCCGGCTCGCGGAGGTGATGATCCCGTTCTTCGTCTCACGTCAGATCTACGCGGGGGCGGGCAAGGTCCTACAGACGGCTCGTGGGGCTCTCTTCTGCATATCGCAGCGTGCAGAGCACATCTGGGAAGGCGTTTCCTCCGCGACGACTCGGTCGCGCCCGATCATCAATACACGGGACGAGCCGCACGCCGACGCGGAGAAGTTCCGCAGACTTCACGTGATTGTCGGCGATTCCAATATGAACGAATGGGCCTCGTACCTCAAAGTCGGAGCGACCGCGCTATTGCTCCGCATGGTCGAGGAGGGAGTTCAGATCAGAGACATGACGCTCGAGAACCCCATTCGCGCGATTCGAGAGATCTCCCATGACACCACGTGCCGGCGCAAGGTCCGGCTCGCCAATGGCCGTGAGCTCTCGGCCCTCGATATGCAAAAGGAGTATCTGGAGAAGGCCCTTCGCTGGGTCGATCACCGGGATGATCACGTGCTCAAGACAATCGCCGGCATGTGGGAACACGCGATGGTCCACCTCGAGGAAGACCAGAGCAAATTGCACCGACAGCTCGACTGGATTGCCAAGCGCAAACTTGTCGAGGAGTACAAGGACCGCCACAACATCTCGCTCGCCCACCCGAGGATCGCTCTGATGGACCTTGCGTACCACGATGTCAACCGAAAACGTGGGCTGTATTACATCCTGGAGCGTCGCGGTTTGGCGGAACGCATGTGCGAGGAAGAAGACATTGAGAGGGCCACCCAGGAGCCCCCTCAGACGACGCGGGCGCGGCTGCGTGGGGAGTTCATTCGGGCGGCCAAACGAAAGCGCCGTGATTTCACGGTCGACTGGGTGCATCTGAAGCTGAACGATCAGGCTCAACGGACCGTTCTCTGCAAGGATCCCTTCCGTTCCGTCGATGAACGAGTCAGCAAGCTGATTGCATCTCTCTGATGTCCGTATTTCGGGAGGGCAAGATCGTCGACGTGATCAGCCGCGATGAGGACCTGATCCGGTCGACCGTCGCGATCGATGACGAGATTCTTCCCGCGGTTGGGTTCCCGGCGATGCTGGGCCCCCTCGAACCCGGGGATCGCGTCGTGATCAATACGGTCGGGATCGACCTCGAACTGGGCACCGGCGGAGAGGCCTTCGTGCTGTGGAACCTCGACGGGCCGGGCCCTGCCGCTGCCGCGCCGGGACACATCATGAAACTGCGCTACACGCCGTGGCAGATGCCTGTGGGCGCCGTCGAAGCGCCCGAGAGCCCGCATCACGACTCGCTGACGTCCGTCACCTCACTGGACGGCATGCCGGTGGTGGTGTGCGGCTTGCACTCGCAGGTGGCGGCGGTGGCCGCCGGCATCAGGGCGGCGGCGCCTAAAGCTCGCATCGGATATCTGATGACCGACGGGGCCGCGCTGCCCCTCAAGTGGAGCAACCTCGTCGAAGAGATGCGGGGCGCGGATTTGCTCGACACCACCTGCACGGCAGGTCACGCCTTTGGAGGGGAGCTCGAAGCGGTCAACGTGTTCAGCGGACTATGCGCATTGAAGGTGGTCGGCAAAGTCGACGTGGCGATCGCAGCGATGGGGCCCGGGATAGTGGGAACCTCGACGCGACTGGGGTTCACGGGCATGGAGCAGGGCCAGGTGCTCGACGCGGCGACGGCGCTCCAGGGCCGCTCCATAGCGTGCCTGCGCATATCCTTCGCCGACGCTCGGTCGCGCCACCAAGGTGTCAGCGAACACAGTTTGGCGGCGCTCGGCATTGCGGCCAGGGAGCCGACGGAGGTCGTGGTTCCGAAACTGCCACCCTCCGAGCGCGACGCGATCATCAGGCAGCTCGACGACGCGGGGATCTGCCGACGACATCGGCTCGTGTTTGCCGCCGCGGGTCCCGGCCTCGATCTGCTTAGCCAGCGTGGGCTCAGGCCCACATCGATGGGCCGCAGTATCGACGAGATACCGGAGTTCTTCGGGGCCGCCTGCGCAGCGGGAGCTTGGGCCGGAGCCACTCTCGTTTGACCCAGCGCATCGAGCGGCTTGTAAATCTGATCGCTGCGCTTTTGGAAACCGCTCGTCCGATGACGGCGGAGCAGATCCGTGAACAGGTGGCCGGGTACGGGGACGAACCCACCGAAGATGCATTCCGCCGGGGCTTCGAGCGAGACAAGGTCACCCTGCGCTGGCTGGGAATCCCTATCGACACGGTCGTAACCGATCCGTTGGCCCCCCAACCGGACGGCTACATCATCAAGAAGTCACGCTATTACCTCCCCGAGTTGAACTTGGAGGCAGATGAGCTAGCGGCTCTTCGCATCGCGGCCGCCGCGGTGTTGGGAAGCGGCGAGGAGGCAGAGCGCGGCTGGCTCAAACTTGCCCTCGACGAGCGCATGGGACCGATCGCGGCGCCGCGGGTCGTTTGGGGCGCGGACCTGGCCGCCGAGCAACCCGTACTCGCTCCGATCTTCGAGGCCGTCGTTGAGCACCGCGTGCTCGAGTTCGTCTACGAGAGCGCCGACGGAGCTCGCCAGAGGCGAACGGTGGATCCTTACGGACTCGTGCACCGGCGAGGTCACTGGTATCTCGTAGGTCGCGATCACGATCGCGATGCCGTGCGCTCTTTCAAGCTGGCGAGGTTCTCCTCGGACGCAACAATGCTGCCCGGCGAGTACTCGGTGCCCCCTTCGTTCGACATCGACTCGCACACCGCGCTGGAGGCCTGGGAGCTCGGTGAGTCGGGGGCCACCGCGGTCGTCCGCTTCGATGCCGAGCTGCGGTGGTGGGCGGAGCAGAACCTGTCGGCCACGCGGTCCCGCGAAGCGCCCGCGGGAGCGCTCGACGTCGAGCTTCCCGAGGCCAACATCGACCGGCTGATCAGCTGGGCACTGGAGTTTGGTCCTGCCGTCGAAATCCTCGAGCCAGAAGAGGCGCGCGCTCGTCTCCTGGATCACCTGACCCCGTACCTGGCGCGCAATGATGGTTGAAAGCAAGCGCCTCACCGACCGCCTGCGGCGGATCCTGCTGCTTCTTCCCTACGCGATTCGCAATCCGGGGATCAAGCTGACCGACCTTGCCCAGATGTTCGGCACGTCGACGAAGGAACTGGTCGACGACTTCAATCTAGTGTTCTTTTGCGGCCTGCCTGGTTACGGACCGGGGGATCTGATCGACATCTCGATGGACGAGGGCCGGGTCTACGTGCGCACGGCCGACTACTTCTCCTCTCCTCTCAGGCTGACGCACGCGGAGGCTCTCTCCCTTCTAGCGGGCGCGACCGCGCTCGCCGAACTACCCGGCATGGAGCAGGCGGATGCCCTTCGTCGGGCGCTGGACAAGTTGGTCGGTGCACTCCGTACCGAGACACCGGAGGGACCGGCGCCGGTCGAGGTCGCGGTTGAGCCCGCGTCGGGACTACACCTCCAGACCCTCCAGGAGGCGCTCAGTCGCAAGAAACGCGTGCGCCTCGAATACTTCGCGGCGACTCGCGGCGAACTCTCCGAACGGGATGTCGATCCCTGGGGACTCCTGGAGGCACTGGGTCGTTGGTATCTCATCGGATGGGATTACCTGCGCGACGCGGAACGGATGTTTCGCGTCGATCGAATGAAGAGTGTCCGGTTACTTCGCGAGGCCGCCCGGACCCCCCGCGAGTTTGATCCCGAGCGTTATCGGGGCGCGTTCATGAGCCGAGACGACGAAGCGCTTATGACCATTGAAATGTCGCCCGACGTCGCGCGCTGGTTCACCGACTACTACCCCGTGCGTGCGGTCGAACAGATGTCAGATGGATGGACGCGGGTCGAGCTGGCCAGCGGAGGTCCTCGCTGGGCGGCCACCCTCCTGCTGCGTCTCGGCGACGGCGTCCGCGACATCCGGCCCGAGTCGCTGCGCGCGCGGGCGGAAGAACTCGCGGCTGCCATCGCCGCGCGCTACGAGCGCAACGGCCAATAGCTCGACCGCCCGAGTAGTGGGGCGGCCGCTTTGAGCAGGCCATCCGCCTCCAAAATGTCCGATTTGAGTCACCGGGAGGACAGCAAAAGAGCTAAACCTTCTCGCCGTTTGGCCCGATAACTCCACTGACGGCTAGAGAAACAACACGGAAGGGGTAGGGCAGATGGTCACCATCAAGGCGACATGTCCGGTCTGCGGAGAGGTCAAGCTCACCGCGGAGGACATCGTCTTGAGGATGGGCGCGCCCCGCGACAACAGCAGCTATGCCTTCAGCTGCCCGACCTGCCAGCAGCTCGTGGAGAAGCCTGCCGACGATCG
>JBHELF010000106.1:0-4010 GCA_046263155.1 Actinomycetota bacterium
CACAGCAAGCGCTGGCACGAGGTGTGGATCCTCAACAACAAGATCGTGGCCACTCCTACTACGCGCTGGCCTATCTAGACACGGCGCACTCGGCCAACGACCGTACGGCTGCTTCCGAGAGAAACGAGGAGCTAAACAAGCCCCACTCTCACTTCACTCGCGTGCACATCATCGGGAACCAGCTGTCGGGTGCAGGTCTGGGTGTCGAGGTATTCAACGCTCGGGACGAGCGCCACACCGGGACGAATCGCGGACTCGTAGAGCTGAAGAACAATAAGATCGCGCTCGTCGAGAACGAGATGTTCCCGTCGCAGTCGCTGCACGGCATCTACGCTCGCTCCGCACGCGACATCAACCTCAGGATCGTCGGCAATGTCATCACCGCGGAAGACACGGAGACGGAAGTACCCTTCTTCGGCGATTACGGAGCCGGGATCGACCTGTCGGAATTCGACAAGGGCGATGTCTTGATCGCCGACACCAGCGTCGACAACCGCTACTACGGAATCAACGCGCACCGCTTCAGCAAGAGCGTTTTCTGGGCGATCAAGGGCTTCAAAACGAGCAATGTCCAGGAGACGGTGTACTGGGACGACAGCGTGAAGAACCCTCCGGAACAAAACCCCTGAGAGCGGCCGGCGGGTCTTCCAGGGCGCCCCTGCGAAAGCAGGGGCGCCCTTTTTCTCGGGAAGCTCTGAGAGGAGTCGGGGCGGCCGGATTCGAACCGGCGACCTCAGCGTCCCAAACGCTGCGCGCTAACCAAGCTGCGCTACGCCCCGAATAGAAAGAAGTTACTAGGTGCGGATGGAGGACTGGTCCGCGCGCATGCGGCGGCAGATCTCCTGCAGCATCTTGATCGCCAGCGTCGGCTGACTCTTCAGCACCGCGTTAAAGCTCCACGCCGGAATCGTCAGCAGTCGCACGGGGGTCTCTGCGATCACAGTTGCCGTGCGCGGCCCCCCATCGAGCAAGGCGATCTCGCCGAAGAAGGCTCCGGGTCCCAACTGCCGCTGGGTCTTCCCGCCCACCTGGATCTCGGTCTCGCCTTCCATGATCACGTAGAGACCGAGCCCGGTATCGCCCTCACGACAGATCACGTCGCCCGCACCGAACTCGTGCTCCTCGACAATTTGAGCCATCAAGGAGAATTCTTTCTTGCTGCAAGCCGAGAACAACGGAACCGTTCGCAGCAGATCCATTACGCGCTCTGTCGTCGATCTTTGCTTCGCCATTGGCTACCTCGTTGTCAGACCGAGGGAGCGTACACGTCCACCGCGCCCTGAGCCTTGAGGGTCGCGATGCGCTGGCGACTGCGCGTCACGGCTTCCGGATTTCCACCGCGGCGGCGAAGGACCCATTTCTCCAGTGCGAGCTTCGCGAGCTCGATGTGTAGTCGCCGGACGGCACGCACACGCTCCAGCTCGCCGATACGAGTCAGTTGCCAGTACCAGAGCACCCGGCGGAAGTAGGACGGCACCAGCTCCCCGTCGCGCGGGTCGATCAGCCCTGAGTCGGCCTCGTCGGCAAGCTCCGCCCGAATGACCTTGCGCTGGTGGTACAGCCACAAAGCGATGCCGACGAAGAATGCGACCGCGACGGCATAGTCGAGCACAAGCATCGCTTGTCTGGTGCTCGAGATAGTTGCGTCCATCGCCGGCGTGAACTCCTGCGTGCTGATCGCGTTGACGGTCGAATCGAACCCGAAGCGTCGAACCAGCATGAGCTGTACGAGCCCGTTGTTGGTCGCGTGCAGGAGCATCGCGAGAACGAAACCCGACAGAGCCCAAGTGATGCGGCCGATCGAACTGCGCGCCCAAGTGGCCAGGCCCAGCCCCACTCCGAACGTTGCCGTGAAGATCGCGTGATGAAGCATGCCCGTGCCGAAGAAGTCACGACGGCGCAGAAAGATGACGATGCCTTCACGCAGTCCCTCCTGCGCGGCGCTGTCGAGCAAGTAATAGATGTCCTCGGTGAACGCGAAGCCGAGTCCGATGGCAGCGCCGTAGACGATGCCGTCGGTCACACCGTGGAGCTCCAGCGATCCGAACCGTCGGTGCGCCCACGATGAAAGGCCAAATGCGAGAAGCAGAGCCAAACCCTTAGAGAACTCCTCGATGATGGGGGCCGAGATCGCCGCGCCGAAGACGGCATAGACGTCTTCCGAGATCACATCCGCGAAGACCTCGTTGCCGAAGATCGAGATTCCGGTCGCGCCCACAGCGCCCCATAGGGCCATCAATGCCAGAAGAGAGAACGGCTCGTGTTCGTAAAGGTCCAGGAACCGGATCAGCAGAAGGAAGATGACCGTCTGAATCACCGCGTAGGTCACGAAGAAGGATGGGGAACTGAAGATCTCCATCTAAAGCACCATTGCGCCCGGGTTGACTCCGCTCGAGAGGGACGCCCGATTGTGTCAGATGTAGTCTGCTCCCGTAAATGCCTGTGGCGGACGGGTAACTGTTTAGATAGAGGTCAACGATGAAACCCGAGCAAGCCGAATCCCTATTGCGGCAATCGCCGCTGTTCGCGGAACTCGGTGACGACAACCTGAAGCATCTCTCCGAACGGGTCGTCGAGCGTTCCTACGACAAGGGACAGACGATCTTCAATCAGGGAGAGCTCGGCGACTCCGTCTTCGTCGTGGCCCAGGGTCTCGTCAAGGTCATGGTCAATTCTCCAGACGGCGAGGAGATGGTGCTTACCACCGTCGGACCTCCCGACATCTTTGGCGAGCTTGCCGTTCTGGACGGGGGGCCGCGCTCCGCAGCGGCCGAAGCACTTCAGGAGACGACCGTCCTCGTCGTTGATCGTCAGACGCTCGCAGAGCTGATTTCGCAAAAGCCCGAGCTCGAGCAAGCGCTCGTTCGCTCCCTGGGAAAAGTGGTTCGCCGCACAACCGAGCATGTGTCCGATCTCGCGTTTCTTCATCTCCCGGAACGCGTTGCGAAAGTTCTGTTGGTACTTGCAGATCAAAGAGGATCGCCGCAAGGTGAGGACCGCGTGATCGACATTCAACTCACGCAAACTGATCTCGCGGGCATGGTCGGCGGGTCGCGTCAGCGCGTGAATTTGATCTTGCGTTCCTTCAAGGAACGCGGTTATCTTGAATTCGACGGCAGAAGGATCGTCATCAAACGACCTGATCTTCTGAGGAAGAGGATCAAGGCCTAAGTCAACCCCTTTGTCACCAATTTGACAGTTTTTTTGTCTCGCGCTGGACAGACGCTGCCCTATCCCTTTACCTAGGATGACTTCAACACGGCCATCCAAAGGGACGGACGGAGTGCGGTCTAGAAAGGGAGGGCGGATATGAAGAGGGGACTTTCGGTAGTTGCGCTTATTGCGTTAATGGCTCTGGGCGCGGTCGCGTGCGGTAACGGCACCGAGGACGTGGGACAGCCCAGAGTCATCCGCGAGCTTGTGGATCAGGCGCGCGACACGCTGGCGAGGTCGCAGGATGCGCTGGAGCGAGTCTCCGACGTTATCGACGAGACAAATCTAGTGCGCCGGGTCGACGAGTTAACGAATGACTCGCTAGACCTGCTGGATCGCGTGGTCGGCGATGAGCGTGTGGTCATGAGGGCCCGTGAGATGTTGCAGGAGGTTCAGGAGGACATCGATCGGTTCGTCGAAACCGAGGAAGCGCTGGAGAGAGCTCGGGATGCAATCTCTCGGACCAGCGACCTCGTGGACCGGATCGACGACGAGGGCATCGTTAAGGAGCTCAACGAGCTGTTGTCGAGGACCAATGATGCACTCGACCGAATTGCGGAACGGGTGGCGGCGATCGACGAGCTACGAGAGATCGTTGATGAGGTCTCCGAGGCACTGGACGACGTGACCGACACTCAGGCGGTCAGGCGAGCTCTCGCCGCAGTCGACGACATCAATGAGGCCACCGAGCGTTTGACCGGTGACCTCGTCCCGAGGCTCCACGACGCAATCGATCGGCTCGTCGCTGCAATAGACGACATCCTTCCCTAGCTCCGTGTAGCTGGCCGATCGCCAAA
>JBHELF010000107.1:0-32129 GCA_046263155.1 Actinomycetota bacterium
CGGCAAGGGGATGACATCGGCGAGCCACGGCAGTTTCGTGTCCTCGTCGACGCGCTCGTGCTTGACCGTGCCCTCGACCGGAGGCGGCTCCAAGCCCGCCCTCCGGGCCCCCTCGACCCCGACCGGCATCGCCCCGTTCGCCCCGATCACGATCAGGTTCATGAACAACCCCAACGCCCCCAGCCATAACCCCGGCAACCTTCGGTTCATCGCCAGAAAGGCGACCACGGCCACGTTCGACACGATCAGGATCCCCAGCGCCCCCTCACGCGTCAGCCAGGCCGGGGCCCAGATGTCGAACCCGAGCTGCAAGGCGAGCCCAAAGAAGAGGACGGGCCCGAGCTCGAAACGAGTGGCCGCCAGAGACTGGAGGGATCCGCCCCGAGCGACTGCGAGCGCGCCGGCGATCACGAGTACGAGCGGAAGGATTATCACCGGGCCGCCGAGCATACTGAGCGCCCTCAGCCATGAACCCTCACGAGATCTGGCACGTGTTCGTGCTCGGAGCGGCCCTGACAGGCGCGGCGGTCGCCGCTCTCCTCTTTCTTATACCGCTGGCGTTCGATCCTCCTCCTCAGGGCTTTGCCCGGCTGCGCCCGCTCATGAGGGGCATCGTCCTCCTCGTGGCCGCCCTGCTGGTGCTGGAATGGATCGCCATCCACTAGCTGTTGAGTAAGATGAGTCCTGTTGAATCCGATTAGTGGGTGACAAGGAGGAGTGCCCGTGGCAATGACCGAAGAGGCCACCATCGGTATCACCGCCTCGGCCGCGTCCAAGGTCACCGAGCTCTTGGACCGTGAGATCTCCGCGGCCCCCGAGGAGCACGCCGACAAGGAGTACGCGCTCCGAGTGGCCGTACAGCCCGGTGGGTGCGCCGGTCTTCGCTACGCCCTCTACTTCGACGACCGCAAGATGGATGGCGACGTGATCTCGGCCGTCGACGGCGTGGAGATCCGGGTGGACCGCATGAGCGCTCCCTATCTGCGCGGGGCTCAGATCGACTATCTCGACACGCTCGAGCAGTCGGGCTTCACGATCAACAACCCGAACGCCAAGGGCTCCTGCGCCTGCGGCGAGTCCGCTCACTTCTAAAACTCCCTCCCACCTCATTCATTGGGTAGTGGCGTTCTCTATGCGCGCCGTGCATCCCAATGAAACCGGCGCTCGGCCCCCCGGCGATATGATGCCTGCGCTCATCTAGAGCGGGGGAGGGACCGGCCCGTTGATCCCGCCGCAACCACCGAGGGTGGCAGGTGCGAATCCCGGATGGATGAGCGGGACGAGATCGAAACGGCCTCTTCCTCCGGGAGCGAGGCCTTTTTGTTTGGGAGGAAATAGTGACGATCGAGACAACCGTCGTGGGGTCCTACCCCAAGCCCCCGGACGAGGGTCGACCTTTCACTTTGCGCAAGACGCTCCATGGCATCGAGAGCGGCGCGAAGACCGAAGAGGATCTGCGGCGTGCCTTCGAAGAGCTCGCCGCGGAGGTCATCAAGGAGCAAGAGGACGCCGGCGTCGACCTCATCACCGACGGCCACGTCCGCTGGGAGGACATCCTCACGCCCTTTGCTCGGGTGTTCGCCGGTTTCGAGATCGGCGGCCTGCTTCGCTGGTTCGACAACAACGTCTATTACCGCCGCCCGATCTGTGTGGGGCCGGTCGATTGGGCGGGCCCCTCCTCCCTGGACGGGTTCAAGTTCGCCCACTCGGTCGCGACCAAACCGGTGAAGGCGGTGATCCCGGGACCGGTCAGCTTCGCCCGTCTTTCGATCGACGAGCACTATGGCGATCACGAGAAGTTCGTCGAAGCCCTGGCGCGCGTGCTGGCCCAGGAAGCCTTCGAGCTGGCGGCCGCGGGCGCCGCGCATATACAAATTGACGAGCCGGCGCTGCTTCAGGCCCCCGAGGATCTCGCGCTTGCCCGCCGCGCCCTCGACCTCGTCATCGCCGAACTGAAAGACGTGGAGGTCACACTGGCCACCTATTTCGGCGACGCAAAGCGTCTGGGGGCCGAGCTTTTCGACCTCCCGGCGAGCGTTTTCGCACTTGACTTCATTGCGGGGCCCGAGAACGAGCAGCTGATCGCCGACCTACCGCAGGGAAAGAAGCTTCAAGCCGGGATAGTCGACGCGCGGAACACAAGGCTCGAGGACACGACCGAGCTCACGCAGACCATCGACAATCTGGCCGCGCAGCTCGGTGCGGAGCGGCTCCGCGTCGCTCCCTCGGCGGGACTCGAATTCCTTCCACGTGAGAAAGCCAGAGCCAAGCTCCAGCGATTGGGCGAGGCGGCGCAGAAAGTGAGTGCGAAATGAGCGAGCCGAATCTCGCGGGCACAGGCTTGTGGACGACCTCGGTCGGCAGCCTTCCCAAGCCCGACTACCTGACCGCGGCGCGCAGCCAGTTCGCCCGCGGCGAGATCGATCGTGCCGCGCTGCGCGAGCTGGAGGAGAAGTCCACCCGCGAGTGGATCGACTTCCAGAACTCGATCGAGACCGATCTCGTGGTCGACGGCGAGCAGTACCGAGGGGACATGGTGGCCTACTTCGCGGAAGAGATGCCCGGCCTCGAGATCGGGGGCCTCGTCCGCTCCTACGGAAACCGTTACTACCGCAAACCCATCGCGACCGGCCCCGTGGGCCGCGACCATCCCATTACCGTCGACTGGTGGAAGTTCGCACAGTCGCTCACCGACAAGCCCGTGAAGGGGATGCTTACCGGCCCCTACACGATCTGTGATTGGTCTTTCAACGAGCACTATGCGACTCGTCCTGACTTCGTTCTGGACTTAGCGAAGGTCATTCGAGACGAGGCCCTCGATCTGGAGCGGGCGGGCGCGAGGTTCATACAGATCGACGAGCCCGCGGCCTCGACGCGCATGGACGAGCTCGACCTCGTCATCGAGGCCATGGCGATCGTGACCGAGCCGCTGACGGCCCACACGATCACCCATATCTGCTACGGGGACTTCCATAACGCCTACCCCAAGATGCTTGAGATTCCGGTCGATCACATCGACCTCGAGTTCGCCAACTCCGAATACGCACTGCTGGAGGAGTTCTTCGACAATCCGTTCTCGAAGTACATCGGCCTCGGTGTCGTCGACGTCCATTCGCACGTGATCGAGCCGGTCGAGACGATAGTCGAGGGCATTCGCAAGTCGTTGAAGCACATTCCCGCGGAAAAGATGTTCGTCGATCCCGATTGCGGCCTGAAGACGCGGTCGGTCGAGGAGGCCAAGACCAAGCTGCGCAACATCAAGCAGGCCGTCGACATCGTGCGGAAGGACCTCGTATAAGGTTGAAGCAGTAAGCCGGGGGAGCCCGGCCGTCGGTAATGACGGCCGGGCTGAGAGGCCACAAGGCGACCCCTCGAACCTGATCGGGTTAAGACCCGCGAAGGGAGGCAATTCTCGTGGCTGACGTTCTGGAGCGAATCGAAGCGCTGCCTGATTTCGGCATCGAGCCCGTTCCCATCCAACACCGGCGGCTGTCGGCCCTCGACCTCGCGGTTCTGTGGGGAGACCTCGGCATCGGGCTGCTCGTCCTCGTAACCGGCGCGCTGTTGGTGCCCGGCCTCGGGTTTGTAACCGCGCTGTGGGCCATCCTCATCGGCTCGGTGATCGGAGTTGCCCTGCTCGCGCTCGCCGCAGTAGCCGGCGCCGACCACGGAATTCCAACGATGGTGTTGTTCCGTCCCGTCTTGGGAGTACGAGGGTCGTGGGTTCCGAGCGCGCTAAATGCTCTGCAGCTGATCGGCTGGACGGCCGTTGGGTTCTGGGCGATGTCGTACGTGGCCGATGTCGTGGCTCAGCGCATCTTCGGTTTCTCCGCCCGAGGCCTATGGCTGGCGATCGCCGCAATCGTTTGCACCGCCCTCGCGTGGTGGGGACCCGTCGGTGTGACTCGGGTCTGGCTCGAACGCTTCGGGGCGTGGCTGATCGCGGGCATCTCCCTCGCGATAACGATTCTGCTTGTCACATCCGATGGGATAGGCGAGGCGTTGCGCGCTCCCGGCGCCGGCGGCTTTCCCACCTTCGGCCAGGCGCTCGATCTCGTCATAGCGATGCCTATCTCCTGGCTCCCGTTGGTCGCCGACTACGGCCGTTTCGCGCGCCGGCCTCGTGCGGCATTCCGCGGGACTTTTGTCGGTTACCTCGTGGCCAACATCTGGCTGTATGCGCTCGGCGCCATGCTCGTGCTCGGAGCGGGGGCCGCGCCGGATCCCGCCGCGATCGCGGGAGGAATACTCGCAGTGGCAGGGGGCTCCCTCGCCGGATTCTTGTTCCTGCTAGGACTCCTCGTGGGGGAGACCGACGAAGCCTTCGCCGATATCTACTCCGGAGCCGTTTCGTTGCAGAACATCTGGCCCCGTGCCTCGCAACGCCTGTTGATCGGGGCGATCTCCGTCATTGGAGTGATCCTGGCCGCGTGGCTGACAATGCAGCGATACGAGGCGTTCCTATTTCTGATCGGCTCGGTCTTCGTTCCGTTGTTCGGCATTTTCGCGGCCGACTACTTCGTCATCCGCAGGCGACGGCTGCAGGTCGACTCCCTGTATCAGACGGGCGGCCGCTACTGGTACACCGCGGGAGTTCGTTGGAGCGCGTTCGCTCCGTGGGTCGTGGGCTTTGCCGTCTATCACTGGATCGCGCCGACGGGGCCCGAATGGTGGACGGGCTTCATGTCGGATGTCTTCGCCCGCTCGGGCGGCGAGCCGACGGGATGGATGAACGCGTCCCTGCCCTCGTTCGCGCTTTCTTTCCTAGTGGCCCTCGGAATAGGTCGACTATCATCCGACCCCATGCCCAAAGGAGAGCCCAGATGAACATCGAAGGCCGCTGCAAAACTTGTGGCAGAACATTTCTGCTGTCGCAGATCGGGAGCGACTCCGATGCGCCCGGTCGCTGCCCTTTCTGCGGCGCGTATTTCGCCCGCCACTATTCGACGGTCATAGGTGAGGCGGCGGCGGAGGCAGAGGCGGCGGCGTCCCACTTCGCACGGGCCCTGAGCCAATTGCGAGGCATGGGCACAGGCTTTGATCTCGACGTCGAAGGACTCCTTCGAGACGTGGCCGATCAGATAAAGGCAACCGAACCTCGCGCTGCGGACCTAGCTCCCTAAGAGAGGAGAGTCGTGGCCGCCGAAGCCGCGCCGCGTCCGGTGAGGGTCTTTGTGGTGAGCGACGACCACGCGATCATCAACGAGGCAAAGTTCGGCTTCCCACCTGAGATCGAAGTCTCCGTGGCGAACGATGCTCGGGACGCCTGGACCTTAATGCAGACCAAAACGCCCTCTGCGGTGATCGTCGATCTCCAAACGGGAAGCGCCGGTGGGTTCGCTCTTGCAAAGGACATGTCGAGCGACGGCCGCCTGGCAAATGTCCCGGTTCTCATCCTGTTGGAGCGTGATCAAGACGAGTGGATCGCGAAACAAGCGGGAGCCGCGCGCACTCGCAACAAGCGCGACACCTCCGCGGTTATTCGCGACGTTCTCGAGTTGCTGAAAACCGAGTAAGAGTTCGCGTTCTCTAAAGACGCAGGTCAGCCCCCTTGCGCGATTCAAAATTCCACGCGTAGAATTACAACAATGTGATTCGGGACGACCTCCGGGCCGTTCCGATCGGTTGGGGAAGACCGAATGGGGAGGGCCGGGGATGCAGCGGATCACAACCAAGTTATTGCAGCCGCTGGAATGGCAGACGAAAGCGCGTTGCACCGAGGTCGATCCCGAGATCTTCTTTCCCGAGCGCGGCGGTTCATCGCGCGCCGCGCGTGCAGTGTGTTCGCAATGCGAAGTGCGACTCGACTGTCTCGAGTACGCGCTCAATAACAAAGAACAGTTTGGAATCTGGGGCGGAACTTCCGAACGTGAGCGCCGTCGTCTACGCAAAGAGAGGACACTGCGACGTCTGCGCGAGGCGTCGTAAGTAGCGTCATTCGCTAATTGAATGCGGTTTTCCGTACCTAAACGGAGTCCGCTGCGCAAAAATGAATTCTTGTAAAATACTTGCACGTTGCGCCCGAATCGTGCCTAATAACTCATTGAACGCAAAGTTTCGCGTGCGCGTTCGCGTTTCGTTAAGCAGTAATCGCACGCAAACCGCGTGGGATGGGAGTCGAGATCGAAGTTGATCTCGCTGGGGACCACGGAACGGAGGTGACGGGGGTGGCAGTCAAAAAGACGACTGGACGCAGGAAGTCTGCCGCTCGTAAGAGCACGGCTCGTAAGGCAACAGCGCGTAAGAGCACGGCTCGTAAGTCGACGGCACGTAAGAGCACGGCCCGAAAGTCGACGGCTCGTAAGTCGACCCGCAAGGCACCGGCTCGCAAGAAGACGGCCCGCCGCAAGCCGGCCGCGCGCAAGACCACGGCCCGCAAGGCCACTCGTCGGAAGACGACGGCCCGTAAGGCGCCAGCTCGTAAGAAGACCGCGCGTCGTAAGACCGCGGCGCGCAAGACCACGGCCCGCAAGGCCACAGCTCGCAAGGCTCCGGCCCGTAAGGCCACGCGTCGCAAGACGGCCCGCAAGAGAACGGCCGCTAGGTAGCCAACGCGGATTCAAGAGAGCGGCCCGGCTCGATGAGGAGCCGGGCCGCTTTTGCATTTGCCTTTGGCAGAAACTTCTCTGGGACCAAGCCGATTATCTCGGTCGCAGTTATAGGGATGGCTAGTTCGTTGGCGGCCGTCGCCACAGCTTCGAAGGCGTGGTCTATCCCCGCCTGATCGGGATCTGTGAGATTCATTGAAACTTGAGACCGGCTGTCGTCGACGGCGATTCCCAGCGCGCGAAGTCCGGGCAATCCTCCGCCTTGTGCACGAACTCGAGATGCGATCTCATCGGCGCGCTCAGCCGGGGCGTCGATCCAAACGTTGAACGCGACCAACACATCACGAGCTCCGACGCAGACGACGCCATAGCGAGGGTCGATCGAGCGCGGGCCTTCGTCCGGGCGCAGGTCGCCGAGGGCTCGTTCCGTGAGCACGTCTAATCCGCCACGGCGGAGATCCGGCAACTCTCTCGTTTCCGGTCGTTTTGCCGCGGCGCCGTAGAAATAGATCGGTAGATCGAGGTTGTCTGCGATTGCTTCGCCGACTCGATGGGCGAGATGGACGGCTTCATCGATAGGCATGTCGTGTGGGACGAAGGGGCAGACATCCAGAGCTCCGAGCCTCGGGTGCATCCCGGAGTGCTCGCGCAGGTCGAGCTGCTCCTTGCACGCGCCTGCCAACGCAAGCACAGCGCGACCCAGATCCTCGCCGGATCCCGTGACGGTAAAGACGCTGCGGTGGTGGGCTGCATCAGCGTGTATGTCGAGAACCCGTGCGCCCCCGCCGCGGAGGACTTCGCCCAGCCGGTCGATGAGCTGGTGGTCGCGACCCTCGGAGACGTTTGGGACGGCGACGATGGGCATCGAGGTACCGTAGGGGACTTCTGGCTGCAGTGCGCGGCGGATTTGCCGGATCGGGGGGCAGGTGCGGATGACCGACTACGGCTACAGCGTCGAGGTCGCCGAGGGTTACGACGAGGCAGTGATCCGAACGCGCTTGGCACTGCGTGGCGAGGGCTTCTCTATCCTCACCGAGATGAACGTGGGTGGCCTGTTGGGTCCGGCAAGCGGACCGGAGCGGCAGTACCTGATCATGGGGGTCTACAACTCGGCGGTGTCGCATCGCCAGCTCGATTCCGACTTGCAGGTCGCGGTGCACCTACCATGCAACTTCGTGGTGCGCGAGACGGGGGATTCGGCCCTCGTCGCCGCGCTCGATCCCTCCGATGTGTCCGAGGGTGCGCGAATATCCGAGGAGTTGCTGGCCGAGGCCAGCGACGCTCTGGGCCGTGTCCTGCAGAAGGTTGTGTCGCCGGCTTGATGGCCGACCCCGCGGTCCTGCGGCCGATCGTCGATTCGTTCTTGTCGCGTCTCGACGAGGTTGTCGATCTCGCTTCGGAGGCCATCTGGGAGAACGTGCCTTCCTATGCCCGATCCGGCGATCCCCTGATGGACGAGGTCAAGGGGGCCGTCCGATCGAACGTCGAGACGTTGTCCCAGGTGCTCAGTCAGGGCCGGGAGATTCGCCGCGATGAGCTGGAGACCATCGAGCGGGTGGGTGCCCGGCGCGCCGAGGCCGCGATCCCCCTGGACGATGTCTTGCACGCCTACCGAACCGTGTCCCGAGTTTGTTGGGATGTCCTTGCGCAGGAATGCAGAGAGGCCCCCAGCAACGCCCTCGAGGCGACGATCGAGCTGGCTCGCTCGATCATGCGCTACACCGACCAGATCTCGACCGCGGTGGCGCAGGCTTACTCGCGCGCGCAGCGGGCCATCGTGCGGGAGCAGGAGGGCGCGAGGCGAGAGTTTCTCGCCGATCTCCTCTATGGGACAGAGGCATCGCCGGAAGACATCCTTCGGCGCGCCCATTTGTTCGGCTACGACCTGTCGCTCAGCTACCTCGCCCTGGTCGGGCTGGGCCCCGAGAGCGATCCCTCCAAGGAGGCGTCGGTGTCCACGGCCGCGGCGCGAGCCGCGGAGATGGCCGCCGAGCCCATCGTGCTCCAGAAAGGCGAACACACCATTGCCCTGTTGCCGGTCGACCTCTTCGCCGACATGCTCACGGTTCCGGAGAAGCTGGTTGCGGAGTTGGGGGGCGGCTGGAGGTTCGGTCTGGGCGGACCCGAGCCCGGTCTGGAGGGAGTGCGGCGCGCGTATCTAGAGGCGCGAGAGGCCCACGAGATCGGTCTCGCTCTCGACTTGCCCGGTCCGATCTTTCGTTTCGACGAGTTGGTGCTGTACCACTTCCTGCGCGTCGAACCCGGGTTGCTGGAACGTTTCGTGCAGCAGTCGCTCGGCCCGGTGATCGACTACGACGATCGACGCAAGGGAGATTTGATCAAGACGCTCGAGGCCTACTTCCAGGCCGATGGCAGCGTGAAGATGGCCGGCGAGCTGCTGTTCGCGCACCCACACACCGTTAGCTACCGACTAAAGCAGGTCGAGAAGTTGACATCCTGGTCGCTGCGCGATCCTGAGGAGAAGCTGAAGCTGCAGCTCGCGCTACGCGCCCATCGCCTGGCCACCGCCCGCCGCGAAGGCGAGGAATAGGTTTTACTTGCGCAGGCGGCCTGACGAAGTCATTCTCCACACTGCCGACCACCGTTGATGGAGCGGACCCGGCCCCAGGGCTTGACCGACGTGAGGTCTCCATTCAAGAGCCGGTGGTCGTAGAGACCGCGCGGCTCCCCGTGAATTCGAACTGAGAATCCAGGGCTGGGGGAGCCTGGCCCGGCTTTACTGATTGTCAAACGCTCAGCGTATGCAGGTCGGAGCTGACGAACGCTTGACTCAATGCTGATCCCTCGCCGCGTCGTAATCGGGAGGCGACTGATGCTTCCTGGACCCACCGTGTAACCGGCGAAAACGCGTCCCTCAAACCCGATCATGAGCCCAAGTGTCACGGTGAGGTTCTCCCAACCAATGAAACGGGTGTCCCCCGGAAAGGCAGGACATGCGCCGCCGACGTTCCTCCAGCCGCTGTCTCGGTCGGGCTGGCCCAAGATTCGCGTCAAACATGCAACTGCTGTCTTCGCCGGTAGCCCCAACCTGACTCTTCCGATGCCATCCGATCGAAGATGAGGCAATGGCTCGCCAGCCTCGCGGTCAGAACAGTCCCTCGGGTTGATGTGCGGCTGGGGAGGACTTGCTTCAGGGGTCGGGGTTGGCGTCTGTTCAGGGGTCGGGGAAGAGGTCGCCGTCGCGATCGTGGGTGAAGCTCGGGACTCATTTTCTGCGCCACCCGCTTGGCAGGCTGTCGAGATCAGAGATAGGAGCAGGGCTCCGAAGACGTATTTGAAACAGCTGCGCCGCCAGCGCCGATACACAGGCCCACAATTCCACAAGAGCGTTTATAAGAGCGGCGCCGAAGGAAAGACGGCTGGTCCATGTGGTCCACGCGTGTACCACGTGTACCACGTGTACCAAAGCGTTTTTGTCTGGCCTCCTCGCGGAAGAGGCTCCTACTCAATTATCTCGGCCGTGGCGGACCAGGTGAATTCAAACAGCGCGCCGGCTGTGGTCTGGGATTCGGCACCGAGATCGCTCCACAATTCCCCGTCGCCGACTTCAACTGGGCCTGCGCCGAGGCTCGCCGTGATGTCGTGAGTGACCGTGAGACGTACCAAACCGCTGGGACCGACATGGCAGTGCACGGATACGAACGGAACTCGGGCCGGAGGAGGCAGCCCGGCGCTGGATCCGGTGCTCCAGGGCCAAGATCGTGAGGGAACGCTCGCCGCGACGGTCGTCTGGTTGCGATCGAAATTCGAGTCCGGGATGACCTCCATCGTCCAGCCCAGGTGACGCATGGCCTTCAAGAATGGGCTTGCGGAGCTGTCTCCCCAGGCGAAGCCGTAGGCCTGACAGCCACCGGGGCTGGTCGTTGGGTCAACGAAGACGAAAATCCCCGACAGCACAGTCTCCGTCGGTTTGCTTTCGTCCACCGAGGTTGAGCAGGACTGCGCAAACGTCGACACGAGAGCGCGGCCGCCGACTTGAAGCACGTTGAAGCCCTCGGGGACCAATGCCTGCGCCTTGGCGGCGTCTACCGGAATGCCGACCGCGTATTCAATGCAGCTTCCCGATGCGTTGAACGACGATTGGTGGCCCGCCCACACCGATGTGGGTGCGAGCAAGACCAAGCTCAGCACGCCGACTGCTAGCCGCCGCATCGCCATCACCTCCGCTGGCGCTTACTTAATCGCAGGTGAGAACGCCCCGACAAGGGACACGATTCCAAAAAGCTTTGTCACTGTTGTGACTACCACGCACCTCCACCACCCCCGCCGCCTCCGCCACCGCCACCGCCGCTGAAGCCTCCGCCGCCCCCACTCGAAGGCGACGCGGCCGACGCGATGGCCGTCGAGATGTCGGAGATGGCAAACGCGGATCGTCCGGAGCCCAGGCTTCCGCCGTCGCTGATCCAGTACACGGAGCTCTGCCGCTCCAGATCCTGCGGTGCGTACAGCTGCGCCGCCGCGAGCACACGATCGGCGACCCCGAACGCGATGCCGTAACAGAGGAACTGCTCCCAGATCTCAACCGATCCGGGCACGGCCTCCTTGATCCCGGGAAAATCCACCAGAAACCTCCGGAAGGAGGCCCACTTTGCGGCGGCGTCGGCGCCTGCCTGCGACCTGCGTTCCCATCCGCGCCGCAAGACCAGAAAGGCGATCAAGACGAGCTCCGTGACAGCCGCGGCGGCCCCGAGAAGGCCCAGGACGATGGTCCCGACCGGCAAGATGCTCGTTGGATCGTAGGTGTTGGCGGCTAACCAGATGAAGCCGACCGTAGGAACTCCGGCCACGAGCGCCGCCATCAGGGTGGGAGCGAAACCCTCGCCGATCCACCAGCCCCTTTTCTTGATCGCATCCAAGACGGCTTTCTTGAATTTCTCGAAATGCTTCTGATAGGCCGTGGGATCAGCCTTGATCACATCCTTCAACTCGCTCAAGAGAAGCCGGTCGCGGCCCTGGACGGCCGCGAGGATCGCCTCGTAAACCGGCATTTCAAAGGCGGCGAGATCGCCCGAACCCTTCGACCCCATCTTTATCGCCAGGTCGTCGACTGTGTCCCGCTTGAGACCCGCCCACGTCTTCTTCTCCGTGACGGTCGGGATCGCATCTATGTGCCTGCGGCGGATCAAGTCGAACAGCGTTGCGGCAAACCCGTTTCCGGTGGCGCGGCCATGGGACGGCTCCAGCAGCGCGGCGATCAACACCGGCGCGTCGTCACCCGGGGGCTCCATGATGTGCTCCGGTACCACCGGTGCTGCGGGCTCTCTCCCAAAACGCGACCAAATCCAAAAGCCGATTGCTACTGCGGGACCAAAGACAAGTAAGAGAGCCAGCGGCAGAAGCCACAGAAGGTTGTCGCGTATCCATTGCAGGCGAGCTCGGTCGCGCTCCGCGGCCTCCGCAAACGCCTGTTCCTCCGCAAGCACCAAATGGAACCCGGGCCCGGAGACGAGGCGGGCGTTCGTCGGTTGCCACTGAGGGGGCCGAGGAAAGAGCAGACGCATCTCGACCCACGTGTTCGCCGCTACGTTCGTGGCAAAAAGCGACGCGCCCTCGCTGCCGGGGAGCAGCTGTGTGAATCCCTCGACGGTGGCCGGGTGGCCCCAAACCCTCACGTCACCCTGAACGGAGCGAGGAAGAACGATGCGGGCCTCGAGCCGATCGACGCGCACGTCCCACTCGTCGCCCCAGACCCGCAGGTTGACGTCGATCGCGTCGTCGTATGCAACCGACAGTTGCGACAGCGTGTAACGAACGGTGAAAGTCCGGATCTCGTCGCTCGCGTCGTAATGCCAAACGATACGAACGCGGTCTCCGAGATAGGCGACCCCGAATGTTGACGGGGCGCCCGAGCTTCCTAACTCCGCCGAAGCCCCCGGCGCGTAGGCGACCCCGCGCTCCAGCACGGAGATCTCGGTGACCGTTTGCCCTTCCTCGACGGGGATCTCTCGATACCCGCCCGAGAAGGAGCCCAAGAACGAGTACGTGATGTCCTCATTCACCAAGAGCGCGCCGGAGGGATCCACCCTGACGGTGACCCGCGCCTGCGGAAGCGAGAACGACTTCGCCCACGCCGGCTGTGGCAGCGCAAGCATAAGAATGGCAAGCGCTGCACCAACAACCAGGATGCTTCGACGCATCGGATAACCTCCGCCGCTCGAAGGAGGCTGCTTGGCAAACAGAGTGCTAATCATCGGCTGGGACGGCGCCGATTGGAAGGTTCTCCGACCGCTTCTCGATGCAGGTCTCTTGCCGAACCTTGCGGGAATGATCGAGCGCGGAGCCCACGGCGATTGTTTGTCGACGATCCCTTCGCACTCGTGGTGCGCCTGGCCCTCGTTCATGACGGCACTGAATCCGGCCGGTCACGGAGTCTTCGACATCCTCGAACACAAGCCGGGAGTATCCCGGAGGCTCCCGGTCAGCTATCGCTCGATAAAGGCTCCCACGGTGTTCGCGGATCTAACGGCGGCGGATAAGACCACGATCCTCGCCAACATCCCGCTGACCTTTCCGGCGCCCGAGGTCAAGGGCAAGGTCGTGGCGGGCGGCGTTCTCCCCGCGGCGCGGACCTACACGCATCCCGTGGACCTTCAAAAGGAACTCGACGCCAAGGCCCCCTTCCCCATAAACGGAATGAGCTGGACCACTTTCCGCAATCGCCCCGAGCCCTTCCTCGCCGAAGCCGCAGCGATCACTGCGGCGCGCCAGAAGTCATTCGAATACCTGCTCGACAGCACGGAGTGGGACCTCGCCACTCTCGTCTACGTCTCGACGGATCGGATCCAACACTGCTTGATGGATCACGTGGCACCGGAGCACCCACGCTACGACGAGCTGAAGGACTCCGCCGCCGCGGCGCAGGCCCGAGGCATCTACCGGCAGCTCGACGACGGCCTCGCCGCGCTGTTGGAGCGGGCCGACCCGGACGACCTCGTCATCTTCATGTCCGATCACGGTCACCAGCCCTGCACGCGCGCGTGCACGATGGACCGCATCCTGGGCGAACTCGGGTTCCTGGAGTTCGGGCGGGGCTCCTTTGCTTTCAACCTCGTGCGATGGGGGCCGGGGCGCCGTATAGCGCGCCGCGTCTACGACTTGCTAAAACTTCACGGCAAGATCTCGATACCCGCCTCGCCGGTGGAATGGAGCACGACGCGCGCCTACACGAGCGTGGTGTCGACGGGTGAGGGCGTGTCGATCAACCTCAAGGGGCGCGAGCCGGAAGGCACGGTCGAGCCCGGTGATTACGAGAAGGTGCGCGAGGACCTGGCCGCCTCGCTGGCTGCCTTCACCGACCCCGAGACGGGAGATCATCCGATTGCGAAGATCTATCGCAAGGAAGAGGTCCTCTCGGGCCGCTTTCTCGACGTCGCTCCCGATCTGCTACTCGTGCCGGCCCCCCTGTACTCCCTGACCCACGCAAAGAAAGCGACCGAGGCCGCGGACTGGCTCTCCGGCGATCACCGCCTCGAGGGCGTCATCGTCGCGACCGGACCACAGGTGAAGCCCGGACCTCTGCAGCACCCGGCTCGACTGATCGATCTCGGCCCCACCGCGCAAGCTGCGCTCGGAGTAACGAGCGCGATTCCGCGCGACGGAACCGTGCTCACCGACCTCGTCGGCGCCAAGGCCGCCGTCTCTTGGACTCAGGGCACACCGACCGACGACAGCCACTTGGTTTCAGGCGGGCACACAGCGGAGCAGAGCGGACTAACCTCTGACGAGGAAACCGAGATCGCCGACCACCTGCGCGGTCTCGGCTACGTCGAATAGCGGCATCGAGGAGGAAAGTTGGACGTCACTCGTGCACGGCGCTCGTGTCTGTCGGTACCGGGCTCGAGCCCCAAGATGCTCACGAAGGCCCCCACGCTCCCCGCCGACGAGGTCTTCATGGATCTCGAGGACTCCGTCGCTCCTCTCGCTAAGGAAGAGGCGCGCGGCAACGTCATCGATGCGCTCAAGAACAACGATTGGTCGGGCAAGACCGTCGTCGTCCGCATCAACTCGATCGACACCCAGTGGGCGGCCGACGACCTCAAGACGGTCGTCGAGAACGCAGGGCACTACCTCGATTGCGTGATGATCCCGAAGGTCCAGCACGCCGACGAGGTCAAGTTCGTCGATCACATGTTGCGCATGATCGAGACGAACACGGGTCTGGACAAGCGGCTGGGAATCGAGGCGCAGATCGAGACGGCGACGGGTCTGCGCAACGTGCACGAGATCGCGCACGCCTCGGATCGGCTCGAGACCTTGATCTTCGGTCCCGCCGACATGTCCGCTTCGCTCGGCCTCCCCACGGTGACGGCGGGGCTGCCCATCCCCGGGTATCCGGGCGATCACTGGCACTGGGTGCTGGAGACGATTCTCGTGGCCGCGCGCGACGCGGGCCTGCAGGCGATCGACGGCCCCTACCTGCTCATCAAGGACCTCGACGGGTTCCGCGAGATGGCGACGCGCGCCCAGGCCCTCGGCTACGACGGCAAGTGGGCGCTTCATCCCGGCCAGGTCGACGTGTTAAACGAGGTCTTCACGCCAAGCCAGGATCAGTACGACAAGGCCGAGGCCATTCTCGATGCCTACAAGCACGCGACTGAAGTTGAACTGCGCGGCGCCGTCATGTTCGGCAACGAGATGATCGACGAGGCGTCCCGCAAGATGGCACTGCAATTCGCCGAGCGAGGGCGAGCCGCGGGGATGACGCGTAAGAAGACACTCGAGGATTTTCAGAAGGAAGGGCAGGCATAGCCGCGCCCGATCTCTCCGCGGCGGCTTCCGCAGTCGAGAGCGCCAGATCTGTCGTAGACACCGGCTGGGGCCACATGGCCTCGTCCGGGGACGTCGATCGCGATCAGGTCGTCGCCTTTGACCTCGCCCATGCGACCGCCACGCTCGAAACGGCGCGCGCCGTGGTGGACTACGGCGCCAAGGGCGAAGTGGAGGGCCGTATCGCGTGTGCCTTCGTGGCCGAGGCGGTGCACGACGTGGCCACTCGACTTTTGGGACGCGAGGAGGAGTGGGGGACTTCGCCGGGAGCCCTGGATGAAGCGCTCTCGGTCACACGCGCCTACCGTTCACCCGCGTTCCTGTCTGATTTGTGTGGCGAGCAGGGTCCGCGCCACCTTGACTCCGACTTCGAGATGGTGCAGGACACATTCAGGCGCTTCGCCGAAAACGAGATCCGGCCGATAGCCGAGGAGATTCACAGGAAGAACGAGAACATCCCCGACGCGATCATCTCGGGGCTCGCCGAGCTCGGCGCGTTCGGTCTGTCGGTTCCCGAGGAGTACGGGGGCTTCGCGTCGGCGGGCGAACGCGAATACATGGCGATGGTCGTCGCCACCGAGGAGCTGTCGCGCGGCTCACTCGGCGTCGGCGGCAGCCTGATCACCCGCCCCGAAATCCTCACCCGCGCACTCGTCAAAGGCGGGACGGAGGCTCAAAAGAAGGAGTGGCTTCCCAAACTCGCCAGCGGCGAGGTCATGGCGGCGGTGGCGGTCACGGAGCCGGACTTCGGTTCCGACGTCGCCGGGCTGAAGACGACGGCGACACGGGATGGCGACGGGTGGCGCATAAATGGAGTGAAGACGTGGTGCACCTTCGCGGCGCGGGCCGACGTGCTGATGCTGCTCGCGCGCACGGATCCCGACCGGTCCAAGACTCACCGCGGGTTGTCCCTATTTGTCGTCCCGAAGGAGCGTGGTGAGGGCGAAGGATTCGTGCTGAACCAACCTGAGGGCGGGCGGATGGAGGGACGTCCGATCGACACCATCGGCTACCGGGGCATGCACTCGTACGAGGTGGCTGTGGAGAATTGGTTTGTGCCGGCAGACACCTTGATCGGCGGCGATGAAGGAATGGGCCGCGGTTTCTACCTGCAGATGGAGGGCTTCGAGAACGGTCGGCTTCAGACGGCCGCCCGTGCCATCGGCCTGATGCAGGCCGCGTACGAGGCCGGATACGACTACGCGGTCAACCGCAAGGTCTTTGGCAGGGCCTTGATCGACTACGAGCTCACGCGGGCCAAGCTCGCTCGCATGGCCGTCGTGATCCAGGCCAGCCGCCAGTTCGCCTACCAGGTCGCGCGGCTGATGGCCAAAGGCGAGGGCGCGGTCGAGGCGTCGGTGATCAAGGCGTATGTATGCCGCGCCGCCGAGTGGGTGAGCCGCGAGGCGATGCAGATCCACGGCGGCATGGGGTACGCGGAGGAGTTCCCGGTTAGCCGCTACTTCGTCGACGCGCGCGTGTTGTCGATCTTCGAGGGATCGGACGAGATCCTGGCTCTCAAAGTCATCGCCCGCCGCCTGCTCGAAAAGCACAAGACCCGGTTGAGCACCGAGAGAGATGCGCATGACCTGGGACGCTGACCCGTCGTTGGATTGGCCTAGCCGGTTCCATCCCGGTGACGTAGTGCGCCTGGATGACGGTCGGGTGGCCGTCGTGGTGATGGTTAACAATTGCGGTGCCGACCGCCCAATGTATGAGTTACTGCTTCACCATCGACCCCATAATGGAAGCCCTGACGATGACATTTTCCCGCCATGGAGGGCAACACCAGCTCCCGACACCCAAAGTCGGGAGGAGGCACGCGCGCAGGGACTTCTTGAGGGGTTCAACGGATCCGAAGGGAGCTAGCAGGCTTATCCGCTATTGCGGGGCCTGACTAGACGCAATGGCACGCAAGTGGGGTCGAGACCGCGAGTTTTTCGATTTCTCTTCGAACACGCCACGTCAGCGAGGGGTCGTCGCCTACGCGCTGGAGCACTGTGACTTTCCCTGGAAGGTACTGAAGCCCGGCCTGGGCAAGGCGGCCGGCAAGGACCGCATCAGCATTCACTGGAAGTGGCTCACACAGAAGCAGTGGGATGAGGTCAGCGAAGGCGGCCGCCAGGTTCATCCCATCAGTGCGCGCGGTCATTCGCATGGCGCCACCGACGCGGACGAAGGCCACGGGGACAACCACGAGCACGACCACTCACGGGCCCCGCGCAAGGCAGCTCGAGCTCAAGCCGGGCCCGCGGCCCGGCGCGCCATGGACTATGGGTGGGCCGTCGACGACGGCCGCATGTTTCTCCAGAGCCGCAAGGTCTCGGAGAGGGACCTGATGGCGAGCGTCTTCCTCCTAGAGGGCGCCCATTTCGTCGATTACCACTACCTCACGGACGAGCATCGCGACGAGATCTACGAGATCTTTCACCGCGGCAGCGAGCGGGAACACGAGCACGGCTGGTGGGAGACGGAGGGGGCGCCGCACTACGAACAGATGGTGGGGGAGAGTTTCATGTTCGGCTTCGTTTATGCCTTCAGCGATCTGAAGCCCGACGAGTCGGCCTTTCCGGATTTCAGACACGACGCCACCCCCGCCATCGGCCGCAAGATCCGAGAGTTGCTACTGCCCTAATTCAGACGAGTGTGCGGTGAGTGCCGCCAGGCGATACTGAGTGCACACTCGACGACGGGTTAGTCGAGGTCTCCCGGACCGATTCGCTCCAGGCGGATGTCGCGCACCAACTTGTGCCCGGTCAGCGCCTGCAGCGTCTCCGGTTCCTCCATTCCCTCGGCCAGCATGCTCACGAGATCGCGCAGCGAGATGATGCCGACCACGTCGCCGCCCTCCGACACGACGGGTAGGTGCCGAAACCAGCGGTCGAACATGGTCTGAGCCGCATCCCGCAGGCCCGTATCCGGGCTGCAAGTGACGACGTTTGTGCTCATCACGTCCCGGAGGCTCACCGATTTGGGGTCGTGACCCTCGGCGACGACTCGCAGCACGTCGCGTTCCGTGACGATGCCGGCGAGCTCCCCGCCCTCCATCACCAGGAGGGAACCGGTCTGCTGTTGCCACATCTTGGCCGACGCTTCCGCCAGTGTGTCGTCGGGAGCGTCGGTTACGGCGGCCTTCGTCATGATCTCCGAAACCTTCATCGCCATCGATTCTAGGTCGACGCTTCACGGCGCGCTGGAGCCGACTGCGTGAGAGGCGTCCTTAGACTGCGACGATGCGCCTGGGGCTTGCTCTTCCTCACTACGACACGAGCTTCGCGGGCCAACCCGCATCGTGGGATTCCCTGAGGACGGTCGCGGAGACCGCCGAGAGAACGGGCTTCGACTCGCTGTGGGTGTCGGACCACTTGTTTCTCGACTGGGGCAAGTACGGGGGTCCCGACACGCAGCAGGGCTCTCTCGAGTGCTGGTCGACGATGTCGGCGATCGCAGCGGTCACGACTAACGTGCGAATCGGCTCGCTCACCTTGTGCAACGACCTCCGAAATCCCGGTCTTCTGGCGAAGATGGCAGCCTCGCTCGACCTGCTGAGCGGTGGTCGCCTCGACATCGGAATGGGGGCCGGGTGGTACAAGCCCGAGTACATCGCGGCGGGCATTCCCTTTGACGGCCCCGGCATCCGGATCGAGCGACTCGGGGAGGCGGCCGAGATCGTGAGAGCACTGCTCGACGGCGAGGAAGTCACGTACAAGGGTCGCCATTTCACGCTCGACGGTGCCATCTGCCGTCCGCGTCCCCGGCAACAACCGCACCCTCCCATCTGGATCGGCGGAAAGGGCGATCGTCTCCTCCAGACGCTGGCGCTCGTCGCGGACGGCTGGAACTTCTCCTGGCTCGGCTCGATCCACACGTACAAGGAACGTCTGAAGGCATTTGCACGCGCCTGCGACAAGGCGGACAGAGATCCCGACTCGATTCGCCGCTCGGTCGGCGTCTACATGGTCGCCGGCAGCGACGAAGACGATGCCCTACGGCGCTACCAGCGTCTCGTCGAACGTACGCCCGCGGGCGTTTTGCGACCTTCTAACGGGGGCGCGGGAGTATCCTGGGAGGAGTTTCGCGGCAAGAGTTTTTCTGGCGACGTCGCGGAGGTGAGCGAAAAACTCGGAGAACTTGAGGCGCTCGGCGTCGATGAGGTGATAGTGAGCGCCGGCGCACTGCCCTTCCAGGTGGCAGATATAGAAGATGTGGAACTGATCGGGACTCAGGTCGGGCCCGCGATCAGATAGGACGGAGGCTTATATGAGTGGAATAGGAGTTCCCGAGCTGTTAGGGCTCCTACTCATCCTTTTGCTGCTGTTCGGTGCCTCACGGCTGCCGAAGCTGGCTCGGTCGATGGGCCAGGCAGGCAAGGAGTTCAAAGAGGGCCTCAAGGAGGGCTATACCGAGCAGCCCATAGAGGGCCCTTGCCCCTTCTGCGGCGCTACGGTCGCGGCCGACTCCAAGTTCTGTCCCGGGTGTGGCAAACCGGCGGCGGAGATCATCGCGGAGAAGCAAAAGCAAACGCAGACGCCTAAGTCGGCGTAAGCACCACCTTCATCGCCTCGCGACTGGCAAACAACTCGTAGCCTTCCGGCGCCGAATCGAGCGGCAACCGATGCGTGATCAGAGCCGTCGGGTCGACATCTCCCGCGCCGACTGCCGCCAGTGCGTCCTCCCAGTGCGCCTGCACATTGGCCATGCCCGCGAAGCGCAAGTCGAGCCCCCGGATCCAGACGCGTCCCATCGGAAAGTCAAAGCGCTCCGCGCCGTAGACGCCCACCACCGTCACCACTCCTCCGTCGCGCACGCATCGCAGCGCACTCTTGAAGGCATCGACTGACCCCACCGCCTCTATCGCCACGTCGGCGAGCCGCCCGAATGTCGCCTCGCGTACCTCGGCTTCGGCGTCGCGCCCCGAGACGTCAATGGCCTCCACTCCGAACCTCTCTCGAGCGAATGCCACGCGGGAGGGATCTTGATCGAGCACCAGAACCGACACCGCCCCTCGCCTCGAGGCGGCCGCCGCGCAGAACAGACCGACGGGCCCGGCACCGATGACGACGACGGTGCTGCCGGGCTCGACCCCGGAAAGGGCCGCGGCGTAGAAGCCGGTCGCGAGGATGTCGCCGGCGAAGAGGGCCTGTTCGTCACTCAGTTCGCCGAGCGTTCCGTCGAGCGTGTGCAGATTGATATCGGCGTTCGGCACACGCACGTACTCCGCCTGAGCCCCGTCGAGGTCGCCGGTCAGCGTGCCGAGGCCGAGCGCACGGCGGGACAGACAATGGTTGAAGCGCCCGTCGAGGCATGGGCTGCAGGTTCCGCACGCGATCAGGAAAGAGCCCACCACCCGCTCGCCCTCGTAGTGGCGCGCCGCTTCGCCCCCCAGCTCGGTGACGGTGCCCACGAACTCGTGGCCGATGGTCGCGCCGTCCCGCATGCCGGGGGTCTTGCCGTCGAGAAGATGCAGGTCGGAGGCGCAGATCGCGGCGCGGGACACGCGCACGATGGCATCCCCCGGCTCCCGGATCCGCGGGGCGGGGACGTCCTCCACCCGGACGCTCGAGGGCGCGTCGAAGATCACCGCCTTCACGAGAAGTGGCCCGGCTCAGACATCGCGGTCGCTATCCTGAATCAGAAACCACGGGCCCGGACAGGCTCTTGGGGCTTAGTACTCAATGTAAGGTGTAAACATGGCTAACTTTAGGGACTACTTCCGCCAGATTCGAGCGGAGATCCCCCAGGTCACGCCCGAGGAGCTGCGGGGGCGCCTCGAGGCCGGCGAGAAGCTGCAGCTTCTCGACGTGCGCGAGGCCGACGAGGTCGCCTACGGGCTCATCCCGGGCGCGAAGCACCTGAGCCGGGCCCACTTCGAGAGCCGCGTGGAGGACGTCGTGCCCGATAAAGAGGCTCCCGTCGTCGTCTACTGCGCCTCCGGTGCCCGCAGCACCTTCGCGGCGCGGACGATGAAGGAGCTGGGTTTCACCGACGTATCCAATGTCGCCGGCGGTTTTATTCGCTGGAAGGAACTCGGCTTCGAGTTCGACATCCCCCGGGTCCTAGAGGCCTCACAGCGCGACCGTTACTCGCGCCATCTGGTTCTGCCGGAGGTGGGCGAGGAGGGCCAGCTGAAGTTCCTCGGCGCGAAGGTTCTCTGCATCGGCGCGGGGGGCTTGGGATCCCCCGCGCTCCTTTACCTGGCAGCCGCCGGCGTGGGGACGATCGGCGTCGTCGACTCCGACGTCGTCGAGGAGAACAACCTGCAGCGGCAGGTGATCCACAACACCGATCGGATCGGGATGCTTAAGGCCGAGTCGGCGAAGGAAGCCATGACGAAGCTGAATCCCGACGTCACGGTGAACATGCATGCCTTCCATCTGGACGCTTCCAACGCGCGCGACGTGATCTCGCAATACGACATCGTGGTCGATGGATGTGACAACTTCGATACGCGCTACGTCGTCAACGACGCCGCGGTCGCGCTCGGCATCCCGGTCGTGCACGGCGCGATCTTTCGCTTTGAGGGGATGGTCTCCACCTTCCGCTCTGAGGACGGGCCCTGTTATCGGTGTCTCTATCCGGAAGCGCCTCCGCCCGAGCTCGCCCCTACCTGAAGCGAGGCTGGGGTCCTGGGCGTGCTCCCAGGCATCATCGGCTGCCTCCAAGCGAACGAGGCGCTGAAATTGATAGCGGGATACGGCGAGCCGCTCGTCGGGCGACTACTTACGTTCGACGCGCAATCGACTCGCTTCGCGGAGGTGAAGGTCCGCAAGGACCCGAAGTGCCCCGTGTGCTCGGCTGAGGCGCAGGAGGAGACTCCTGCCCCCGAGCGCGCGCTGCGCGTGGCCAACTGACCACGTTCTCTGCGGGCGGCTAGGGTTCCGGGCCTATGAAGGTCGCGGTGCTGGCCGACACTCACACGATGTACTCGATGCGCTCGACGCCGTCGCGCATGCTCCCCATGGGAGCCTGGCCGTATCTGGAGAGCTGCGACCACATCCTGCACGCCGGCGACGTGTGCGACCCCGTCTTGCTGGACGAACTCAAGGCTTGTGCACCTGTGACGGTCGTCATGGGCAACTGCGATCCGCCTTCGGTGCGCGAATGGGGGGCCACGGACGAAACCACGGTCGAGCTCGGCGGAGTCTCGATCGGCCTGCTGCACGACTCCGGCTTGACACCGGGCCGCCGAGAGCGGCTGCGTGACAGATTTCCTGAGGCCCGGGTGGTCGTCTTTGGGCACTCCCATCTGCCCGTCAACGAGGACAAAGACGGTCTCCTCTTGTTCAACCCCGGCAGCCCCACCTGGAAACGGCGAGCTCCCTTCGCGTCCATGGGGTTGTTGTGGATCGACAACGGCGAGGTCGACGGCGAGATCTTCCCCGTATGAGCGCCGGGGGGCGCGCGCTTCGAATCGCTCTCCTTACCTATAGAGGCAATCCGCATTCCGGCGGTCAGGGCGTCTACATCCGGTATCTGAGTCGGGCTCTCGCCGCGGTCGGCCATCGCGTCGAGGTCTTTAGCGGCCCGCCCTACCCGGAGCTTGACGACGGCATCGTTTTGACGAGGTTGCCGAGCCTCGACCTCTACCGCTCCGACGATCCGTTTAGGACTCCTCGGCCCGACGAATTCCGGACGCCGGTCGACGCCTTGGAGTTCACGCTGATGTGCACGGCGGCGTTTCCCGAACCGCTGACCTTTAGCCTGCGGGCGGCGCGCATTCTGCGGCGCCGCATCGGCGAGTTCGACGTCGTCCACGACAATCAAGGACTCGGTTATGGATTGCTGCCCACGCTCCGAAGGCTGCCTGTAGTCAGCACGATCCATCACCCGGTGTCGATCGATCGGCGGCTCGAGTTGGCAAATGTAGTCACGTTCCGGAAGAGGCTGTCGCTTCGTCGCTGGTATGCCTTCACCGCGATGCAGGCGCGCGTTGCTCGCCGCTTGCCGGCGTTGATCGCCGTCTCCGAATCGGCGCGCCGAGACTCCATCGCCGAGTACGGCGTGAGGCCCGCTCGCGTTGCCGTCGTGAGAAACGGCGTCGATACGGACTTGTTCAGACCTCTGCCGAACGTTCGACGCGTGGCCGGTCGTCTGATAACCACCGCCAGCGCCGACGTACCTCTCAAGGGATTGATCCATCTGATCGAGGCACTCGCGAAGGTCCGCACCGAAGCCCATGCCGACTTGGTGGTTGTGGGCGCGCCACGAGCCGATTCCGAGGTAACGCGCGCCATCGAGCGTCTGGATCTGAGGGCCGCGGTCCGCTTCGAGAGCGGCGTCGATTGGGCCCGCCTCGTTGCCCTATACGCGGAGGCCGAGATCGCCGTCGTGCCCTCGCTCTACGAGGGTTTTTCACTCCCGGCCGTTGAGGCGATGTCCTGCGGGCTGCCGCTGGTGGCGACAACGGCAGGCGCTCTTCCTGAGGTGGCGGGCCCCAACGGCCAAGCGGCCTTGTTGGTGCCGCCGGCCGATCCGGGTGCGCTTGCGCTTGCGATCTCCTCGCTGCTGCGCGACCCGGATAAGCGCGCAACTATGGGGGCCGCGGGACGCGCGCGGGCACTGGCAGCGTTCAGCTGGCATAGGGCCGCCCAAGAGACAACCGCGGTCTATGAGCAGGTGATGGCGTCGTGCTGACCGTCGATTTCGAACGCTGGCCGCTCAAACGCGGAGATCTCGTTCTCGATCTTGGCTGTGGCAGTGGTCGCCACTCCTTCGCCGCGCTCAAAGCCGGTGCACAGGTCGTGTCCGTGGATCTGGATGGCGCTCTGCTTCGGGGCGTGGCCCAGATGTCTGCCGGACTGCAGGCCAGCCACGAGATCGGCGCCGGACTAAATGCCGCAGCTCAGGCCGACGCGCTCCATCTTCCGTTCGCGAACGCGACCTTTGACTGTGTAATCGCCGCGGAGGTTCTCGAGCACATAGGGGGCGACCGTCAGGCCATGCGGGAGATCGCCCGAGTCGTCAAGCCGAGCGGTCGCGTCGCCGTAACCGTGCCGCGCGAATGGCCGGAGCGGATTTGTTGGGCCCTCTCGCGCGCGTACCGAACCTCGCCCGGCGGGCACGTCCGCATCTATCGTGCCGACGAGCTGGCGCGCAAGTTGAGCGAGGTCGGTCTCATCTGGAAGGAGGCGCATCACGCGCATGCGCTCCACTCGCCCTACTGGTGGCTGAAATGCATCTTCGGCGTGGACAATGAGCGTGCCGCCATTCCGCGCGCCTATCACTCCTTCCTCGTTTGGGAGCTGACCCACCGCCCCGCGGCGACGCGCCTGTGCGAGCGAGCCTTGAACCCCCTCCTCGGCAAGAGCTTGGTCGTCTATCTGGAGAAACAAGGGACGCTCCGTGGCTGACCAACACTTCGACGCCGAACTAAGTGCGCGCTCGATCCTTCGCACGCAGTCGGATCATGGAGCGATTCCGTGGTTTCCCGATGGAAAGCTCGATCCCTGGAACCACGTCGAGTGCGCCATGGCGCTGGACGCGCAGGGTTATTGGCGCGAGGCCCGTGCCGCATACGAGTGGATGGCAGACATACAGCGCCCAGATGGCGCTTGGGCGGCGATGTATGTAGACGGCAAGCCGACGGACGCTACATTGGACGCGAATTTCATCGCCTATGTCGCCGCGGGTTGCCGACTTCATTTTCTCCACAGTGGCGACATCGATTTTCTAGTGGAGATGTGGCCCATGATGGAGAGGGCGATCGAGTTTGTCCTCGACCTGCAGCTTCCGGGTGGAGAGATCGCGTGGGCGCGCGATGGCGATTACCGGCTGTGGCCGGCGGGGCTGAGGACGTCGTCCTCTTGCATCTATCTCAGCCTTCGCAGCGCAATCACCATCGCCGACGAGCTCGGATTAGCCAAGCCGGAATGGGAGCTTGGTGCGGTCTCGCTCGCGGAGGCTCTGACGCGACCCGAAGCCGCTTTCATCGAGAAGGACAGGTTTTCGATGGATTGGTACTACCCGGTTCTGTCGGGTGCCGTCGCGGGACGGACCGCGCGCCGTCGACTCGCCGAGGGCTGGGAAACTTTCGTCATCGAGGGCCGCGGCGCGCGCTGCGTCTCGGACCGCCCCTGGGTGACCGCCGGAGAGACCGCGGAGCTTCTGATCGCGTTGTGCGTCGCCGGCGAGCAAGAGCGGGCCGAACAACTCTTCGGTTGGCTGCAACACCTGCGGGGTCACGCGGGCGAGTACTGGATGGGCGCGACGTGGCCGGAGGGAACCATCTGGCCGCGCGAGGCCCCGACCTGGTGTGCCGCCGCAGTCATCTTGGCCTCGGCGACCCTGGATCGGACGAGCCCGACGGCGCAGTTATTCGGGGCCGTCGGCACAGGCGCCGAGGAACTCGACTTGTCAGAGCCCGTCGCCGACTCTCTGTAGGACTCGAAGCGACCCGAGGGCACGCACCTCTTTGAACGCGCTCGAGTCCACCGCCCGCCGGTAGATCTCAAACGGGGGGCGGCCGCCTTCCGCCGGGTTTTCGAAGACGTCGTGGATCGCCAGCAGCCCACCGCGAACAAGGTGCGGTGCCCAGCCCTCGTAATCGTCTTGTGCCGCCTGCGGAGTGTGGCCGCCGTCGATGAAGACCAGGCCCAGCGGAACCCGCCAAGCCGCCGCCAGAACCTCCGACCGAGCCGCGAGCGCGAGAACGACATCCTCGATCCCCGCCGCCACGATCTGCCGGCGAAAGGCGGGCAGCGTGTCGATTCGCCCGGTCGCCGAATCGGCCAAGCGCTCGTCGAAGTACTCCTCGCCGGGCTGGTGCTCCTCGGATCCGCGGTGGTGGTCGATCGAGAAGATGACTCCGTTCATCTCCCGTGCCGCAGCACCGAGATAAGTCGTCGACTTGCCGCAATAACTTCCGATCTCCAATGCCGGGCCGAACGCCAACCCGTCCTTCGCCGTCTCGTAGAGCGCGAGCCCCTCTTCCTCGGGCATGAATCCGATGGCCTCTCGCGCCGCGCGCCGCAGGCGAGGGTCCATCAAGGAGCCGGGGTCAGCTTGATTCGGAGTGTTCGGCGATGCGTTCCATCCAGGCGAAGGGATCCTTGATCTCGGCGAGTGTCGGCAGATTGTCGGCCGCGTCCCACACCCGATTCAACTCCGACAGCCCTCGCAACTTGATCACCGCCGCACAGAACGTAGCCCCCGAAGTCTCAAGCTCTCGATCGATACGAATCCCAAGCACGCCGGTGAGCGCGCGCTCTCCTTCGGTCGGGCTGGCATGGCGACGGGCCATTCCTTCGCGAATCCGCGAGTCGTCAAGCTGCATCTGCGCGGAGACGGCATCGAAGCCGTGCGAGGCGTAGCCCTCGATTACCGCGATCAGTGCTTGCAGCCGAGCCTGCGCCTTCACATGGGCCTCGCTGTCGACGAGCGGAATGCGATCCTCGGTGTCGAGTCCTTCTTGCAAGGCCTCGATTCCCTTTGTCTGCAGCTCCATCAGCCGCCGCTCGAAGTCGCCGACGTCCAATTCGATCGTGTCGACAAGTGCGATCAAAAGGTTCTTGGTGTAACGCGGCAGCCACGAGACGGTCTGCATGAGTAGATGCCGCGCGACCTCACGCAGTGCGAGCCATTGCAGGAAAAGGTCAACATCGAACTCGTAGTCCTTGATCATTTGGCGCACATTCGGTGCCACGACGAACAACCCTCCATCGTCGCTTCGTGGTATCGGCAGGTCGTAACGGGCCAGCGATTCGCGTCCCAGTTGTCCTACGAGCGAGCCCGCCTGGATTCCGAAGAGGAGCGGGGCCATTTGCGCGAAGGCCGCGTTGAGTGGAGCGGCCTCTTCATCCTCCGCCGCGAGCTGCCCGAACTGATCCGAGAAACGTCGCGCCAGGTGTTCGAGCAGCCAGCGCCACGACTCGAGGGTCGACCGCACCCAGCTACCTCGGCCCATGCTTTGTACCGCCATCGGTTCGGCCAGCGGCATGCGCGTATAGCCGGACAGCACGAGCTCGGCGGAGTGAACCGCGTCCGCGTACGCCCGTTCCAGATCTCGATCCCGGGGCGGGTCGACGAATCCCTGTTTTGCGACCGCGACACCCACCTGGCCCGCGATCTCCATGTTGATGGGTCCGCTGCTCCCTGAGAGCAGCTTCTGGAGCTCCCGAAAAAGAGGAACGTCCCCGAACGCCTCTTGACTCATTCACCCCATGGTAAGTGGCTGGTCTTTGGTTGCCGATCACCGTTCGGAGCCCACCGGCCGCCTCAAAAGACCAGCGAGTTGCCCGGGTACGCTCGGCCGATGCCTCCGAAAAAGGCGACCAAGCGCACCATCGCGGTAACGGGCGCCTCCGGCTACGTCGCCTCTCGGTTGATCGAACGGCTGTGTGCCGACGAAGGCGTCGGTCGGGTGCTGGGATTCGATATCGCGCCCCCATCCGTTTACGACGCCAAGTTTCTTTTCGACACGCTTGATGTGAGAGATGCCGCGCTCGAAGCGCGGCTGTCCGGGGTCGACACTGTTATCCACCTTGCCTTCGTCATGGACCCGATCAAAGACGAGGCCGAGATGCGAGACATAAATGTGAACGGCAGCCAGAACGTTTTCAACTGTGCGGGCCGCGCAGGCGTTCGCAAGATTCTCTATACGTCGTCGGCGATCGTCTACGGCGCACACCCCGACAACGACATGCCCCTCACGGAAGAGTCACCGCTACGTGCCAATCTCGACTTCTCCTACTCGGCTCACAAGCTCGAAGTCGAATATGTCGTGCGCGAGTTCCGTGGGGAGTTCCCGAAGGTCACCGTCACCGTTTTCAGGCCCGCCATCGTGTTCGGTCCCCATGTCGACAACGCCTGGTCGCACTTTCTAGAACTCCCGCTGGCGGTGGGGATCTCGGGATACTCACCGCCGTTCCAGTTCGCGCATGAAGACGACGTCGCCGATGCGCTTCTTTTTGCGGCTCTGGAGAAGGACCTCGACGGGGCGTACAACCTCGCTGCGGAGGGGTGGCTCACCGCGGATGAGGCTCTCGACATCATCAAGAAGCGGCGAGTCGACCTGCCGGAGCCGATCGCGTTTGCGCTCACCGACCGGATGTGGTCCGCGGGTCTTGTCGACGCACCGGCAGGGATGCTCCATTACGTGATGCACCCGTGGGTGATGTCGGTCGAGAAGCTCAAGGCCGCAGGCTTCGCGGTGAAGCACACGAATCACGAAGCCCTCAGCGCGGCGGTTCAAAAGGCGCAGCGATATCTGCGCGTCGGGCGCGCCCGAGCGCGTCGGGACCAGCTGAAAAAGGGACTGCTGACGGGGGCCGGCTTGGCCGCGTTGTTGCTGGTCACGCGCTTGCGGCGCAGCGCGTGATGAGGGCGGGCAGCACCGCTCTGCTAGGGTGGCGCCGGCGCGTCGCGGGGAGCAATCCCTGCGCCTTAATGAGCGCCGAAACTTTTAGGGGAGGAAATTGGCTTACCTCGTAATCATCTTTCTGGCGGCGGTAGCGGGCATCGCCGTCCTGTGGTCTCAGCAGCGACGCGATCGTGCTCACCTCGAGACGGTCGACGGTTTCAAGAGCAGTCTCGAGCTCCTATCCATCCAGACCAATGTCCAGCCGGAACGCACCCGAGGCGTAGCCGCGCGCAGGATCTCCACTGCGCCCGGTCGGCGGCCCCCGCCACTCGACCCGGAACGCCGGGCGGCGGCTAAGCGGCGCCTGGAGGCTCGCAGGCGGTCGCGCAGCCGCGCGGCCCACTAACCCCAAAGTCCTCCCGGAGAGTTCGTGGCGCGAGACCTCGCGATAGACCTTGGCACCGCGAACACCCTCGTCTATCAGAAGCAGCGCGGCATCCTCTTCGCCGAGCCCACGGTGATCGCCCTTAACAAGGAGACGGGCGTGGTCCTCGCGATGGGGGAGCAGGCCTGGCACATGATCGGCCGGACTCCTGGTTACATCGTGGCGGTTCGTCCCCTTCGCTCGGGAGCGATCTCCGACTTCGAGATCACGGAGAAGTTGATCCGGTTGATCCTGCAGCGTTCAGGCGTCAGCAAGTTCTCTCGTCCGCGCGTTCTGGTGTGTGTCCCCAGCGCGCTCACCGAGGTCGAGCGGAGAGCGGTGGAGGAAGCGACGATCTCCGCGGGAGCGCGTCACTGCCACTTGATCGAAGAGCCGATGGCCGCGGCGATCGGCGCGGGGCTTCCTATTCATGAGCCACTCGGGAACCTCGTCGTCGACGTCGGAGGTGGAACGACCGAGGTCGCGCTCATCTCGATGGGGGGCATCGTCACCAACACCGCCGTGAGGGTCGGCGGTTTCGACCTCGATGCAGCCATTCAGAACTATGTGCGGCGGGAGTACACGATCGCGATCGGCGAGCGCACCGCGGAGCGGATAAAGATGTCGATCGGGTCGGCCTTTCCGCTGGCTCAGGAGGAGAAGGCCGAGATCAGGGGCCGCGACCTCGGCACGGGCCTCCCCAAAAACGTCCTGATCTCGTCGGAGGAGATCCGGGAGGCAATAGCAGAGCCCGTTCGGGCGATCGTCTCCGCCGTCGTCGAGTGTGTGGGGTCGTCGCCCCCGGACCTGGTGCAGGATGTGTTGAGCAACGGAATCACCCTGACGGGGGGCGGCGGGATGCTGGCGGGGCTCGACCTGCTCTTGGGCCAGGAGACGGACGTCCCAGTTCAGGTAACCGAGCAGCCCCTCGAGGCGGTCGTGTTGGGGGCCGGCAGGTGTCTCGAGTCCTTCGCGTCGCTGAAATCGCTCTTGCTAGACCGCTAAACACGGCATTCTTTCTAGGGTGAATCAGAATCCCTGGGATCTCGGCGACCCTCCCGGCGTTCACAAGGTGGCGGGCTGGACGCTGTGGCGTTGGGTCGTAGTAACCGGACTCGCCATCTTGCTCACCATTGGAGCCTTCCTCATCCCTCTGCCCTTTTATTTCGCCTACCTCCCGGGCCCCGTTCGCGACGTCGAGACGCTGGTCGAGATCAGCAACGCGCCGACCTACTCCTCGGAAGGCAAGTTGCTGCTCACGACGGTGAGCGTCGATACCGAGGTGACGCTTGCCGAGATGATCGCGAGCCAGTTCGACGCCGATAAAGAAGTCGTGCCTCGAAACGCCGTTACCGGGGGTGGCTCGCTCGACGATCTGCGGCGCCAGCAGGCCCAGGAGATGTCCGATTCCAAGCTTCAGGCTGAGATAGTGGCTCTGCGCGCGCTCGGCTTGGGTGGGCCCTCAGGCGAAGGAGCGCGCGTCACGGCAACGGTCCCCGGCTCGCCGGCGGCTGATGCTTTGGAACCCGGCGACGTGATCGTTGCGATCTCCGACAGGCCGGTACGAACCACCTGCGATGTCAGCTCGCTGCTGGACGATCACGACGTCGGCGAGAAAGTCGAGTTGACCGTGAGACGCGATGGCGAGCTGCGCAATTTCGATCTCCGTCTCGTGCAGGATCCGCGGGCCGCGCCGGGCACGCCTGTGATCGGCGTCTACATCAGAACGCTGAATGAAGATTTTCAATCGGACATTCGCGTACAAATCGAGACGGGGCGCATCGCGGGGCCGTCGGCCGGGTTGATGATCTCCCTGGCGGTCTACGACCAACTGACTCCGGACGACCTGACGCACGGGCGCTCGATCGCTGGAACCGGCGAGATCGAATGCGACGGTCAGGTGATTCCCATCGGAGGCGTGGCACAGAAGGTTGCCGGCGCCGAGCGCGCGGGGGCCACTATCTTTCTGGCACCGACCGCCAACGTCGAAGCCGCACGCCGGGCGGCGGACGAGATTCTCGTGGTCTCGATAGCTACATTCGAGGATGCGCTCTCGTTCCTGGAGGAGCTTGACTAGTTATTAAGAGCTACTGCCTCGACATAGTCATCATGCGACACTGACTCGAATGTTCGAGAGTTTCGTTTCCGCCCCACTGCATTTCACAATTGAATTTCTCGGTTTCCTCGTGATGGCGGGCGCCGCCCTGCTCGCGCTGACGCGGCCTGCGTTTGTCGCCGACACAGTTTTCGGCCGATCCTCGGGGTTCCTCGGCTTCGCGGTCTTGGCGGCAGCTCAGGTCCTCCATGGGGGCGCGTTCCTGCAGAGCGACGGCGCCGAGGTGCTCGTGGCGGCGCGCACGATCGGCGCGGTGCTGGTGGCGGTGGCTCTGATCGGAGGCATTCGCGTTCAGGCCGCCGCACTTGTTCCCGCCTTCGAGCTCAAAGAACCTCGTCTCCTGGCCCCCGCGGCGGCCGCGCTGATCGTCTCTATCGCCGGCTTCGCATCGGCGTTCAGGCACCGCCGTGGGGGCGCGCGGCTCGGCCTCGGCATGTTGCTGGTAACCGGGGCGGAGGTTCTCACGGCCGCGGCTCCAAACGCACGCTTCGGCCGAGGCGTGGTGGTCGAGTACGCCTACGCGGCCCACGGCTTGAAATTTCTTGGCTTTCTGGCGTTGGGCGGCTGGCTGTGGACGGCCGCCCGAAGCAGCATTCGCACGCGTTTCGTCGGGGCCTTCGTCGGCCTTCTCGTGCTCGTCGTGCTCGCCCTGTCGTCGGCCTTGACGGCGGTGATCGCGCGCAACATCGAGAGAGACCAGCTCGCGCGCGTTGAGGCCCAGTTGGTGAGCGCGATCGATCTGCTCGAGGACGAGGTCACCGGCGAGTTGCTGGACAAGGTGCAGCTGATCGCCGATACGACGCCGGCAGAGGCCGGGATCGCGAGCAGAAATCGAACTGCGCTGAGGGAGTACGCCGGCGGCGTCTTGCAGCGTGAGCCGTTCGAGGAGGACTTCCTTCTCTTCATGGACGATCAACGAAAGCTGCTGGGCGCGGCCGGGCACGGTCCGGTCGTTTC
>JBHELF010000108.1:0-3772 GCA_046263155.1 Actinomycetota bacterium
GCGTACCATTCATTCATGCCGTACGACGAAGACCTCGCCCAACGGATCCGCGAGCTCGCCGCGGGCGAGCAGGCGATCGCTGAAAAGAAGATGTTCGGGGGCCTGGCCTTTCTCGTCAACGGCAACATGGCCGTAGCGGCAAGCGGGCAAGGCGGAATCCTCGTGCGTGTCGATCCCGACGAGTCTGATCAGCTCGTCAACAAGACAAAGGCTTATCCAATGCAAATGCGGGGTCGTGAGATGCAGGGGTGGCTGCGTGTAGACGAGGAACACATCAAAACGAAGCCACAGCTGTCCAAATGGGTGCAGCGAGGAATCACATACGCGCGCTCGCTGCCCCCAAAATGATCGAGGCTCCAAGGAGCTCGCCGCTGCGCGTCGTCGCCCGTGCCGCGCTACTTCTGATAATCGTGGTTTTCGGCTTCTTCTATCTCATGCTTGCAGCGGGCGGCGCGAGCTTCATCCATGAGTGCGACACGCTTCTGTGTGGCCAGCTACATCAGGCAATATTCGCGGCTATTGGAGGTGTATCGCTGTTCATTGCCGCTTACCGCGCCTACTCCCGCGAGCCATCGGCGGCAAAAATCGCCTTCTTCGGCACACTTCCCATCCTCGTCGTTCACGTTGTGTTGGTGATTGCGGATCCGAACGAAAGCATTTTCTTCCCCATCAGCACAACACCCCCACCGGTTGTCTCGGGCGTGTTGCTTCTATTCCGTCGAGGTTAGGAGGTTCGACGACTCATCATCGGCAATTTCTTCGTGTCTAAGACTCGAGTATCGACTCAATCAGCCACTCATCAAGAAGTTGCGCTTAGCCCTCGTCTGTGCCCCAGTCGACTTCGATCTCGTTAGCCGCGGAGGAAGTGACCTGCCGCCGATCGTGAGAATGCGATCCACTTCCCATCTGGTGACCAGACTGGGCCAAACAGGTAAGTCTCAGGCTCGCCGAAGCTTTGCAGGGCCTCGCCATCGAGATCCAGGATCACGATGTTCGCCCCGTCGGAAGTGAGCACTGACGGTCCATCGGGCGAGACACGTCAGGCCCCCTTGCCGCTCCGGTCCACGATGCGGGATCGCCCGATCACATTTAATACGACTAGCGAACGGCGACCAGTCTGGTCATCACGAGGAGGTAGCGATGAAGTACATCATGCTGATCTATCAGGGCACCGCGCTGGAACGACAGGCCGCGCTCCCCGATGAGGAGCAGAAGCAGGTCTTCGCCGACTACCAAGGAATCAACGAGACGCCGGGCGTCAGCCCCGGGCTGCCGATGGGCCTCCCCCAGAACGCCACCACCGTACGGGTCGAAGGTGGCAAGACCCTCACCACCGACGGCCCGTTCATCGGAATGAAGGAGGCGGTCGGCGGTTGGCTCATCCTGGAGGCCAACGACCTGGACGCGGCCATCGAGGTGGCCGCCCGCGTCCCAGCAGCACGCTACGGTGGCGCCGTCGAGATCCGCCCCTCGGAGGTGTATTGGTAACGACGCTCGAACAGGTCTAGGTTCTTTCGCGTGGTTGCGGCAGCAGGACATTCGCCTCTGTGCTGCTTGTGAGCTCAGCAAGCTCCTTTGCGTTCTGCTGCGCGTAGCTCTGTAGCAGTTGACTAGCCCCGAACAAGCGCTGTGCTAGATGTTGTTTCTGCAGTTGTTGCCGAGCGAAAGCCCGATGTCTCTCAGTACGAGCGCGGACTACTGCGATCAGCTTTGCCGCTCGAAGACGGACGTCATGTAGAGGGCCCGCTGGAACACCTCTTCGGGAACCCCTTCAGAAGGGGGAATGGTCGTCTTCAGCATACGAGCGTGAGCACGTCGCCATCGACGGACCAACGGAATGCGTTTGAACCTGCTGAGTGCACCACTTCGACCTTGTTGGCCTCCAGGGAGTAGTCGGCGTTGTAATCCACTTCCTCGCGTGGGCCCCCTTTTACTTGACGATAGAGGTCCCACTGGTCTCCGATCTCGAGGACCAGCACCGTGTCATCGGCGATAGGCGAGAGCGGACGGAACCGGCCGATCCACTTCGCGAGACCATTCTGGCGGAGAGTCTTCTCGGCATCACGCTTCGAGACCAGATCGGTTGCCCATGTGCCCTCTAGGGCTGAGCCTTCATCGATGGGCGAATCGGCAGGCGACGCTTCGGCTTGTGGGGTTTGCCGTGCGGCGTTCTCTGTGCCATCCGAACCACATCCGGCCAAGACGACGGCTATCCCCACGGTCGCTGTCATGATTCTGAGAAATACAGGTTCTCCCAACGCCTCGCCTGACTGTCGGCTGCCCCCCCCGATAAGCAAGTGGGAACGGACCTTGTCTATGCCTCGAATAATGACTCCAACGGCCGCGGCCCCTTGATCGGGTCCGCCTGACGATGCGCGATCTTCCAACCATCGTCTTCGCGCCGGTAGATCATCGTGACGCGCAGAGTACGCCGAGAGGTTGAGGCGATGGCTCGCAGAGTCCTCGAAACGAATGCTTGTCGCGTAGCCAGAAAACCTTTGACCCCTAGGAGTTCTAAGCCTAGACTCTCTAGGTATGGGTAACGACCTCATCAAGGGCCACCTCGATCCATTGGTGATGGCCGTCGTGGAGCAGGGCCCGCTTCACGGCTACGCCATCATCGAGGAGCTGCGGCGCCGCAGCCAGGGTGAGTTCGATCTGCCCGAGGGCACCGTCTACCCCGCGCTTCATCGGCTGGAGCGGCTGGGCTATCTGGCGAGTCACTGGAACGAGGGCCGAGGTCGAAGACGGCGTGTCTACGAGTTGACGCGCGCGGGCCACAGGGCACTTGCGAACAAGCGCGCCGAGTGGCGCGGCTTTCGCACCGCGGTTAGCGCAGTCCTGAAGTTCGCCGGTGGCTAGCGCCGGTGGCTAGCGTCGGTGGCTTCGACGCGGTCGGGACGTTCGTCGCGAGGTTGGAGCCGAACCTCGTCGGCAGTCGCCGGCTGCGACGCAGGCTGGCGGAGGAGATGCGCGGCCATCTGGAGGACGCGACCGAGCGGTATCGGGCTCGGGGGATGACCTCCGAGGCCGCGCAACACAAAGCGATCGAAGACTTCGGCCCTCCCGAGGTTGTGGTCGGTGGGTGGGCCGAATCGAAAGGAGTTGGAGTGCCAACCACATTCACACGCTACTCGGGGCTCGCCGGCCTCATCGGAGCACTAGGTCTGGCCGCGAGTCTCATATATCAATCTGTTTCGCTGAAGTTCAGCCAGGGCGCTTTCGCCGAGGTATCTCTTTCGTTCCTCGCGCTGATAGCGATCAGCTTTGCCGGCCTCTACATGCGCGTGCGCGGCAAGCTCGTCTCGTACGCGCGTCTGGGACCCTGGGTTGCGATGTCGGGGTTCATCGTTTGCGTTGTCGGGAGCGCGATGTGGTTCGCCCCGCTCGTTTTGGTGGGGTTCCTGGCGATATTGACCGGGCTCGGGACTTATTTCGTGGGCGCGATCCGGTCTGGCATCGTGCCGCGGGGACCGATCGCGCTGTGGATCGCGGGCATCGCCGGGACGCTACTCATCGGTCTGGTGACGATGCTGATCGATTTCGACCCCGGCGTCGCCCTCCCGCTGATAGGGCTGAGCGCCTTCGCGGTGGGTTGGGCCTGGCTCGGGCTGCATCTGTGGTCCGAGGAACCCGCGGACAAGACAACGGAGGCCCCCGCTTAGCAGGGTGACTCGTGAAGATGCTAGCTGCTCACTTCTGAGTCAGGCATCTTCACGGGCGCGTTTGCGCTGGTCAAGAGGTTTGCTAGCTCGCCGGCATTTTGCTGCGC
>JBHELF010000109.1:0-19338 GCA_046263155.1 Actinomycetota bacterium
GGCGATGCCTTTTTCGCCGTCTTTCCCAGTGCCGCATCGGCGGTCGCCGGGGCCGTGGCCGCGCAGCAAGCGCTGGCCGCCAAAGATTGGGGTGACGGGCTCGAGATTCGCGTGCGCATGGGTCTGCATACCGGCGAGGGCGAGCTCGGGGGCGACAATTACGCCGGCATCGACGTCAACGTCGCAGCCCGCATAGCGAGCGCGGCGCATGGGGGCCAGGTCCTGGTCTCCGCGGTCACCAAGGCGGCGGCGGAACGGAGGCTTCCCGAGGGAGTCCGGCTCCGAGACCTGGGCACCCATCGCCTGAAGGATCTGGAGAGGACCGAGCAGCTCTACCAGCTGTGCATCGCGGGGCTCCGCGAAGAGTTTCCCCCGCCGCGCACCCTCGAGACCAACCCCACGAATTTGCCCGAGGAGCTCACTTCATTCGTCCCCCGCACGCTCGAGATCCGTGCCATAAGGGAGCTTCTCTCTCAGGCGAGGCTCATCACTCTGACCGGTCCGGGGGGCACCGGGAAGACGAGGCTCAGCTTGGCCCTGAGTCGTGAGCTGTTGCCGGAGTTCCGCGACGGCGTCTGGATCGCGTGGCTCGCCGCCGTCGAGGATCCCATGCTCGTTCCCTCCGCCATCGCCGACGCTCTGAGCCTGCGGGAGGAGACCCTCCGTCCTCTCATTGAGACACTCAAGAACCACCTTGCCGATAAAGAGGCACTCCTGGTGCTCGACAACTTCGAGCAGATTCTCGAAGCCGCCCCTTTGGTGACCGAGCTTCTGCAGGCATCTCCCCAGCTCCAAATAGTCGTTTCGAGTCGCGCCCCCCTGAATGTCTCCGGCGAACAGGAGTACCTGGTCCCGGCGATGTCACTTCCCGACCCCGACCACTTGCCCGAGGTCGCCGCGGCCTCTGACTACGAGGCGATCGCGCTGTTTCGCGAGCGAGCTCGGGCTGTCAAGCCGGCATTCGAGCTCACCGCCGACAACCTCGAGTTCGTCGCGCAGATCTGCGCTCGCCTCGACGGTCTACCGTTGGCGCTGGAACTGGCCGCCGCGCGGGTGAAACTGTTGTCGCCCAAGCAGATCGCCGAACGCCTCGGGTCGGGTCTTTCGTTGCTGGTCTCCAGTCGACGGGACCTGCCGGCTCGCCAACAAACCTTGCGCAACGCGATCGCGTGGAGCTACGACCTTTTGGAACCGCCGGAAAGAAAGCTGTTCACGAGACTCGCGGTCTTTCGCGGCTCTTGGACCTACGAGGCGGCGGAGGCAGTCTGCAACCCGGACGGCGAACTCGGGATCGACAGCTTGGAGGGGCTGGAGGCGCTAGTCGGGCACAGCCTCCTGCGGCAATACGAAAGCGATGCGGGTGAGACCCGCATCCGGATGCTGCAGACGATTCGTGAGTTCTCCCTTGAGCAGCTCGCCGCGTCGGATGAGTTCGACGACATGAGGCGCCGCCACGAGGCCTTTTACTTCGATCATGTGAAGTCGGCGGTCCCGACTCTGACGACCGATCTCGAGGCCGCGAGCCGCCTCGAAGCCGAGCACGACAACCTGAGAGCGGTGCTCGACTGGGCGCTGGAGTCAAAGGAGATCGAGCTGGGACTCGATCTGGCGGCGTTGCTGTGGCGGTTCTGGCAACTCCGCGGCCAACTCCGAGAAGCCCGCATGTGGCTCGATGCCCTCGTCGCCGCCTCCGCCTCTTGCTCCCCCCTCGTCGTTGCTAGGGGCTTGATGGCGCTAGGAAGCATCGTCTACTGGCAAGAGGAGTACGAACAAGCCATCGCCTATTACCGGCGCGGTTTGGACTTGTTTCGAGAGGCGGAGGATCGCGACGGCATCGCGGAGGCCCTTTACAACCTCGGTTGGCTCGGTGCGGTGGTTGGGAACTTCGCCATGGCCGAGGAGACGCTCACCGAAGCGCGCGCCATCCACGAAGCGGCGAGAGATGAACGCGGGCTCGCGACGATGGCTTCCGCGCTCGGCATCACCAAGGCTCGCATGCGTCAGCTCGACGAAGCCGAGCGCCTGGGACAGGAGGCACTGGAGCGGTGGGACAAGCTCGGCGACTGGTTCGGCGAGAGCCTCGCACTGTTCGTGCTGCTCCAGACGGCGCGCTTCCGAGGGGATCTTGAAACCGCTAAGAAGCTCACCGTCGACATGCTGGGCAAGTACGAGTCGAGCGGAGAGATGTCGGGCCTCGAAGGTAATGTGGACATACTCGGTCAGGTGCTTCTCGAGTTGGGAGAGACGGAGGCCGGGCTTCGACTTGCCGGATTTGGTGCAGCGTTGCGCGAAAAGGTCGGAGGCGGATCCCCGATACCGCTTCTGGAACTCGAGGACCCTAAGAAACTCGCCTCTGCAGTTTTATCGCCCGACAAGATCGAGGAGTACTACAACGAGGGGCGCAACCTATCGACCCAGGAGGCCCTGGCCGAAGTTCGCAAGATGAAGGACCTCTAGAGGAGCTCGGTGAGCAAGCTCTTCAGTTGCTTCCGATGCTCGGCCATCTCGAAATCGTGCAGAGGGGCCGGCGGGAATTGATGCTCCTCGACTCGTCCCCTGATCCTTAGATAGGCGGTCGGGTAGATGTCCGCGGCGGGATTGGACTCGAGCGTCATCGCTATCGAGTCGGGCCCCTCGGCATCCACGAAGTGGGCCAGCGGCACGATCCCCTCGTCACGGATCCCGAGCTCCGGAGAAAAGCTGACGACGCGCGCTAGGTAAGCCTGCTGATTCCACAGCTCCGGAGACCGCGTCGCCTCTCCCAACAAGAACGGCACGACGTCATCGGCGCCGAGCTTCGGCCGCTCAACACGTGCCCCGAAATATTTCTCCGCCAAATGCCGAGCCAGAACCTGAGCGTTGAAGCGAAAGCCGAGGACCGCGGCAGAGGTGCTGGGAATGCCGTACTTGTTCAACCCCGGGGCCCCCTGAGAGACGGCGCCGGCGAAGTAAATCCCCGGGACGGTGATGCTTTCCCAATAGGGGGTGAGTGCGGGCACGCGATCCTGCATGAACGTTGCCACCCCAAGCGTGCGTAGATCGACCATCGGAACCTCGAAACCTGTGGCCGCGATGACCTCATCGACCTCGAGCGTGAAGTCGCCGGGCACGGTGGTTCCCCGAACCGCAACGCGATAGGTCCCATTCGACCTGGAGATGCGCTCGATCGCGGCATCCAATACGAAGTTCCCACCGCCGAGGATGTGATCCTCATAAGGCTGCATGTAACGGGCGCGAGCCGCGGCGACCGTCCGGTTTACGACCGAGATGACCGGAGGGCTCGGCGAAGCCAGGATGATCTGGCGCGCCCAGGGCAGAAGCCCGTCGGCAAGCTCGAAGCCTGAGTTCCGCTTTCCGACGATGAACACTCGTTTGTCTGTGTATTCCTGAGGCTTCTTGGTCTCGGCGTAGTGAGGCACTGCATCGAGACCATCGACTGGAGGTTTCCAGGGCTCGGCCATGCCGATCGCGAATAGGGGGATCTTGCAGCGATACTCACCCTCGCTCGTCGCGAGTGAGAAGCCTCCGTTCTGAGCCGCCGTTGCCTCCCACGTGCATCCGTATCGGATGGTCACCCCGGCGCGTTCGACAAAAGCGGCGATGCTTCTCTCCATCTCCGCCCGAGCCGGGAAATATGAAGAGCCGTCCATGAAGTCGGCGGCCGCCGCCTGATGCTGTGGCTCGTCCGCGAGCAGACTGTTCCAGTCGTAGCGCAGGTATGCGCTCGTCTCACGGTCCACGGGAGCATGGGGTTTGGACCAGCTGATCAAACGCTCCAGTTTTGGAAACCGTTGGAACATCCCCCCAGGCCGTTCGTCGGAGGAGATGACTGCGTGCGCGATTCCGAGACGCTTTAGGCAGTAGCTCATCTGCACTCCGCCGGGGCCGCTGCCCACGACGACGAGGGGGTAGTCCCCCGGGGGGAAGGGCCCCTTCAGCTGCGCCATGTGCTGGCGATGCGCAGCCGCCGCAGCTCCGCCTGAAGCATCCGCAAGGTCACGCCCGGAGCCGACAGCAGCCAGGTCTGCAGCTCCGTACGCGGCAAGACGAGACAATGAAGTTGCGTGAGAGCAACGATGTCGGCGTTGGGAGGCTCATCCAAGAGGATCGATAGCTCTCCGAAGAAGTCGCCTCTGCCCAGACGGGCGCGATCTTCACCGTCGATTCGCACCGAGGCCTCGCCCTCGAGAACAACATGGAAGCCAACCCCGGAAAACCCTTGGCGGATGACGCGCTGGTTCTGACCGAACCACTGTTCGTCGAACCGATGTGCCACCGCTTCGAGCTCGGGCCGCGACAGGTCGGCGAACAACGCGAAGCTCCCCAGGGTGTCGACGATCTCTCGTTCGTTCATGCTGCGCGCCCTAAGGTCCTCTGTAGACAGCATGAAGGGCCCCGCGGACCTGCGCGTCCATCGCGAAGTAATCATCGGTCTCGCCGCGATCGGGGACCGGCTCAACTCCTCTCAGGACACTGAAAGCCAGCTGAAGGCTCTGCGCATCAACGGCCCCGTATCCGATGTGCAGGTACTCCGGATATTCCGCAGGCACGTCCTCCCATCTGACCGGAGTCGAGTCGTAGATCACGTATCCGGCTCCCCCGCTGCAGACGCTTCCGTCCTCGCGCTGGCCCTCGGGCCGCGCCGACGCAGTCCTGTAGGTGACCTCCTTCCATTCTTCGAGAGTGAAGACACCGTCGGCGAGTGGACCCTCGGCAACGAGTCCCGCTCTGCCCGACGCGGCCATCCCCGACTCGATTCCCGTGTCCCGGTCGCCAAGGATTCGGCGCGCCTCAAGGAGGATTCGTGTGGCCCCTCCGGCCGCCCAGGGACTTGCAGCCGATGTACCGGAACCCACGTTCTCGTCGGACTGCTCGGTTTGAGTGTGATACGCGGCCCACGAGTTACAGGAATCCGCAACTACGTGTGGAGGAAAGGCCGGCCATAGATTGACGTAGCCCGAGTCGTGACCGCCGACCATCACAACCGATGGAGTCATGCGGGGATCGAGGATGGTTGGGTGCCCTAGGACGCCGCCGCGAGTCAAGGCTCCATTTCCGGAAGCCCAAAAGGCCAGATGTCTCCGGGCTGCATCCTCGACGATACGCACGAACTGAGGATCGTTCGTCACGAGTTCATCCGCTGCGACCGGAACCCACACCGGCAGGAACCGTCCCCACGAATTGGATTGAGCATCGATCCAGTGAGAGTTGTCCGCGGCCCACGCGACGCTGTCGGTATTGAAGCCTTGGACGGCGACGAGTAAACACGAGCGGCAAGCCCCATATTCGACGGATGCGGCACGCGATGCAGTCATCGTTCCGTGCCCGCTGAAGTCGAGGATGCTTCTGTCGGCAAAGCTGGCGCGCGGATTCGAGCAATCGATTGGGGCGGCGGGGAATCCCGCGATCCCCTTTTCGAGAGTGAGCGCGCCGATGATCTTGGTCCCTGGGAACCAGTAGAGCTTGCCGGGCTCAACCTTCGCCCAGATGCTTTCGCAATCCTGCTCTACCGCCGTCCAATAGTCGGGCTCGTCGAGAGTTATCGGCAGCGCGATCGCATCGCTCGGATAGCCCGGGATGTACGTGGAAGGGTGCCGGTATGCCCTTGCGGAGTTATCCCGAAAGGTTTGGTGATATGGGTTTATCCCGGTATCGATTATGGCTACCACGCCGTTAGGCCGGGAACGCTGCGCATCCCCCCGGGCGGCCGTCGCTTCGATCGCCCCGCCCAGAACTAAGGCGGATACCAGTGCACCTGCGACGATGATCCTCATAACTCTTCTCATCCTTCGAGGACTTTAGCGACCCTGCAATCAACCCACGCCTCGCGAAGACTACGATCCGAATCTTGAAACGAGTCGCCGCCGCAGTACTTCTGCCACTCGTCTGGACCCTGCCGGGGCCGCAACGCGCTTCCGGTGGAACCGTTGAGGCGAGGATTCACCTCGGCGCCTGGGCTCCGGAGAACCTGCCGTGGAAGACCGAGCGGGTCCTGGACCGGATGACGGGTGTGAGAGCGACGACGGTGATGGGCGGAGTCATGTGGATGACTCGCGCGCGCGTCCCCGGGGGGCCGGTGGTCGACGATCCGGGTGGCGACTACGCGATCCCCATGGAGGTGGCCTTCGTGCGCCCGCGCGGCTATTCACGGTTCGTTGCGGACGTCGATCGCGCCACGATCGCCTCCCTGCGATCGGGGATCGCAGTCATGCCCGAAACGGAGCGGCATCTCCGAGGGGGTCACGAGCGGCTGGTTCTGACGCTGAACTCGCGGCGGGTTCGGGTCAAAGCCGTTGTCTCGAATCAAACGACACAGGGTCACGAGGTCCTGATGAGCCGCCCCCCGCCGGAGTCGTTCCGGCGCCACTACCGATTTGTCCTGATCAGCAAACACCCGGACGTGCCCCGGGAGCGCATTCGGAGACGTATCCAGAGCCTTCTCACCGAGGGTCAGCATCTGCGGCTGCGATCGGAGTCACAGACCACCTACCTCCGCTACGCCGACCAGGTGCATCCGAACATGGTCTTCAAGAAGAACTTCGGCGAGTTCTCGGCCCTGCCATCACATGAAGGAGCGATCCCGATCCGGCGCTCCTGGGTCGAGCGACACATCACAGTCGGCCGCGTTCCCATACTAGGGAATGTGCGCTGTCACCGGAAACTCTTTCCGCAACTTCGAGGCGCGCTGCGAGAAGTACGTGATCGAGGTCTGGCGCACACGATTCGGCCCGACGAGTACGCGGGATGTTTCAACTCACGCTACGTCGCCACACTGCCGGGCACGCGCATCTCGCGGCATACGTGGGGACTAGCCGTAGACATGAATGTCAACGGCAACTCATTCGGACAAACGCCGCATCAAGACCCGCGTCTCGTGAAAATCATGGAGAAATGGGGCTTCGCCTGGGGAGGCCGCTGGCCCCTTCCCGACGGGATGCATTTCGAATGGAAGACCTGGCCCTAACGCGTGACCTTTACTCGCGTCTGACTATCATCCCGACATCATGGCTCCCACCGGAGGCGCGCGTCATCGCAAGACTGCTTTCGTCCTGGGTGGCGGAGGTCATCTCGGCGCGTACGAGGTCGGCATGCTGCGGGCGCTGATCGAGGCGGACATCGTTCCGGAATTGGTAGTCGGGACCTCGGTCGGTGCGCTCAACGGCGCGGCGATCGCCGCGGATCCTGCCCTGCCGACCGTCGAGCTGTTGCAGGACGTCTGGACGAAGCTAGCCGAAACAAGGGTCTTTTCCGGATCGGTCTTCTCCGGCGCCGCGAATCTCGTGCGTACCCGGACGGCGATCCACTCGAACCAGCCTCTCCGCCGACTGATCGACAAGCTCCTCCCCGCCAAGACGTTCGCAGACCTCAAGATTCCCTTTCAGTGTGTAGCGGCCTGTATCGAACGCGCCGCCGAACACTGGTTCTTCGAGGGCGATCTGGCCGACGCGATCCTGGCTTCATCCGCGGTGCCGGGGGTGCTGCCCGCGGTCAAGCTGAACGGGGAACACTTTATGGACGGCGGAATCGTTAACAGCATCCCGATCGGCCGGGCCGTCGAATTGGGCGCTTCGGAGATCTACGTCCTCCACGTCGGGCGCATCGAACAGCCGTTGAGGGCCCCCCGGAACCCCTGGCAGGTGGGCATGACCGCGTTCGAGATAGCCCGGCGCCACAGGTTCGCCCGCGATATGGCTTCCCTGCCGAAAGGTGTGGTTGCCCACGTCCTCCCCTCAGGCGGAGAACCCCTCCGGTACGACAGTCTGGCTCAGCTCCGCTATCGCGATTTCGGCTCGGTCGCCAAGCACATCGCGGCCGCGAACGAGGCCTCGGCTGAGTATCTCGCCAACATCAAGCCGGTTCGCAAGAAGAGCCGGGCGTAACCTTCCGCATCACGAGAGGGAGGTGGGTGTGGACCGGCTGCCGCCACGCATCGTTCGCCGTTTGATCTTGGCCCCTTTGGTTTTCCTACTCTGCCTCGCATTGATAGCGATCTCACCTGCGCTCCTACTGCTTGCCGCCGTCGCTGATCTCTTTCTGCCGGGAAACTGGCGCACGCTCCGGTTGGTCGGGTTCGGGGTCGTCTATCTGATCTTCGAGGTAATCGGCCTCCTGGTCATGTTCGGTCTTTGGGTCGGCAGCGGGTTCGGGCTGAGATTGAAAACCGCGGAGGTCCAGGAATGGCACTACAGGTTCATGACTCGCTGGCTGTACGCCATGTACCGCGCTGTCGCCTTCTTCTTCGGTCTCAAGATCCATATCGAGGACAGGCCCAAGCCCCAGCCGGGTCCCATTTTGGTGTTCTGTCGCCATGCGGGACCCGGAAACTCTCTGATGCTCGTCGGAACGATGATGATTGCGTACAACCGGCGGCCGCGGATCGTCATGCTCGCGAAGCTCCAGTGGGACCCGCTTTTCGACACGATGGGAAACCGCTTACCAAACCGATTCATCAAACACGACAAGAAGAGCAGCGCGAAGTACGTCGCCGCGATCGGCGACCTCGCCACCGGCCTCCGCGCCCAGGACGCCTTCGTTCTTTTTCCGGAGGGAAGGGACTTCACCAAAAGTCTTCGAGTACGCGCGATCACCTACCTCAGAGAAAAGGGATTTGCCGTACACGCCGACAGGGCCGAGCAGATGATGAATGTGTTGCCTCCTCGCCACCGCGGTCCCCTTGCAGCCATCACGAGCGCGCCTCAAGCCGATGTCGTGTTCGTGGCCCACTCGGTTCTGGAGGAGATCGGGACGTTCAAGGAACTCTGGAGCCGAATTCCACTAACCGACCCCATCGACGCGCGTTACTGGCGGATACCTCCGAATGAGGTCCCGCGGACCGAACCCGAGCTGATCGATTGGCTCTACCACTGGTGGGAGCGAATCGATCAATGGATCAACGAGCACAAAGACGAGGAACTGGTCACGACCGCCTCGTCCAAGGGCTAAGTCAGCTCTATCTCGTAGATGTGTGACCACCACTTGCCCGTCACGAACAGGCGGTCCTCAGACTTCAAATAGCCGATTCCGTTGGTCACGTCGGGATCGCCCTCGGCTTCCTCCTTCTGTCGCAGCGCCACGACGTCAATGCGATCGGTCACGTCCCCGGATTTGGGATCGATGCGAACGATGTCGTCCGTCTGCCAGACATTGGCGAAGATGTCACCGTTGATCCATTCCAACTCGTTCAACTGCGTCACCGGCTGGTCGCCGTCGATGACATCGATCTGCCGGACCATCTCGAAGGTCCTCGGGTCGCGGAAGCGGATGATGTTGCTGCCGTCACTCATGATGAGCAACCGCCCGTTGTCGGTGAGGCCCCATCCCTCGCCCTCGTACTCGAACTTCTTGATCCGACGGAAGCTGGCGGCCTTATAGACGAAGCACTTGCCGGACTTCCAGGTCAGCTGAAATACCTTGCGACCAAAGACTGTGATGCCTTCGCCGAAGTGCTTCTCCGCGAGATCGACCTTGCGAAGCACCTCTCCCGTTTCGAGCTCGACGCGGCGCAGGCTCGAGGCTCCCTCGATCCCGGTCCCTTCGAACAGCGAGCCCGCCCGAAACGCGAGACCCTGCGTAAAGGCGTCGGGGTCGTGGGGGAATTCGGCGATCAGGACATAGCCCGGATCCTCCTGGGCCTGCAGGTCAGGAGATCGAACGCCTCCCAAAGAAAGGAAGACAAGGGCGCCCGCAACCCAGGCGAGGGTCACACGAAAACTCATTCGGTGTTTCATAACCGATCACGACACCGTGATCGTCCCGACCATCCCTCCCTCGTAATGTCCGGGCTGGTGGCAGCCGAATAGGACCTCGCCGGATTCGCTGAAGGTCCAGGTCAGTTCCTTCTTCTCACCCGGAGCAAGCGAGACCGCGTTCGTTGTGTCCATCATGGGATGCCCCTCCTGCATGTCGGCCTCGTGCATCTCCTGATAGGCCCGATCACCGAGTACGAACTCATGCTCGATCTTCCCTCGGTTACGAATGACGAACGTAATGATCTCGCCCTCCCCTACTCGGATGGACGCCGGCTTGAACGCCAGGGCATCCGACGCCACCACCCTCACCGTTCGGTCGGCGTCGACCGGATCACCGGCGGTACCCGGCACTTCACCAGTCATGGCATGCGTTGCCTCGGGACCTCCGGCTTGGTGAGCAGTGTGGTCCTCGGCACAGGCGACCACAGCCAGAGCGAAAACAAGCAGCGCCACAAGAGAAATTCGGCTTGGCATGGTCATGCCCTCACCAAACGCCCGATGGCGGCGCCGGCTTCGGCCGCCATGTCCCTTCCCTCTTTCGTGCCCATCGTGACGCAATGACGGATGTGATCCTCGAGCAAGCCGACGGCCACCTTTTTCAAAGCATTCGAGGCGGCGGTGACCTGCGTCAGGATGTCGATGCAGTAGTCGTCGTTTTCGACCATCCGCTGCAGCCCCCGGACTTGACCCTCGATACGGCGCAACCGCAGGAGATAGTCCTCTTTGTCCTCGTAATAGCCCCTCATGTCGCCCTCCACTCCGTTTGACACGTCTATACCCTGGGGGGGTATGGTACACCGAACCAAGACGAAAAGGGAGATTCCCGTGTCCGCTGTACACGATCACAACGCTCATGACCACGGAGGCGAGGGGCACCACACACCCGACCATTCCCACCACGGTCATGCGGCCCATGGTCATCAACTTCAGCATGAGACCCATGACCATCATGCCCACAATGGCCACGGAGCCCACGCGGGTCATGATCCTGCTCAGTTTCGCGATCGCTTCTGGCTGACGCTCGCCCTGACGCTCCCAGTCGTCTTCTTCAGCCACATGTTCCAGGAGCTCCTCGGCTACACCGCTCCGCACTTCCCCGGCAGCACGTTTGCGTCTCCCGCCCTTGGAACCGTCATCTTCCTGTATGGAGGGTGGCCTTTCCTCCAGGGCGCCTATCACGAAGCGCGTGCGCGGCAGCCCGGCATGATGCTTCTGATCGGGCTTGCCATCACCGTCGCTTTCGGCGCCAGTCTCGCGACCGAGTTTGGAGCCTTCGATCTCGACTTCTGGTGGGAGCTTGCGGCTCTGATCGCGATCATGCTTCTGGGTCACTGGCAAGAGATGAAGGCAATTGGACAAGCGAGCGACGCATTGGGTGCGCTCGCCGAACTACTGCCCGATGAAGCCGAGCGTGTAGTCGACGGCAATGTCGAGATTGTTCCGCTCACAACGCTCGTGGAGGGCGACACGGTATTGGTCCGCTCGGGAGGGCGGGTGCCCGCAGACGGACATGTGATCGAGGGAAGCGCCGCGGTGGATGAGTCCATGCTCACCGGCGAATCCCGACCCGTGTCGAAATCCGATGGAGACCCCGTAACCGCGGGAACCGTCGCGACCGATTCGGCCCTTCGCATCCGAGTGGATGCCGTGGGAGAGAACACGGCTCTCGCCGGAATCCAGAGGCTGGTGCAGCAAGCCCAAAGCTCGCGCTCGCGCGCTCAAGCATTGGCCGACCGCGCCGCGGCCTTGCTCTTCTATGTCGCAACGGCGGCAGGACTCGTCACTTACATCTTCTGGACGCTCGTCGGCGAGACCGCCAGCGCAGTCGAACGAACAGTGACCGTGCTCGTGATCGCTTGCCCCCACGCACTAGGCCTCGCCATTCCTCTCGTGATCTCGATCTCGACCGCTCTGTCGGCTCGCAACGGAATCCTTGTAAAGGATCGTCTCGCCCTCGAGCGGATGCGCGATGTGGACATCGTTCTGTTTGACAAGACGGGAACGCTGACCGCGGCACAACATGTCCTCACCGACGTGACAGCCGCGGACGGGGACGGCACCGAAATCCTTCGTCTTGCTGCCTCGGTTGAATCCGACAGCGAACATCCTTTGGCGCGCGCGATAGTTGAGGCGGCCAAACAAAAGGGTGACTCGCTTCCTCGGGCCGAGAACTTTCGTTCCTTGACGGGTCGCGGCGTTGAAGCCACCGTCGACGGTCGCAGGCTGGCCGTCGCCGGGCCGACGCTGCTCGAGGAACGCCAGGCGAGGATTCCCGACAAACTTCGTGTCCAGGTCGAGAAATGGAAGGAGCGCGGAGCAGCCGTTCTCTTCCTGCTGGAAGGCGACCACACCCTCGGGGCCTTCGCGTTGGAGGACGAGGTTCGTAAGGAGTCACATGAAGCGGTTCGAGCGTTGCACGATCTCGGAATAAAAGTCGCGATGATCACCGGCGACGCGGAGCAGGTAGCTGCCTCCGTCGCGGACGAGCTCGGCATCGATGAGTACTTCGCCGAGGTTCTTCCGGAGGACAAGGACTCCGCCGTGTCCGAGCTCCAGCAGCGCGGTCACCGGGTCGCGATGGTGGGAGACGGGGTCAATGACGCCCCGGCACTCGCCCGGGCGGACGTCGGTATTGCGATCGGGGCCGGAACCGACGTTGCGATTGAGTCGGCCGGAGTGATCCTTGCTTCCGACGATCCGCGCTCTGTTCTCGGAGTCATCAAGCTATCGAAGGCTGCTTACCGAAAGATGGTTCAGAACCTTGTGTGGGCTACCGGGTACAACGCCTTCGCGATACCGCTGGCCGCGGGCGTCCTGGCATGGGCGGGTTTCACCCTCTCCCCCGCCGTCGGGGCCATCTTGATGTCCTTGTCTACGATCATCGTGGCCTTCAACGCCCAGCTCCTTCGCCACACCGATCTCTCCTAACCCCGATTGATCGCCCGAAGAAAATGGGCATATACGCACAAGGATCCGGCCGCCGATTCGAAGGGATCTTGCTAATGAAGACTTCACGCCGCACATCCGTCGTTGTGCTACTCACATTGGTCACAACCGCATTTGTAGTGCTCACTTCGACGGCAGAGGCCCAACGGCCGCGCTGTTTCGGACAGCGGGCGACGATTGTTGGAACCGCAGAGCGCGATCAACTTACGGGGACGCGGCGCCGCGACGTCATCGTGGCCCGCGGCGGCAACGACGCCATCGTTGCTCGCGGTGGTGACGACCTCATCTGTTCGGGTGCAGGCAACGACAACGTCATGGCCGGCGGAGGCTCAGACCGCGTCAAGGAGGGTAAGGGCACGGGCTTCGTGAACGGCGGTGGCGGTGACGACGAACTCGTGATGGGACGGGGCTTCTTTCAGGCGACCAGAGGCGGATTGGGCGCGGATCGAATCACCTCGGCCCCCTTCCCCGAAGGTTTCACCTTCGTCGAATATCCCGCTCCATCTGCGGTCACTGTGGACTTGGGGGCCGGAACCGCGAGCGGAGGCCACGGAGACGACACCCTTGTCAATATCTCCGGAGTCGGAGGATCGGAGCACGACGACACACTGACGGGAACCTCGGGTTCCAACTTCCTCTTCGGCGACGCGGGCAACGACACCCTGAACGACGGGGGCAACGATGGAAGTTTCGACATGGATCCTGAGGTGATTCTCGATGAGTTTCACTTCGATGCCATGGGCGGGGGCCCCGGCAACGACACCTTCAACGGGCAAGGAGCGGGTGCTCACGTGGTCTTCTACGACGAAGTGTCGAGCGGTATAACCGTCGATCTTCAGCAAGGAACCGCGACGGGGGAAGGTGACGACACGCTCAACGGCATCAATGTCACCGTGGGGGGGCCCGGCGACGACACCCTGAGAGGCGACCCCCAAGCAAACGCCTTCGATGGTGGCGCCGGGACGGACGCCATCGACGGCCGAGCGGGCGACGACACGCTCATTCTCTTTGACGCCAAGAACCCCACGGTCGACCTGGCAGCAGGCGCGGCGAGGGGTGAGTACGCAACGTTCACCGAGCAGGGCCAATCCGATGACGCCTTCTCCTGGACGCTCACAAGTATCGAGAACATCTGGGGTTCCGATCGGCCGGGATCCACGGACACATTGCGTGGCGACAACGGCTCCAACGAAATCTTCGGGATGGCCGGCGAAGACGAGCTCTTTGGACTCGCCGGAAACGATCTCTTGAACGGCGGCGACGGCACCGATAGGGGTGATGGCGGTGAAGGTCAGGACGAGTGCGTGGTCGAGACTCCGTCCAACTGTGAGAGCTCGCCGGCCGGATTCCCACGTCCACTTGCGGCCCGAGCCTGGTCGGTCCTGATGCGATGGGTCTAAAACGCACCGGCACGACCGAGTGCATACATGTCGGCGAGGAGCTCCATCCCCCACGTAGCCAGACCTGCGAGGAATGCGGTAGCTCCGACAACCTCCGCGTTTGTACCGAGTGCGGACATGTCGGCTGTTGCGAATCCCAACTAGCTCACAACACCGCGCACTTTCGTGCCAGCGGCCATCCAGTGATCAGATCAATGCCGCTCGGTCCCTCTTCGTTCACGTGGTGCTACGAGTGTCGGCAGTACGTGTCCCGAGAGGCCGCGGCAAATTAGGAAGCGCGTAAACGGCGAGCGACGGCGAAAAGTCCTGCCCCGAGGATGGTCCAACGCCGATTCCGCGTGAGCCACCACTGGAGACTTCTCTCGTGAGTTCTGCGGTCGAATTCCCCCCGCGCTCCGTAATCCTCAGAGATCGCTTCCCATAAATTGTCGGGCCGATCTGGCTCAATGGGACGATCGCTCAGTTGCGACTCGTAGCCGGTCGCTCCCAAGTAACGATCGAGCAACCCCGATGCGACCTTGTCCGCCAAAAGGGTGGCCGTGGTCGACTCACCGACGTTTACCTCGCGGCGAGAACTATCCGCGGCCCAAACAATCGCCTCGGCAGCTAATTCCGGCTGATAAATGGGAGGGACAGGTTGGGGATGTCTGTCGAGATTTGTCTTGACCCAATGAAACTGTGGCGTATTTAGGGCCGGTAGCTGGACCATTGTGATCCTCACCCGACTTTTGTCGTGCAGAAGCTCGCAACGAACCGATTCGGTAAATCCTTGCAGCGCATGTTTGGCGCCGCAGTATGCAGTCTGGAGTGGGATGCCCCTGTAGGCGAGAGCGGACCCGACTTGGACTATCGCCCCGCGATCGCGGGGCAGCATGCGCCGAAGCGCCGACATCGTCCCGTGGACAGAGCCCAGGTAAGTCACCTCGGTCACTCGTTTGAAGTCTTGAGGGGTCATCTCCGAGAGAGGCATGAGCACCGAGACCATCGCGTTATTGACCCAGACGTCGATCGGTCCCAACTCGTCCTCGATGGCAGTGGCGGCGGCTTCGACCTGATCCGGATCGGCTACGTCGGTCGTGACTTCCAGAGCTCGCCCCCCGCGCTGCTCTACTTCCTTTCGAGCGGCACGCAGCCCCGCGCTCCCACGGGCCACGAGCCCTACGGACGCTCCGCGCTCCGCGAAAGCCCTTACCGTGGCTCGTCCCACCCCAGCCGAAGCTCCGGTTACAACGACCACGGAATCGCGATGCAATCCTTTGCCAACCCGAGTCTTCATAGTTGCCTCCATGATGCGATGACGAGGCTTCCTTTCCCAAAGGGACTGAGATCAAGCCGGGAGGGGTAGGCACGCGATCGACCGAGCCGATGACGACAACGCCCGCTCCGGTAGTCGAGCCGCCCATCTCTGATTACGCCTTGCTGGGAGACACACGCACCGCCGCTCTTGTCTCCTCGGCGGGTCGGATCGATTGGCTGTGCGTACCCAGCTTCGATTGCGAGCCCATCTTCGGCCGCTTGGTGGGCGGTCCGAAATCGGGTTCGTTTGAGGTGACGATCGGCCAGATCCAGGAATCGGGACGCCGATATCGAGAGCACTCGGCTGTTCTCGAGACGAGCTTTCGCTCCGCCACAGGTACGGGAAAAGTCACAGAAGGCATGGTGGTCGGTGTTTCCGGCCGACTTCTCCCCCAGCTACTTCTCGTGCGCAGAATCGATTGTGATGCGGGGACACTCGATGTGCACCTGAACTTCGATCCAAAGCTGGGTTTGCCGGGGGCTTCCCCGCGCGCGGGGCGACGGGCCGGAGCTCTGGTCTGTGAGTGGGGCTCGATCGCGCTAGGGATGCAGAGCTTCCCGGATCTCCATGTGGAACCGGGGAAACAGGCAGTCGCTAAGTTATCCGCCGGGACCCGGCTTACGCTGGTCATGACGCTGTCCGATCGCTGTCCGGTGGTTCTGGTTCCCGAGAACAGAGCCCACGAGCTACTTGAGGCCACCGATCGGTGGTGGCGCGGTTGGGTCGACGATCTCAGCTATTCGGGACCCTTCGCCGATACGGTACTCCGCAGCCTTATCACTTTGCAGCTCTTGACATTTGCGCCGTCGGGAGCGCCGGTAGCCGCCCCCACTACTTCGCTTCCCGAGGTTATTGGGGGCTCGCGAAACTGGGATTACCGATACTCCTGGCCGCGTGATGCGAGCATCGGCCTCGCCGCTTTCCTGGCGTCAGGCAAGCAGGATGCGGCTCATTCGTATCTACATTGGTTACTGCACGCCAGTCGTCTCAGCAGGCCGCGCTTGCATGTTCTCTACACCCTTTGGGGAAAGCCGGGTCCCGCGGAGAGAAAGCGGGAAGGAGTCTCGGGCTATCGGCGGAGCCTTCCGGTCCGCGTCGGAAACGCCGCTTCGCGCCAACATCAGCTTGATCTCTATGGATGGGTGCTCGATGCCGCATGGCTGTTGACCCGGGCCGGAACCCGGCTTCACGCGGAGTTTTGGCGCGCCTTTTCGGCCTTCGCCGATTTCGCCGCCGGCCACTGGCGGGAACCGGACGCCGGGATCTGGGAAGTCCGGGGGGAGCCCGAACACTTTGTTCATTCGAAACTCATGGCATGGCTATGCCTCGATCGCGCCCTGCGGATCTCCTCCGTCGAACGAACCAGCGACCGCCGAAAGCGACGCTGGACGGAGCAGCGGGACCTGCTGGCGGCTGAGATCAAAGAGCGAGGGTTCGATCGATCCCGCTCGACGTATGTCCGAGCCTTTGGCTCGAAAGACCTGGACGCCGCCCTTCTCATTCTCCCCGTTTTGGAGTTTGAGGACGACAGCTCAAGGATCTCAGGAACGATCGCGGCGATTCGTCAAGAATTAGAGATCGGCGGTGGACTCGTTTATCGGTACCAACGTGGAAGCGACCAACTTGACGGCATGGAGGGGGCCTTTCTTGCTTGCTCGTTCTGGCTTGTCCAGGCACTAGCTCGCTCAGGAGAACAAGCGGAAGCCATCGCAATGTTCGAGGGATTGTTGGAACTGGCGAACGATGTGGGACTGTTCTCCGAGGAGATCGATCCCGCCTCCAAAGAATTTCTGGGCAATTTTCCGCAGGCCTTCTCTCACGCAGCTCTCATCCAGGCAGCCCTCAGTCTGAGAAACGAGAGCTCCTAATGGATTGGAGCGGGTGGGCGACGTTCGGTTTTGGCGCGACCGTGGCCCTGACGGCTGTGCTCGTAACGGCCCAGCTCGCGGGCCTCACGCGAATGGATATCCCAATGTTGCTGGGCACGATCTTCGTAGAAGATCCCGACAAGGCGCGCGTGGCGGGCTTCTTCGTTCACCTCGTCAACGGACAGATCTTCGCCCTCATGTACGCGCTTGGCTTTTCACTCCTCGAGGAGGCGAGCTGGTGGCTCGGCACCATCTTCGGCAGTTTCCATGGATTCGTCGCTCTCACCGTTATCGTCCCGCTGCTCCCGGGCATCCACCCTCGGATGGCATCGGAGAGATCGGGGCCGGACCCGGAACGCGTACTCGAGCCCCCCGGACTCTTTGCGCATAACTACGGCCGACAGACAACCCTCGTCACGCTTGTGGCCCACATGATCTATGGCGCTCTGTTGGGGACTTTCCTCATGCCGAGCTGAGCACTCCTAACCCTTAAGTTCGTCGAGCTTGTCGCGAAAGAGGGTCGACGCGATAGCCGCGCGGCGCGGCTGGCCTTTGAGAAAAGCCTTGGCAAAGCCCTTCGCCTCCTCGTAATGCACCTTCGGTGGCATCGGAGGTTCGTCGGGATTCACAGAGACGTCGACCAGCGCAGGCCCGGGGGACTCGAGAGCCGCTCGCACCGCGTCCTCGACCTCATCGGGTTTCTCGACGGCGATTCCCTTACCACCACACGCCTGAGCCCACGCGGCGAAATCCGCCCGTCTCTCCCAGCGAACTCCATGCTCGGGATAGCCGAGCGTCATCTGCTCCCACAAGATCTGGCCGAGCACCCCATTGTTGACGATGAACACTTTGATCGGCAGCTCGTAGCGCGCGGCGGTAAGGAACTCCGCCATGAGCATCGCGAAACCCCCATCCCCCACAAAGGCGATGCACTCCCTCTGGGGGTGTGCTATCTGAGCGGCAATGGTGTAGGGCAACGCCGGTGCCATCGTCGCCAGGTTCGCCGAAAGCATGAACTGGCGATCACCGCGAATGTCGAAGTGACGGGCAGCCCAGGTCGCGATGGTTCCGGAGTCCGTAGACAGGATGGCGTCGTCGGCAGCCAGTCGATCGATAACGCGCATCAGGTATTGCGGCTGAATGGGAAAGCGCTCTGGGCTCTCCAGAGCAGCCATGCGCTCGCGCCAGGCGCGCATGCCTTCCTGAGCCTTCGCCAGGAAGCTCTTGTCCGTGTTCGTCTGGAGCAGCGGTAGCAGCGACTCCAGAGTGGCAGTGGCGTCTCCGACAAGCGGGACCTCGACCGGTATGCGATTCCCTACGCGCGTTGCTTCAATTTCTATCTGGACCACGCGGGCTTTCTCGGGCAGATATTTCGTGTAAGGAAAATTGGTCCCGACCATTAGCAAGGTGTCTGCGTCCTCCATCGCCTCCTCGGACGGTTCGGTGCCCAGCAGACCGAGCCCGCCTATCGCGTGGGGATGGTCATCGGGCGTCACGCCCTTGCCCGGAAGGGACTTAACGACCGGAGCGGCCAGAATCTCGGCCACTTGGAGCACCCCGGATCGCGCACCGAGCGCCCCAACCCCCGCGAGCACGACGACTTTCTTTCCCTTATTCAGCAAGTCGGCGGCTCGGCGCAAATCGTCGTCGTGGGGGACGACGCGTGGAGGGTTATAGGTAGGCGCGGTCTCCGGCGGCCGCGCGACTCCGAGGCCGCCTTCGTAAGGCTGCATGTCGGCCTCCGCCTCCTGGAGGTCTACCGGGAAAGTGAGGTGCGACACCGAGCGTCGGGAGAGCGCAGTCCTGACCGCGATGTCGACCATTGTCGGGATGCTGACCGGCGCCTGGACGACCGCGTTGTAGTCCGCAAGATCCATGAACACCCGGTCGAGATGGACCTCCTGCTGATAGTAGGTACCGAGCTGAGCTGTCGCCTGCACACCAGTGATCGCGAGCACCGGCGTGTGATCGAGCTTCGCGTCGTAGAGACCATTTATTAGATGCAAGCCGCCGGGTCCTGACGTGGCGAGGCAGACGCCCAAGCGCCCGGTACTTTTCGCATAGCCGGTCGCCATGAA
>JBHELF010000110.1:0-12762 GCA_046263155.1 Actinomycetota bacterium
ACCCAGGCAACCTCGATATCGATGCTCTTCAACCCCCACTGCGCGTCGTAAAGCGGGTCATTCGGGAACACAAAACGCAACGGCCCCCCGGAGTCGTAGAAACCCGGGGGCAGGTTGCAGGCGGCCTGGGCGCTCACCGGAGGCGCGCTCGGCAACAGCGCCGCCACCAGCGCGGCCACTGTGGTCAGGATTGCTATCGGTCGTTTCATCGTCCGTCTTGCTCCTCGTCGCTGCCTGCGTAGACCTTAGGCGAGCCGGCCCTCCCGGCCGCGCATCTCCGCACCATTACCAACGAGCCTTCCGGTGGTCTTGTTGCTCGCGTAAGTACATATTGCACGTCGGTTAGAACGAATCGCAGCGCGGCTGGCTACGATCGAAGGATGGGTTGGTTGCGCTGGGTCGTCATCGCGCTGGCGGTATTCGAGGCCGCCTACATGACGATCGATGGGGGCCGTGCGTTGATCACCGGTGAGTACATCACGCCATCACAGGGCGAATACAAGGGGCAGCTCGGGCCCTGGACAAAGCTTGTCGACGCAGTTGGGATTGCCCCCCGCTCGGTCGTGATGAAGTCGATCTTCGTCGCCTATGGAGTCGTCTGGTTGGGGATCACGGCCGCTTTCTCAGTTCGTCTTCCCTACAGCTGGGGCCTGATGCTGGCGGCGGCAATCGGATCGCTGTGGTACTTGATCGTAGGAACCGCCGCGAGCGCGATCATCATCGTCCTTCTCCTCCTACCGGCAGTCCGAGGACCGTGACAATGCAACCGGGGATAAATCGAGGAGCGCTCGCGCTACTAGCAATGGTCGCCCTCTTCATCCCGGCCGTCTGCGGAGAAGACGCCACTGAGAGTGCGGAGACATCCTCGCCGGGCGATCTGGCGAGGTACTGCGCTCTCGTGGGGCAATTGAATGAAGAGGGAACCGAATTTTTCTCTCGGTTGGGACCAAACACGAGCAAGAGCCAATACGAGACGGCGCAGGCCGAGTTTGTTCGGGCGCACCAGGAAGAGCTGAACGAACTCTCGGAGGTAGCTCCTCTGGACATCCGCGAGTACGTCGCCACGGTCGTTGCGTCTCAGAAAGCCACCGCGGACCTTGGGCCCGAGGTGCCGCAGAGCGAAGTTCTGCAAGCGGAGAGCCACCTCCGGCCCTACCAGGAAGAGCACTGCTCGGCCTCGCGAACTCAAAGCTGACACTTCCGACATGGACGAGGCGCTACGTCAGCAGGTGATCGACCGAGCGATCCAGTTAGGCGCGCGCGACGTTCTCACGAGCGACGACATGGACGCCGCAGCTGACGAGTTGCTAACGATCACGACCGACAAAGACACCTTGTCGTCGGCGCACGGATTCCTAGTCGGACGACATGCGAGTCAGGGAGGCCCGTACCTGCTGCAGGCGTGGATGATCGTCGAGCGAGCACTCAAGCGGAGAATTCCCTAGGTACTTATCTTCCCGCTAGGGAATAAGCCTGAGCCCTGGTACGTGCTCGAAGTCTCTGCGGTTGAAAGTCATCAGCGGCAGATCCCTAGCAATGCAGCTCGCTGCGACCCAAAGGTCGTTCGCGAGCACAGGCCGCCCCACCTTTTCCACCTGCGCGGCGATGTAGCCCCAGACGCGAGCGATCGCAGGTTCGTAATCGAGGATGGTTATCCGGCTCAACCAATCTTCCATCCTGGCGAGTCTGGCTGGTCCCCACGATGCCTTGAAGGCGCCTTTGAAGGTCTCCCCCACCGTTACGAATGAGATCGCTAACCGTTCGCCTTCGAGAATCTGTCGGTATGAGTCAGGTAGTTGATCTCGTTGCAGCCGAGACGCTGCATCTGTGTCTAGAACGATTGTCACCGAGACAGATCGGCATCCTGACGTCGAGCCGCGTAGGTCTCCTCGATGAAACGCTCGACCTCCTCGTCCGACTCCCAGAGATCTGGCTCGATGTAGTCGGAAAGCGGACGATCCAACTTCACGCCCTGTTCGCGCGCGAGTTCCTCGATCGACTTCTTCGCTTTGAACTCGTCTGACTCAATCGGTCTCGTGGCCATGATTGCCTCATTTCCGAGCAGAACTTCCTAGAAGAGCCTACGGCAGACCGTGCCGAACCCCGCTCCTCTCAGCCAGCGGTACTAGTCGCGCTTGGGTGCTCATCCCCAGAAGATCGCTGTGGGATCCTCATCTACTTCTTTCAGCAGAACCTGGACGCTCTTGGAAGGATTCACTCTTGCATATGGGTGCCACCCTTGGTCGCTGTCGGACCAACTGAGCATCCACTTTCCCGAGAGAGCGTCGTAGCTGAACCTCGCAACCGTGAGTCGCGTCCAAGAACGATCTGTCTCGTCAGGTTGCCAAGCCGGCCTGCGCTCGACAATCGTCAGGGCCGCCGGTTCGCGCTCGACTTCCAACCTGATCTGATCGCGAAGCTCGGGACCAAGCCGCGTCTCGCAGTACGCGAGAAGAGTCTGCTCTCCTTCGTCGATAACTTCTTGCGGAACGTGCACGCGAAACGTATCGCTCGAGCCGGAGGGGAATCGAATACACAGACTTCTCATCCCCTCGCCGCACTTCGCGCGGCAGCCCGTCTACGGCGCTCCGCGCCGAGCCGGGGAGGGGAATCGAACCCCTGACCTGCTCATTACGAGTGAGCCGCTCTGCCGACTGAGCTACCCCGGCGACCTCGGATTCAGCGCCACCTAAGAGCGCTTATTCCCGAATGCGTGGCGATCCTAAGGGGCGGGTCGATAGGTCCCCAAGCGGGAGCCGCGGGCCACGATAGTTGTGGGCGCCGGCTCCCGCTTGATGCTGGGATCCGGCAGTGATCGTCTAGCCCGACGGCGGTGAGGGCGACGGCGACGGGTCGCAGGCATCCCCCATCCCGTCGCCATCTGCGTCGGCCTGATCGGAATTCGGAGCGAACTGGCAGTTATCGGAGGAGTCCGCCACGCCGTCGTTGTCGTCGTCGGGATCGCAGGCATCACCTTCGCCGTCGTTATCGAAGTTCTCCTGATTCGAATTCGGGACCTTGGCGCAGTTGTCGGATGAATCCGGCACGCCGTCGGCATCGTCGTCATCCTCGCACGCGTCCCCCGTCCCGTCGCCATCCGTATCGGCTTGCCCCGGATTGCTGACCCCAGGGCAGTTGTCTTGGTTGTCGGAGACCTCGTCGTTGTCCGCATCCGAATCGCAGGCATTCCCCTGTCCGTCGCCGTCGGAATCGCGTTGCCGGGGATTGTGAACCTGGGGACAGTTGTCGGAGCCGTCGACCACGCCGTCCCCATCGGCATCGCGCTCGGTGACCGATTCACAGCCAAAGACCTGATCATTGCCGGCCCTGCAACGATCGCGACCGGGCCCTCCGACCAGAACATCGTCGCCCCGTCCTCCGGAGAGCGAGTCACCAGCCTCGCCACCACGCAGGCGATCGGCCCCACGCCCACCCTCGATAGTGTCCCGCCCACGCTTTCCGCAAATGATGTCGTCTCCACCGTGGCCGAAGACGATGTCGTTGCCGCGACGCGCAGAGATCACATCGTTGCCCGACGATCCGTCGAGACGATCGGGACCATCGGTGCCGACTATGGTCGCATCGAAGCCTTCACAAAGCCGCGGCTTTTGCCCCTGTGCAATGGGACTCAGCAAAGTCTGCGTAACCACCAGACCGAGCGTCGCAACGACCACCGCGAGGCGCGCGGGGCGCGAGGTGCGCCTCATCTTGGACAAGGCGTTCATCTGGGGACTCCTTTTCGGCGGAGTATTCGGCGAGGAAGCCTAGCGCTCGCCTCATTGACCTTTCTAGGCAGGGACCGCGGACGCAGTGAGGCCGACGAGTTGCAGCAAAGTCGCCTCGACAACCAGTTGGCGGTTTGCATTACGCGGGATTGCCGCGGCAGCCTCGGCGCATCGCTCCACGCCGCGCACCAGATCCACTCGAGTCACCTCGGAGCGGGCCCACACCTCGAGCTCCGAGATCAGATCGAGATTCGTGATCTCCTGAGGTCGCCCGTCGCGCATTAGAAGAACATCCCGGTAGAAGCCCCCGAGAAAAACGAATACCTCGCTCAGGACTTCCTCCTCCACTCGACGCAACTCGCGCTTATGTCGCGCCAGAAGAGCGTTTCGGGCGGCCGCCGTGCCTCTGGCCTCGCCCATCGCTTCCGCCAGTTCAATCACCTCATGTTTCTGCTGCTCGGCGTGCTCGCGCGTGGCCGCATCGACTTGATCGAGAATCTCCGCCGCGACATCGAGCGCGGCAATGGAAGACTCCAGTCGCTGCGGAATCGAGGCCCATACGCGACGCCGAATCGCGACGCCTTCACCGCGAGCAAAGGCCAGCGCCCATCGCAGATCCCCCTCGAAGAGGCGCGCGGCAAGCAAGGCCGTGTCCTCATCGACTCCCGCGCCGCGCACGATCTCCGAAACAGCCTGCTCGGATACTGGCTCCAGATAAACGATTCGGCAACGAGAGCGAACGGTAGGAAGGAGCTCCTCTTCTTGGTCGGCGGTGAGAATGAAGATGGAGTCCGCCGACGGTTCCTCCAGAGTTTTCAGCAGCGCGTTCTGCGCCGCCTCGTTCATCCGGTCGCCCTCTTCGAGGATGAAGACCTTGCGGTCGGACTCAAAAGGAGATCGAGTCGCCTCGGCTACGACTCCCTCCCTGATCAGATCGACCGGGATCAGCGGACCCTCCGGACGGATGTGATGCAGGTCGGGATGGCTGCTGCGCGCTACGCGCCCGCATTCGCGACAGCGACCGCAACCCACGCCGGGCTGTTCGGAGCACAGAGCCGCTGCGGCCATGGCGCGCGCGGCCGGCACTTTCTGTGCGCCCCGCGGGCCGAGCAGCAACCACGCGTGCTGCCCCCGCTCCACCTTCATTCCCGCGGCCAGTGCTGTTATGGCCGGAGAGGCCGGAAGCTCATCCCATACCGTCCCGGCTTGCGATTTCGTCATCGCACCACCGGGGGCGCGACGCCGGGGATGAGCGACATCGGACGTGCCCGATGAATAAGCCTCTTATCTACGGCCGTGGTCACATCCTGATGTACTTCTTCTTTCGGACGTGCCGCGTCGACCACCACGAATCGATCCGGGTATCGCTGGGCTAACTCGAGGTAGGCGTCTGATACGCGCCCGTGAAATTCGAGGTCTTCGCTCTCGAGGCGATCCGGCTCGCCGCTCAATCTCTCCAGGGCCTCGGACGCATCCATCCGCAAGACGAAGACCAGGTCGGGAACCAAACCACCGGTCGCCCACTCGCTCACGCGAAATATCTCGTCGACCCCCAGCCCTCGGGCCACACCCTGGTAGGCGAGCGACGAGTCGATGAACCTGTCGGAGACGACGAACTTGCCCTGATCGAGGGCCGGTCGAATCACCTCGGCGACGTGTTGCGCGCGGTCGGCGGCATACAGAAGAGCCTCCGCGTGCGGAGCCATCGCCGCATTGTCGGGGTCGAGCAGGACGTCTCTAATGCGGGCTCCGATTGCGGTTCCTCCGGGTTCACGAGTGACCACGACTTGCTCGCCGCGCGCCTGGAGCCACTTGACTAGAGCCTCCATCTGCGTCGTCTTTCCGGCCCCCTCGCCCCCCTCGAATGCCACGAAGTAGCCCCGCTGCGGTTCGGCGGCATGGACCACGGCCAGTCCGCCGCGCGCCCGAATAGCGCGCATCGACAGCACGCCTCCTCCAACGGCAACGCAACCGGCCAGCCACAGCGTCAGACGGCTTCCCGGGACATCCAGGCGACCGAACGGCATCGGAATGCTGTGGTCCCCGACCGCGCCCGCGATGAACGGAAACAGGCCCAGACCTACGAGCGTTCCGAGCCGAATCACCGTGTAGGCCGCGGAGAAAGTTCGGCCTCGAAGCTCGTCGGCCGTGGTTTCGTGCATCAATGAGTAGCCAACGGAATAGGCGATGCCGGCAAAGAATCCGAGCGCGCTCGCGATTGGAATCGCGGAGTTGAGGCTGCTCTGGCTCGCCAGCGTGATGAGCCCCACACCGACCAAGAGCAACGACGAAGAAAAGAGAACATCCTTCTCGATGTACTTAATGAGAAAGCCCAGAACGATCAGACCGATGATCATCCCCGTACCTAGAAAGCCGATCAGGAAGGCAAAGCCGCGGGGCCCCGCCTGTAGGACCTGATCGGCGAAGCCTGGGCCGAGCGAAAACACGCCTCCGGCGGCCGCGAACGTGAAGGCGATGCCGAGCAGCCAGGGGCGAACCTGCTTGTGCTCGTAGACGAACTTGAGGCCTTCGACGAGATCGCGTTTTGCCTCGCTTATATCGAGCCGGGTGGCCCGGCGAGTCGAGGTCGCGATCGCCAGGGTCGAGATCATCAGGGCCGAGAAAACAAATGAGAAAGAGTCCACCCAGAGGGCGAGGGCCTCTTCGCTCTGACGCAGGCCTTCTAGAACCGGAACGGTGCGGCCGAGAAAGGCCCCCAGAGTCGCCATCGAGGCAAAAACCAGAGAGGCTAGAGGTAGAGGTCCATAAATCGCGATCAGCGCGAGCGAGTTCGCGTGCGGCAGCTGCTTCTGCGGAACGAAGTTGGGGATGGATGCATCCTTTGCAGGACCCCACAGCAAAGTCAGGCTCTCCAACGCCATCGAGGCAACGAGCAGATAAAGCAGATTCGGAAAGAAAGGCAGAGAGAAGATCAACACCGCCCGGATGAGGTCCGCTGTGACCATCGTCCGTTTGCGGTCCCAGCGGTCGACGATCACGCCCGCCAGCGGCCCCACGATGAATCCGGGCAGCACGCGTGCCGTCATCACTGCGCCCACCGCGGCCTCGCCCCCGATCTTTTGGGCGAAAACGGCGATCGCGATCACGCCGACCCAATCGCCGAGGCTGGAGACGAATTGGGCGAGGAAGAACCGCAGAAAGTTCCCGTTGCGCAGAAGAGCGATGTAGGAGACGTCCTCCGAGGACGCCACCACCCTCAGGTTCGGACGCTCACCCGCAGGCTGGATCTAGGCCTTCTTTCGTCGTCGTTTCGTGCTGGGTCGCGCACGTTTGGTGCTCGGCTTCGCGCGCTTCTCGGCCAGAAGTTCCGAGGCTCGCTCCAACGTGATGGTAGCTGGGGAGGTGCCCCGCGGCAGGGATGCGTTCGTCTCCTCGTCGGTTACGTAGGGGCCGAAGCGGCCCTCCTTAACGAGCACGGGCCGCTCGGTTGCGGGATCGGGCCCCAGCTCCTTGAGAATCGACGCCCTACGCCGTCTTCCTTCTTTCGGCTTGGCTAGTAGCGCCAGGGCCTCCTCCAGCGTCAACTCGAAAAGTTGTGCCTCGTTCTCGAGGGTGCGCGTATCAGAACCCTTCTTGAGGTAGGGCCCGAAACGACCGGTCTGGACGGTGATCTCCTCGCCATCGGCGGGATCCTTGCCGACGACGCGCGGCAGACTCAGGAGCTTGAGGGCATCCTCCAGGTTGAGCGCCGCAGGATCCATGTTCGACAACAAAGACGCCGTCTTGGGTCGTTTCTTGGAGCCCTCCTCGATCTCGCCGACTTGAACGTAAGGGCCGTACCGGCCCGACCGCACGAGAATGGGGAGCCCCGATTCCGGATCGGTGCCGAGCCGACGTTCATCCGAGGGGGCCGCGAGGAGCTCCTCGGCCTTCTCGATAGTCACCTCGTCGGGAGGGAGATCCTCGGGCAAGGACGCTCGCTCGTCGTCGCGCTGCAGGTAGGGACCGTAGCGACCGACGCGGACGACGATCTCGTTTCCGTTTGAGTCCTTGCCGATCGGGATCGAGTTCACCTCGCGGGGATCGATCTCATCTACGTGATCATTCACGAGCGCATGGAGACCGACATCTCCGTTGCCGAAGTAGAACCTGCGCAGCCACGGGACCGCTTCCTCGTGCCCGTTAGCGATCTCGTCGAGATCGTCCTCCATCTTTGCGGTGAACGAGTAGTCCACCAACTTCGAGAAGTAACGTTCCAGGAGGCCCACCACCGCGAACGCGGTCCATGAGGGAACGAGGGCCGATCCTTTCTTCCAGACGTAGCCACGGTCCTGGATGGTCTCGATGATCGACGCGTAGGTCGACGGCCGTCCGATCCCCTTCTGCTCCAGCTCCTTGACGAGAGAGGCCTCGCTGTAGCGCCGCGGGGGCTGAGTGGTGTGTTCACGAGCCGCGAGCTCGCGCACGGCAAGCGCATCGCCGGCGCTCAGCGGCGGAAGCCTCACCTCCCGGTCTTCGAGCTCGGCCTCCGGATCATCGGCTCCCTCGACGTAGGCACGCATGAAGCCGGGAAACTCGATCACCTTGCCGGGTGGATCGATCTCGAACTCCGCGTTCGCATGCTGCGAACCTGAGGGACCCAGCCGAACTTGGACGCTCTGTCCGCGTGCATCGCTCATCTGCGAGGCGACCGTTCGCTTCCAGATGAGGTCGTAGAGGCGACGCTCATCGGGCGACAGCTCTCGGGCCACCTCCTCCGGCATTCGGAAGACGTCGCCTGCAGGGCGAATCGCCTCGTGGGCCTCCTGCGCGTTCTTCGACTTGCTCTTGTAGACGCGCGGTTTCTGGGGCACGAACTCGGCCCCATACATCCGACTCGCCAGCTCTCGCGCAGTAGCGATCGCCGAATTCGAAAGCGTCGTGCTGTCGGTACGCATGTAGGTGATGAACCCGTTCTCGTACAGCCGCTGAGCAATGCTCATGGTCCGCTGAGCGCTGAAACGGAGCTTGATACCGGCTTCCTGTTGCAACGTCGATGTGATGAAGGGTGGATGCGGGGCACGCACGAAGGGTTTGTCGTCCACGCTGCGAACCTCGAAATCTGCCCCGGCAAGTGAGGCAGCCAGACCCTCGGCGGCCTCCTCATCGAGAAGAAGCGCGTCCCCACGCGCGGCCACCGCGCCGGAGCTATCGAAATCCTTTCCCGTAGCCAGGCGGCGGCCGTCAAGGGAAATCATGCGCGCGGTGAAGACCCAATCCTCGTCGTGAGCCCTCGCCGCGAAGCTCCCCTCGATGTCCCAATATGCGGCGACCTTGAACGCCATCCGTTCGCGCTCGCGTTCGACGATCATGCGGGTCGCGACGCTTTGGACTCGTCCGGCCGAGAGTTTCGGCATGACCTTCTTCCAGAGAACTGGAGAGACCTCGTAGCCGAACAAGCGATCGAGGATTCTGCGTCCCTCCTGCGCGTCGACCAGACGGCGGTCGAGGTCGCGTGGACTTGCGACGGCATCCTGAATTGCGGGCTTGGTGATCTCGTGAAAGACCATCCGCCTTACGGGTACCGTCGGCGAAAGAACCTCGAGCAGGTGCCAGGCGATTGACTCCCCCTCGCGGTCCTCGTCCGTCGCGAGGTAGAGCTCGCTGGCATCGCTCAAGAGTTTCTTGAGCTTCTTCACCTGCTCTTTCTTCTTACGCGGGACGACGTAGAGAGGTTTGAAGTCGCTCTCCACGTCGACGCCCAAACGTGCCCAGGCCTCGCCCTTATACGCCGGCGGAATCTCGCTCGCGCTTCCCGGTAGATCACGGATGTGGCCGATCGACGACTCCACGACGAAGTCGCGGCCCAAGATGCCCGCGATGGTCTTTGCCTTCGCAGGCGATTCGACGACAACCAGTGGTTTGCTCACGCGTCTCCTTGAAGGACTACAAGCGGGAGTACCGGGCCGGCGGTCTGTCCTTCGCGTTCTTGCCACGCCGGCTGACGGGCTTATCTCACCATTTCCCCAGCGGTGTCAAGTAACGAAACCTCGCGGCGCGTAATTCCTCGGCGGCTCGCCAGGGGGAATGCGAGGGCACTTAGCATCGAGTAAATGGAAGCCCTGATCGACCTGATGGAGCAGTGGGTCACCGATTACGGCTACATCGCGATTTTTCTGCTGATGCTGGCCGAGTCGGCCTGTATTCCGTTTCCGAGCGAGGTCACGATGCTCGTGGGAGGGTGGTATTCGGCGACCGGCACGCTCAATTTTTTCTGGGTTGGAGTCGCCGGTGTACTAGGCAATCTGGTCGGCTCATGGCTTGCATATGCGGTCGGGCGCACAACCGGCCGCGCGTTGCTAGATCGCTACGGCAGGTACGTCCTAATCCGCAGCCACGATGTGGACCGCGCGGAGATCTGGTGGGAGCGCCACGGCGAGGCCGCTACTTTCTTCAGCCGTCTGCTGCCGGTCATTCGCACGTTTATCTCGCTTCCCGCGGGAATCGCCCGCATGCCGATCGGCAAGTTTTCGCTCTACACCTTTCTCGGGGTGATTCCCTGGACCTACGCGCTCACGTACCTCGGTGTGGTCGTGAAGGGCAACTGGGAGCGAGTGCTCGGCTACTTCAACGCCCCCACGATGTTGATTGCCGGCGCTCTGCTGATCGCCGTCATCGGCTGGTACGTGATGCGCCGCCGCCAGCGATCCCGCGCCAGACTCGCGGCGGGCGAGAGCGGTCCTCCGAGCACTCGATGAACGGTTTCGGGCGGGCGGGTGGCCGCCCAGGCCGATTAGCAGAGAAAGAGATGACGATGTCGCGTTAAGCGAGGTCGATGTCGGGCGCGACTTCTTGGAGGCCGCCGATCGAGAGCGCGATGAAGTCGTCGAGGGGGATGCCGAGGGATTCCTCGACGCCCGAGATCTTGTCCCGCTCGACGCCGGGAGCGAACGACTTCTCCTTGAGCTTCTTCTTCACCGACGAGACCTTCATCCCCACCGCCTTCTCCGGCCGGACCAGAGCGCAGGCCACCAGTAAGCCGGCGACGCCGTCGGCGTGGACGATGGCGCGCGACATCAGATCGGTGCGGTTGGCCTGGAAGTTGTGGGCCAGGATGGCGTTGAAGATCTGCTCGTCCTCGAAGCCCTCCGTCTTCAACCACTCGACCGCCACGTGGCCGTGGCGGTGGGGATCGTGATGAGTCTGATCTTGATCTAAGTCGTGCCATAGCCCGGCGAGACCCCAGCGCGCTTCGTCCTCACCAAAGTGACGCGCGAGCGCGCGCATGACACCCTCGACGGAGATGAGATGTCGAACCGTAATGTCCTTCTCGGCGTACCTCCGCACGAGGTCGACTGCTGCCGAGCGCTCCACTAGGCCTCGCCGGCAAGAGCTCGCTTGAGATCTTGCTCGGCCTCCGGCGAAGCAATCGCAAGGACCTCGTCTCCCGTCTCGAGCGGCGTCTCGCTCGTCGGGGCGATCACGTGCCGATCGCGCACGACGCCGACAATCGTGCAGTCCGGCGGCATCCGTAGATCCCCCACCGTCTTTCCACTCGCGGGCGAACCCTCGGCGAGTGTGACCTCGAGCAGGGCGACCTTGCCCTGCTCGAGACTCATGAGACGCACTAGGTCACCCACGGAAACTGCCTCCTCGACCAGGGCCGTGAGGAGGTGTGGGGTGCTAACCGCCACATCGATGCCCCAATTCGGAGTGAACAGCCAGGCGTTGTCCGGATGGTTGACGCGCGCGACGACGCGGTCGACGCCGAATTCCTGCTTGGCAAGTAACGAGATCACGAGGTTGTCCTCATCGTCTCCAGTGGCGGCGACCATGACATCGCACGACGCGAGCACCGCGGAGTCGAGTGTGTAGAGCTCACAGGCGTCACCGACAACCCAGTTCACATCGAGCTCCGGCCGCAATGAATCGACGAGATCCTTGTTCTGCTCGATAAGGACGATCTCGTGTTCCTTTTCCTTCAGATCGCGGGCAACGTGTTGCCCGACGTTGCCCGCCCCCGCAATGGCAATCCGAAAGGGGTCCTTGGTCACTCTGGTTGGCCGACTTTCTTCAGTTGATCAGCGAGGTCGGCTGCATCGCCACGCTGGACCGCCAAATGGAGGATGTCTCCCTCCTGCAACATCAGTTCCTTGTCCGGCACACGCGGAACGCCGAAGCGGCTGACTGCTATCAGACGCCGCACACCCGCCACCTCGAGGTCGAGCGCTCCCCTGCCCACGACCTCCGTGGGGACCGCTAGCGCGGTCACCACGACCTCGCCGTTGTCGACGGTGTATTCGACGGGTACCTCGTCGGGCAGCAACGCTCTCAGGATCTGGTCGGTAGTCCAGCGCACCGTGGCCACCGTCTGGATCCCCAGCCGCTGGTAGATCTGGGCCCGTCTCGGGTCGTAGATACGAGCGACTACTTGAGGCACTCGATAGTGCTCCTTCGCGACCCGAGCCGAGACGATGTTCGAGTTGTCTCCACTCGTCACCGAAGCGAAGGCGGCCGCATCTCGGATACCGGCCTCTTCCAAAACCTCACGGTCGAAAGCGAAGCCGACGATCTGTTTCCCGGCAAACGTAGTTTTGAGTCGATCGAAGGCCTTCGCTGTCTTATCGACGACCGCAACCGAGTGGCCGAGTCGCTCCAGGTTTGAGGCGAGCTCCGACCCCACGCGTCCGCACCCGGCTATTACGACGTGCACTTAGACAATCTCCCTCGCCGTCCTAAAGCAGGCCGCAGCGTACTGCCATACTTCGCGCTGATGTCAGTGATCAAAGGCTGGCTCGAGAGAATCTCAAGGACCCCCGAAGAGGTCAGGGCGGAGAGCCTGCGACACTGGCGATCAACTCTTTCAGACACCACCCCCATCGAAGCCATCTCCCCTCGACAACGCTGTCGCGTCGCCGGCGTTATCCAGAACGTGAGAATCGACCCGCGCGAAGGTACGGGATCCATCGAGGCCACCGTCTTCGACGGCTCCGGCGAGCTCGTAGCCCGCTGGTTGGGCCGGCGGGCTCTCTCAGGGATCAGATTGGGGACCGGTCTGATCATCGAAGGCGTGACCGGCGTCGGGGACGACGGAGAA
>JBHELF010000111.1:0-26031 GCA_046263155.1 Actinomycetota bacterium
CAGGTGTCTCGTGGGCGTTGAGATGGATCGCGATGAGGAGGTCGGCCCCGAATTCGTTTGCGCGTCGAGCGCGCTCCGTGCTGTCGGGCGACTCGACGGCCTCGCGAGTCAGCCCTACTTTCGCCCCTCTACCAATAAGCCTGTCCGCCAGTCGACTCGCGAGATCCCAGCAGACCTCGCTCTCGAGCAGCCCGGCGCGGCCAACCTCTCCGTGGTCGCCTCCTCCGTGTCCCGGATCGATGACGATGGAGGCCTCGTGAATCCCACTTCGCTCGACACGCCTGAGCTCCTCGCGCAGGGCCGCTGAGGCCCCCGTCACCGCGACGCGTAGTCCGATCAGGGCCGCGTGTGTGCGCGGGCCGAAGATTCCATCCTCGGAAACGGCGTATTCCTTTTGAAACAAGCGGACGGCCTCGGCCGTGTTGCGGCCGTAGATGCCGTCCTCGCGACCCGAGTCGAAGCCCAGTCCGTTCAGGCGTTGCTGGAGCGCGACCACGTCATCGCCTCTCACCGGGGGTTGCGTGAGGTAGAGAACCCGATCTCCCAGCCGAAAGGAGGCTTCGGCCAGCTCGGCCCACGTGTGTGGACCCACAATGCCGTCGACCAGGATGTCCCGCCCCTGCTGGAAGGTTCGGATCGCGCGCGTGGTCGCGGGTCCGAAATGCCCGGCATTGTCATCGATGGGGTATCCGAGGTCGCGGAGCCGCTCTTGAACCTCCGACACTTTCGGGGATCGATCTCCGGCCCGCAGCAGGTCGGTCATCGGCTGCGAGCCACGGCCGCGGCGTAGAGCCGTTTCATCAGTGGATAGGGGTTTATCCACCTCCCGTCGGGCCTTTGGATACCGATGTGGAGGTGATAGGTGAACTCGTTTGCATGCCCGGGATCGGATCCATATCCGGTATTGCCCACGTGCCCAAGATGTTCACCTGCGGTAACGGGGATGCCTTCCGCTATGCCCGAAGCAAATGCCGCGAGGTGTGCGTAGAACCAGTAGTTGCCCTCGCCGTCGCGAATACCCACTCGCCAACCCGAGTAGAAGGTCCACCCGACGCGCTCGACGATGCCCCCTACTACGGCGCGCACCGGAGTCCCGGGCTCGGCGAAGATGTCGTTCCCCTCGTGCACGCCGACTTGGCGCCATCGCCCATCGATGAGGCGCATGCGCGGCGCGTGCCAGTCGTCTCCGAAGTTGATTACGGAATACCAATTCGAGCGCGCTACGGGAAAGGCCTTTCCCGCCACCGCCACCGCGTCGAGATATCGAGCAGGTCCGCCGGCCGCGGACGGAGGAACCAGCAGGGCCACGAGAAGGAATGGAAGCAGGCGCCTCATAGAAAGCCAGCGTACTCAGGCGCGACCCAGGGCCGCGCGCCGGAGATCCGTTAGTGAGGCTGACCCTCGAGATACCGCTCGGCGTCCATGGCGGCCATGCAGCCCATGCCGGCGGCCGTGATCGCTTGCCGATAACGGAAGTCGACAACGTCCCCTGCCGCGAAGACTCCGGGGGTCGAGGTCTGGGTGCTGTCGGCATCGGTCACGATGTACCCACCGTTCAGATCCAGCTGTCCCTCGAACAAGCCGGTGTTGGGAGTATGCCCAATCGCCACGAACACCCCACCGACCGGTAACTCCGATTCTTCACCGGTCTTGAGGTTCTTCAGCCGCACGCCGGCGACCTTTCCATTGCCGAAAATCTCGCTGACCACTGAATCCCAGACGAAGTCCACCTTTGGATTATCGAAGGCGCGCTGCTGCATGATCTTCGATGCACGAAGAGTGTCCCTTCGATGGACGATCGTGACCTTCGTAGCAAACTTCGTGAGGAAGGTTGCCTCCTCCACAGCGGAATCCCCGCCGCCGACCACGATCAGCTCTTGGTCCCTGAAGAAGAACCCGTCACAAGTAGCACACGTAGATACGCCGTGACCCAGAAGCTCGCGTTCGCCGGGGACTCCCAGCATTCGTGCGGAGGCTCCTGTAGAGATGATCACTGCTCGGGCACCGTAGGAGCGATCGCTCGTCTCAACCACAAGCGGGCTTGCGGAGAAGTTCACGCTGGTTGCGTTGTCCGTAGCGAACTCGGCACCAAAGCGGGCGGCCTGCTTCCGCATCCGCTCCATGAGATCCGGCCCCATAATCCCGTCGACAAACCCGGGGTAGTTCTCGACGTCCGTCGTGAGCATTAGTTGTCCACCCGCCTCGATCCCCTCGATCACAACAGGAGCGAGATCCGCGCGCGCGGCGTAAACCGCCGCGGTTAGACCGGCGGGCCCGGACCCGACGATGACAACATCGCGAGACGCGTCCGTCATGCTCATCACACTAAAGTCAACGGGCGCGTGGGGCCTTTATTCCAGATGGGCTAGCGGCGAACGATGCCCGATATCGACTGAAGCGCAACGGCGCATGAGTCGCGCGGCCAGATCCAGATCGTGTAGTTGTCGAGGGGGCCGCGTGGGTTATTGCTCCACAGGAAACCCAGTATCAGCACCCGCTGCTTGTCGTATCTGCCGAAGGCTCCGTAAACCGGAGCGATCCGCGCATACCCACCGGCAAAGACGGTGCCCGCGCATTCCGAGATGACGTCTTCGCCTGCCTGGTCGGTGAGTGCCGAGAGCATCGGATCTCTGTAGGCGTCCAGATCACCCAGGCGCGCCGCCCGCTGCTCGGTCCCGGCTCCGGTATCTGTCGTCATCTCGAGCGAGGCGTTCTCCAGGCTCCGCCTTGGAGCCGAGAAGCCGTCGCGTCCGAGCCGCTGCAGATCCCCGACTGCGAGCGTCCCCGCGCGTCGATCGAACACGGGCTCCACCGGGACCACCTGCGCGTCGAGCGCCTCGCCCCCTCCGGCCGCAGGAGCCTCAGCCGCGGATCTTTGGGTTTGGCCGGCGCTGTCCTCGCCGGTCACGGTTCCTCCGAAGTCGATCTGAGCGAGGGACACGACGACGATCGCCAACAGAGCGGCGGCTCCGAGGGCCGGCGCGAGGCGCGCAAGTAAGGGACGACGCAAAGTGACGACTTCCGCGGTGGGCCGCGACTCGCCCGCCCCCGCCGCGTTCAAGCCGGCGCGCAGTCTGGATCGCTCGCCGGTCGTGAGCTGCTCAACGGGTGCCAGCAACATGCGCAGCCCCGCCTCCTCGCGGCGGCATTCGGCGCAACCGCGCAGATGGGTCACGACGGCCTGCTCGGTTGCGGGGTCGAGGGTGCCCTCGAGATGCGGCCGCAGCAGTTCGCCTACGGTGGAGTGCTCTAGTTCGGTCATGTCACATCCTTTGACGAACTCGACGAGGTGCTGGGTTCCACCAAATCGGCGAGCTTTCGCCGCCCCCGGCTGATGCGGGACTTGACCGTACCGATGTTGGTCTGCGTAATCCGAGCGATCTGCTCGTAGGGCACGCCCGCAACATCGTGCAGCAGGACCGCCTCCCGATAGTCGTCCGAGAGCTGCTCGAGGGCCCGGGCGAGGTCGATGCGTTGGGTTGCTTGTTCGTCGACTCGGCTAGGGCCGGGAGGGTCGATCTCGCCCAAATCGTCTCCCTCGCGCTGCCAGCGCTTTCGCTTCCGCAGGAGGTCGCGGCTCGTGTTCATGCCGATTCGATACAGCCAGGTGGAGAACGCAGATTCCCCGCGAAACGTACTCGCCTGGCGGAAGACCGTGAGCAATGTCTCCTGGGTTGCATCGAGCGCGTCTCCCCTGTCTCCCAGCACCCGATGGGCGAGGGTGAAGATCTTGTCTTCGTGACGCTGCACGAGGATCGTGAACGCGGCCTGGTCTCCTTCCGCCACTCGTTCCAGCAGACCCTCATCCGAAAGTTCCCCGAGATCAGGACGCAAGGAAGCGAACCTCGCCGATAGATAGCTGGAGCGCAGGAGGAAGGCGCACACACCACAGCAACCAGTAGCGCGCGCTGTGAGGTGAGATCTCGATGGTTTGTCGTTCCCGAGCGGATGCCACATTCGTCAGTTCCTGGAAATCGGATTCGTCTGCGCCGAGCTCGTCGGCGGCCCGCACCTCGAGTTCGTATCCGGGCGTCGGAGACGCGATCTCGATCGTCGAGACCTCCGCGGGCGCGCCTAAATCGAATACGAGACCGACCCCTGCCTTACCGACGAGATCCAAGGAGGCCTCGTATTGCGACGTGATCCATGTCGTCGAGGAGTCGCCGTCTGCGGCGAGAGCCGCCAGCTCTTCGTGCTCTTGTCCATCGTCGCCGTGAGGGTCGAAGGATTTGACCTGCATAACGCGAATCACCTCCCCGCCCCCAGTCTCAGTCGGCGACTCGTTATTCCCTTCACGTACCAAACTCAGAGCCAACACGACAGCGATAAGCACCGACACCACCACTCCCACCATCCAGCGCGTGTCGCGGGGGCCGGACGCAGCGGGCGAGGAATCGGCGCCGCGAGCCGCAGCCGGTTGGGAGGTCGTCGCCACAGACCTGCCGTCTCTGATGCCGGCGGCGCGGCGCAAGGCTTGTCCCATCTCGGCGGCGGTCTGAAATCTCGCCTCCGGGTCCTTTTCGAGAGCCTTCAGAATGACGCTCTCGAGCGGCCGCGGAACTCCCGCGCGCATGCTGCGCGGGGGGGTTGGCTGTTTTTGAACATGCAGCATGGCCGTGGCCACGGCGCTGTCCGCGACGAACGGGGGCCGGCCCACGAGGAGCTCGTAGAGCAGTATCCCCAACGAATAGAGATCGGAGCGCTCATCGGGGTCCTGACCCTGTGCTTGTTCGGGCGAGAGGTAAGCAACGGTCCCCAAGATCAGACCCGTAGTCGTGATGTCCTTCGTCGCGAAGGCCGCCTTGGCGATACCGAAGTCTCCGACCTTGAGCAGGTCTTCGTCGGCCAGCAGCACGTTTCCCGGTTTCAGATCACGGTGGATAACCCCCGCGGCATGTGCGAACTCCAATGCGGCGCAGATCTCGCTGCCGATTGCCGCGACGCGGTCCGGAGATGGAGAGGCGCGACCGGTGAGCAGGTTTGCCAGCGTGCCTCCCGTGCACAACTCCATCACGATGTAGTGCTGCGGCTGCTCGGCCTCTTGTGAGCCCGAGTCATAGATCGCGACGATGTTCGGGTGCGTTAGCCGCGCCGCGGCCAGGGCCTCCCTCTGAAAGCGCTCGACGAAGCCCGCGTCGGCTGCTAGGTGATCGTGAAGAATTTTGACGGCCACGGGTCGCGCGAGGACCTCGTCTCGAGCGCGCCAGACGGTGGCCATCCCGCCGCGAGCGAGGACCGACTCAAGCGCGTAGCGTCGTCCGAGAATGGAAGGCTCTGGCATTTAGGGGATGCTAGTTGTCTACTGGGCCGTCGCGGTTCCTTCGGCCGTTGCTTTAGCCCAGTCCTTCATGAATCCCACACGCCCAACCACGATTGTTTTCGCCGTGCGCTTGAGCTTGATCGTTATCAAGCCACCGGGTTCGATCCCGGTTCCCTTACGCACTAATTTCGCGCCGCCGTAGCCGAACTCCTCGATGGTTCCGGCGGCCAGCTCGTAGATCTGTTGGTCGGTGAACCGATTTGGATCCGCGGTGCCCTCGGTCACTCTGGTCGAGACCACATTCGCGATCTCGTCGGCGGCCGAATCAAGGCCGAAGATATTCACCGCGATCGATCCCCCATCGAAGATCACCACGACAAGGATTCCCACGAAGATGACCATCTTTATGAGCCAGTCGGCGACGATCCCGCGCTCGTCCTTAAGAATTTTCATTGCTTGATTATCGACCACAGTGACCCCTGCCCGTAGGGATCATCCTGACTTTTGGCGCCGCAGGAGGCCCTTGACAAAATCGAGCTCGGGGACGCGCAGTAACTGTGCAAGGAGAAGGTAGACCCCCGCGCCGACAGCCACCGGGATCGCCAAGGCCACCGCCTCTCCTAGCCACCCGCCAAAGGGATCCGTGGGCATCCCTCGGTTGATCGCCCAGACAACAACTCCCATGCCCAGGGCGGCTGCGCCGATGCGGACTCCGGAGTCGATCACCCGCCGACCGTCCAGGCCTCCGATCCTTCGACCCAAGGCCCGCGCCTGAAGGATGACTCCGAAGACGTAGGCACTGGCGTGACCGGCGGCCAGGCCGCGCACGCCCAACACGGCAAACATCGGGATATTGATGGCGATATTGAGAGCCACCGCCGCGCAATTGATCAAGAAGGGCGTCCGCGTGTCTTGAAGGGCGTAGAAGGCTCGCAGGAAGAGCTGAAACAAGGCGAAGGGCACGAGCCCGATCATGAATAGTCGAAGAACGCCAGCGACCAGCTCGGTGGATGCCGCAGTCATGACACCGTGCTCGATGAGAACGCGCACGATCGGTTCCCCGAGCACGAGGAAGCCGACCGCGGACGGAAGGATGAGAAACAGGGTGGAGCGTATGCCCGTGGAGAGACGTTCTCGGAACCGGTCCCAGCGCTCATTTACCGCATGCTCGCTCATGCTCGGGAGCAATGCGGTCGTAAGCGAGACGGCAAACAAGCCGTGAGGCAACAAGAAGAAGGTAAACGCGAACACGTAGGCTGAATAACCGCCGGTCTGGGCATTGGCCAAGATCTGCACGATCAGATAGCCGACTTGATTGGCGATGACATATCCGACTACGAAGACCGATAGGCGCAGCAACTTCTTCACCGAGGGGTGATCGGGCGAGAAGGTCAGCTTGTAGCGACCCAGGCCTCGTAAGGCGGGAAGCTGCACCAGCGCCATAACGGCCACCCCCGCCGTTGTGCCCAATCCCATCAGCAGCATCTGCGGTCGAGTCACCGCGGAGAGGCCGCCGATGCTCCCGGAGGCCTCTCGCAGCCAGATGAATGCCGCGATGACCGTCACATTGTTGAGGATCGGTGTGTACATGGGGACCGCGAAACGGTTATGGGAATTGAGAAGTCCTGCCGTCATTGCAGCCAGTGCGTAGAAAACGATCTGCGGGATGAAGAGGCGAAGAAGGAAGGTTAGGATCTCATGTTGCAGAGCAGCCTGCGTGCCCTCCAGACGACTCGTGTAGATATGCGCGAGCCAAGGCGCGCCCAGCACTCCAAGAAGGGTTACAAGTAGGAGGAGCGCGAGCGACAAGTTGATGATGGCACTGGCGATCTCCCACGCGCGCTCATGGCCTTCCCGCTCACGCAACTCCACGAACACGGGGACGAAAACCGAGGTGAGAACTCCGCCGAGGATGAGTTCATAGATGATGTTCGGGGCCGTGTTGCCGAGATTGTAGGTATCCGTTAGCCGCCCGGATTCGACCACTCCCAAGGCCGACGCGATGGCTACGACGCGAGCGAGGCCCGTCGCGCGCGAGAGAACGGTGCCGATGGTCATCACCGCTGTGGCGCGCGCTAGAGATGGACGCTGCTCAGGTTGGTCTGCCGGTTCGTCTGGGGTTGCGGTCAAGCGCCTTCAGCCTCGGCCGGCGCTTGCGATTTACTGCGAACCGTGCGGATGACGAAGAACGCGATCAGGAATACAAGTGCGCCGATCGTGACTCCGAGCGCAACTTCGTTGAATTCCGTGGAGCGGATTCTGATGGAGGTCTGCGCGATCTCATAACCGTCGGACGTCTGGACGCTCACCCTCAACGGAAATATCCCGCTCGCGCGCGTCTGTGCCTCGATCTGGATTTGCCGGGTTCGCTCGGCAGGCACTACCTCTTCGATAACCTCCTCTTGGAGATCGAGGCCTTCGGATTCCAGATGAACTTCGACGGCGACGGGATGCGAGTTTTGATTCAGCAGTAGGAGCTGAATAGGAGCCCGTCGCGAAGTAAGAGCGATTTCGTCGGCGCCGCCGATGTCGACGTTTGCAAAGTGGCGATCTGCCTCCGCGGTCGTTTCGGTCGCGTAGCCCAAGCCTTTAGCGATGAGCTCTTGGTCAAACCAAACACGGCTGTGAGCCGTGAGCAGGTTCGAATGAAGCCGCTGCAGCAATTGCCTCTGCGCGCTGGCCCGGTCCGCGGTGGGAATCAGCGCTTCGAGGCTGGCCACTCGCTCGGCGGCCTCGGCCAGCTCGTCCGCGGCGAGGGGACTCGCGGGTGTTTCCTCGAAGTCGATCATCGGCCGGGGGCGCGCGGCGGCTCGCGCCAGGGCTTCATCGGGTGTAACCGTTTTCAACCAGGGAGCGCGAGCGAGCTCTGAAAAGAAGCGCTCGGCGATCTCCGGCGACGGGCGCCATGTCGTAGGGAGCGCAAAGTAGAGAGTGCGGTCGCGCGTACCGGGAAGTTCGGCCCAGACCTGGACGGTGTCGGACCAGAACCGCTGCAGCTCAACCGTTGCACTCGGCTCCGCGCGCGCGACGTCGCCGAAGAGGTCCTGCAGTTTTGCGTCCGAGACGAATCCCTTGCTGGCCGAATCGGACGTCTCCATCTGCACGGGGCAGGTGAAACTCGCGAACGGCTCCGGACATCCGGGAGTGACGGGTACGTCTTGAAGGAAAGCCGCCTCCGAGGAAAATGTGCTCTCAGCGGCTTGCAACGACCGTAAGGCCTCCAAGGTGGAGGCATCAAGCCTGCCTGCCGGGGGGAACACCCAGCGCCGCGAGAAACCCGACGCCTCGCCGAGAACGCGCTGGATGCTGCTCTCTGCGGAGTCGAGCTGGGCCGCGAGTTCTTCGAGGGTCAGTGAGGGCAGATCCGGAAACGCGTAAGGCACGAGAACAGATTGGACGCCGTCGCGCTCGGCCAAGGCCCTCAAACCTTCAATGACTTGTGACGCGGCCTGTGACGGTGGGCTCGAGCGGTCCAGCTCGACCGTCTCGCCCGACGTCGAGCGGCGGTAGCCGTCGGACATGTCCGAGAGCTCCTCGAGCAGACGGGGGACCGGGGCGAATGCGAACCTCAACCGGGGAGGAGGAGTCTCGACCTCGCGAGGCCGGCGCGGCGCATCACGGCGTTGCTGCCGTCGAGAGCGACGATCGTTCGGAGGGCTGGGAGGTGCGGGAGGAGGGTTGGTTGCGACCAAGAGCGCCTCGACCACCCCGCGTAGCCAGCCGCTTTCCTGGGTCGCGACCTCAAGAGGCCATCCGTCTTCGTTCGCTTCGAAGGTGCCGTCCGGCGCACGTGCGGGCACGTCGTTGAGGGGCACCAACATCACAAAGTTCAGGGGTCGCTCGACGCCGCCGGGAAAGTAGAGAAGAGAGGTCGTGATCGTGGCCAGAACGGTCGCGTCGCGCGCCTGAAGGGCGATCGTTAGTGGAAAGACTCCTCCTTCTTGCGCCGCAGCGAGGGTGGCGAGAGCCGATGCGGGCTCGGTGATGGCGACGGCCGCTTCCTCGCCGGGGGCGACGACCACGTTGAAGTCCGCCGGGAATGAACTGGGCTCCAAAAAGGGAGCGGCGTCGAAACTCTCGTGCAGCTCGGAGCGGCTCTGGACGCGGTCATACACGCCGACTCTCAACCGAAAACCGTCCAGTTCTGCGTCGGTGTCGTTTCTTATTCGGAGTTCAAGACCCAGCGGATCTTCAGCCCGGTGCCACACAGGTTGGTGCACGAGCTCCAGCACGATGGAGTCGGGCTGCTGGGCCCGGCCGGCAGGAATGGGGACCTGGCTGAGCCCTACGAGGATTACGACCGCGAGCGCCCGACGCATTGGGTCTCAGCATAAGAAAGGGGGAGAGCTAAATACGGTTTAGATCGGTGCTACCGGGATCCGCCCAGCCGTCCGATGCGCTCGTAGAACTCGCGGCCGTAGCGTTTCTTAGTGGTCTCGCCGCCCTTTTTCCCTCCGATCTTTCCGATGCGTTCGAAGTGCTCCTCCCCGTAGCGCTGCTTGGTTGTGGTCCCGCCTTTCCGGCCCGCTTCGGCTCGGGACATCTTCGTGGCCTCGATCGCCATGGCAACCCCTCTCGGTTCGCCTTCATAAGGCGCTATTCCCGATACGGGGCCGCCGAAAACGGCGACCTTCGGCCTTCGCCCTGTACGGGCCGCTGTAAGACGCCCGATGAGAACCAGGGCCGCCCTGCTAAATTCTGGCCCTCCAGTGCCGATGACCTATAGGAATCAATAGAGCCGTCCCGGAAAGGAAAAGGGTTCTTTTATGGCTGCTGGAATCCACGATTTCCTCAAATATGTGGTCGACCAGAAGGCCTCCGACCTCCATCTGAAGGCGGGGGGCCCTCCCTACGTCCGAATCAACGGCAACCTGCGCAAAACGGACTTTCCGGCCATGACGGCTGCGGATTGTGAGCGCGCCGCAATGGAATTGATGAACGACGAGCAGGCCCAGAAGTTCAAGGCCAAGGGCGAGACCGACTTTGCGTACTCCGAATCGGGCCTCGGTCGGTTCCGCGTCAACGTGTTCCATCAAAGAGGCAGTGTCGGAATGGCGGCCCGTCGAGTGCTGCCGGGTGCTCCCGCATTCGAGACGCTGGGGCTGCCGCCGGCGGTTAAACGACTTGCCGAAGAACACCGCGGCATGATCCTGGTGACGGGTCCTACGTCATCCGGAAAGACCACGACCACCGGCGCAATGCTCAACTACGTCAACGCGATCTGGTCCTGTCACATTCTTACGATCGAGGACCCGATCGAGATCCTCCATCCCGACAGAGCCGCCATCGTGAATCAAAGGGAGATCGGGCATGACACCGAGAACTTTGCCAGCGCTCTCCGGGCGGCGATGAGACAGGACCCCGACGTGATCTTCGTGGGAGAGATCCGCGACCCGGAGACGGTCAAGGCCGCGCTTCAGGCGGCGGAGACCGGACACCTCGTGATCTCCACGTTGCACACGACCGACGTTTCCGAAACGGTCAACCGCATCATCGACTTCTTCCCCCCACACCAGCAAAAGCAAATCCGCGTGTCGCTCGCTGGATCTCTGAAGGGGATCATCTCGCAACGACTTCTGCCCCGGAAGGACGGCAAGGGCCGCATACCGGCGGTCGAGGTCCTCATCATGAACGGCCGCATTCGCGATCTGATCCTCAATCCGGAGCAGACCCACATGATCCACGACATCGTGGCGGAGTCCGACTTCTACGGGATGCAGACCTTCGATCAAGCTCTGCTTGCGCTTTATCGAGCCGGCTTGGTCGAACTCGAGGACGCGATGGCCGCGGCGACAAACCAACACGACTTCACGATTGCGCTGCGGCAGGAAGGGCTGCAGCCGGTCTCCTAGTGCGCCGGTCAGCGACTCTTCTCGCGGTTCTGCTGACCGCAGGGCTCTTCGCGCTGGTTGTTCCCAGCGCGCGCGCGACCTTTCCGGGAGGCCGCGGACGGATCGTATATTCGGTGGACGGCGGGCTGGCCACCGTCGCGCCCGATGGTTCCGACAAGGTCGTAGTCGACGACGCCACGACTCACGCGTCGGACGATCCCGCGTGGTCCCCCGACGGCGAGCGGATCGCCTTTGACTACACGGCCACGGACGTTGACGACTTCAGCTACGGCATCTGGCTTATCTCGGCGGACGGTGCCAGCGCTCGCCAGGTAACCGAGGAGCCGCCCGACGTCGCGTCCGACGACGGAGAGCCCTTTTGGTCTCCCGACGGCACGCAGATCGGCTTCATTCGCGCCTCGGACATCTTCGTGATGAACCTGGACGGCGCCGGAGTTACGAGTCTTACCGCCGACTTCGCGCGCGCAGCGGCGGACCCCGAGTGGTCTCCGGATGGATCGCGAATCGCTTTCTCGGACGGTTTCGACGTCTACGTCATGAATTCCGACGGGTCCAATCCCGTGAATGTGACGGCCGCGTCGTCACTCAACGAAAGGCACCCAAGCTGGGCTCCCGACGGATCACAGCTGGCGTTTAGTACCGGGGACGGGATAGCCACCGTGGCGCCGAGCGGTGGAGTGGTCACTCCGATCGCCACGGGGCTACGCGAGGTCTGGGAGCTGTCCTATTCGCCGGATGGGGATGAGATCGCCTTTATCCGAGATTCCGGTGACGTTCCTCAGGAGCAGCTGTGGAAGATCCCGGCCTCGGGCGGCACTCCGACGCTTTTGCTTCCCGACTCGACCGATACGTCGCTCGATTGGGGGGGAGGCGGCACGAACCAGGTGTTCGGCACCGAGGGTGACGATGAGATAAACGGAACGCCCGGCGACGACGTGATCTGGGCCGGCGACGGGAGCGACACCGTGGACGGTGGCGGTGGAAACGATGTTCTCTACGGCGAGGGAGGCAACGACACGCTCAGCGGCGGGGATGGGGCCGATCAGCTAAACGGTGGCGACGGCGACGACGAGCTCGAAGGAGGCGCGGGGGACGACTTCATCCGCTCCGATTTCAACGGTGATCCCCCGACTCAACCGTCGCCCTCCCCGACCGGCCCCGCGCTCGCCGCGACGATGGCCGGCTCTCTCCAGGAAGGCGACACCGAAGTCGCCCAGGCCGTGGACCCCGGCGACGACGACATCACAGCCGGAGAAGGCGACGACACGATCGTGGCCGGAGGAGGCGATGACACGGTCGAAGCCGGTGGTGACGACGACGTGGTCGAAGGCGGAAGTGGCAGCGATACCCTCAACGGGGGCGGCGGACACAACGAGATCAACGGCGGAGGGGGAGCGGACGCGATCCGCTCGAAGGGCGTCGAAGACCGTGCCGTTGGCGGCGGGGGAGATGACACGATTCGTTCCAAGGGAGTCGACTCCCGTGCGATCGGTGGCGAGGGCGACGACACGATTCGCTCTAAGGGCGTGGATAGTCGCGCCGAGGGCGGCGACGGAAGAGACGAGCTGGTTGGCGACGAAGGAGGCCAAACGCTCGTGGGCGGACCCGGTTTCGACGTTCTCGAAGGGGGCGATGGTGCCGACACCCTGCTCGCCGCCGATGGACAAAAGGACCGTGTCGATGGTGGCGGCGGACGAGATACGGCCTCGGTCGATCGTCGCGATCGAGTGGAGCGAGTGGAGCGGCTCAGATAGCGAGATAACGCGGCTCAAATGACGCTGCGAAACAGCCCCTTACGCTAGCCGGATGCAACAAGACGACGCCTCCGAACGCGCGCGCGCGGCACTAGCCGCAGTTCTCAAACCGGGTTCACCCGTTCTTGAGCTCGCGCGCAGCTTCGCTTCGGCCGGCCATGAGCTCTATCTCGTGGGGGGTTGGGTACGCGATGCGCTGTTGGGGCGCGCCCACGATGATCTCGACTTCGCCACCGACGCGGAGCCCGAACAAACCAAGCGCATCGTCGCCCCTCTCGCGACGAACGTTTGGTTGCAGGGGGTGGAGTTCGGCACGGTGGGGGCCGAGCTGGACGGGATGAGCGTTGAGATCACGACTTTTCGGACGGAGAAGTATCAGCCATCCTCGCGACACCCGAACGTGAAGTTCACGGCAGATGTCGAAACCGATCTGGCACGCCGCGATTTCACGATCAATGCGATCGCGATCAAGCTGCCCGATCTCGCGGCAACCGACCCCTACAACGGCCGCGCGGACCTCGAACAGCAGCTAATCCGGACACCGATCGATCCCAAGGATTCGTTCTGTGACGACCCGCTGCGCATGCTGCGGGCCTTTCGCTTCGTCTCGCAGCTGAATTTCCGCGTCGATGACGCTGTACTCGGTGCGATCGCCGAGCTCAGGGACGAGATCAAGACCGTCTCCGCAGAGCGAATTCGGGACGAGCTCGTCACGTTGCTGCTGGGTGCGGCCCCGGCGCGCGCACTCGACCTCGCCGATAGGTCGGGACTGGTCGAGCTGTTCCTTCCCGAGCTGTCGGCGCTGAAGCTGGAACAGGACCCGGTTCATAAGCACAAGGACGTCTTTCACCACACTCTCGCCGTCGTGGAGCGAACGCCGCGCGAAAGGGATCTGCGACTGGCCGCGCTGCTGCACGACATCGGCAAACCTCGGACGCGCCGGATCACCAAAGAGGGCGTCACGTTTCACCATCACGAGGTCGTCGGAGCCGAGATGGCCGCCGCCCGTCTGCGAGCGCTGCGCTTCCCCAACGAGACCGTCAGCCGGGTGAGCGAAATGATCCGGCTGCATCACCGATTTCACACGTACCGCCTCGGCTGGACGGACTCGGCCGTCCGGCGATACGTCCGCGATGCGGGTGCGCTGTTGGGCGATCTCAACCGACTTGTGAGGGCTGATTGCACGACACGCGACACGGCGAAGGCGCGTCGGCTGGCGGAACGGATGGATGAGCTCGAGGCGCGCATCGCCGATCTGGCCGAGAAGGAGGCGCTGGACCGGATCCGTCCGGAGTTAGACGGTAACGAGGTAATGAATTTCCTGGGTATCGGACCTGGCCCCCTCGTGGGCGAGGCTCTGGCCGATCTCCTCGAGATCCGTCTCGACGAGGGTGAGATCGGCAAGGAGGCCGCGTTCGAGCGTCTCGCGGACTGGGCGCGCAACAAAGGTCTGGAGCCACCCTCTCCTCCTCGGACGGCGTGAGCCAGACCGTCGAACCCCATCCGGGCGGTGATTGGTTCGCGGCGGTAGGCGACTTTCTCGGCGCCGCCTATCTGCGTTACGCCCACACTAGGGGGACTACGCAAGAGGTCGATTTCCTGATCGATCTGCTGGAGTTGTCCTCCGGCGCGCGGGTACTCGACGTGGGGTGTGGAGCCGGTCGCCACGCCCTCGACCTGGCCCGAAGGGGCCTCTCGGTGACGGCCATCGACATTTCGCGCGGCTTGCTCGACGTGGCTGCAGACGAGGCAAAACGCGCCGGAGTGGGCGGGGATCGCCTGGCTCTCTTCGAATGCGATGCCCGCGCGATGCCCTTCTCCGACGAGTTCGACGCGGTTATCTCGCTGTGCCAGGGAGGCTTCGGTCTTCTGGGCGCCGAGGACCCCCTAGCCCTGCGGCGGATGACCGAGGCGTTGCGTGGGGGAGGTCGCCTTGCCCTCACGGCGTTCAGTGCGTACTACGAAGCCGCCCACCCACGCGGCGAGGCGTCGTTAGTTGTCGACGAGGGCTTCGTGCGCGAGCGCACGAAGATCGTGAACGAGTCGGGTGAGGAGAAGACCGTCACGCTGTGGACGGGGGTTTACACGCCGCGTGAGCTGCGGCTCCTGGCTCTAGGAGTGGGCCTCAAACCCGAGGCCGTCTGGTCGGTCGAACCGGGGAATTACGCGCGCCGACGCCCCGACCTCGAGCACGTGGAGTTCATGCTGTACGCGTCGAAGCCCAGTTCTTGATTTCGACCCGACTCTCTTCGTAGAGAGTCCCTCTACGCCGAGACCTCGACTGATCTCGGCGCTCTTAACTCCATCCCTGCTCTTCTCATGGCCGCCCCCAGCAGCGCCGCGAGAACGAGGGTCAACAGTCCTACGCTGACAACGAGCAGGCGAAAGCTGACGTCGTCGAAGAACCAGATGAGCCCCGCGGCGGCGACGCTGGCGAGGTTGTAGAGGATGTCGTAGACGGCGAAGCCACGTCCGCGGAAATCGTCGGGCAGCGCCTCCTGCAGCTGCGCATCCGTCGCTACTTTGGCGAGAAACGTCCCGACGCCCCCGGAGAACGTCAACCCCAGAACGGCGGGGATCGCGATGACACCGCCCAGGGTGATGATCCCTACTCCGGAAACTGCGAAGCCGAGCATAATCAGGCCCGGGTTGCGCCACCGCCGACCCAGGATCGGAGCGATCACCGCCCCCAGGAAGGCGCCCGCCCCGGCGCTGCCGAGCGCGAGGGCCCCGGAGGCAAGACCTCCGAAGCGGTCGCCAGCTTCGGGGAACTCTCTCTTGATAACGAGAAGGGCGATGATCGCCGTGAGCATGCCGGCGGTGCGCACTATGAAGACGCCCATCAGGGGCAGCCGCGCCGCCGCGCGCGCCCATATCTCTTTGCCTCCCCGATAAACATCCCGGGCCACACGCGCGATCGCCACTCTCATCGTCACGTGGGTGCGATGGGCCAGCGGGTCGGAGATCCGGCGCGCCAGGACCGCGGAGAATCCATAGACGGCACCCGCGATGACGAAGGCGCCTTCCCCTCCGATAATCCCCGCAGCGACCAGGCCGACGACCCCACCCAGGAGGGCGCTGATCATCCCCCCGCCGCCGGAGACCGCGTTCGCGGTAAGCAGATGCCGCTCGTGTGCGACGACAGGCAGAGCCGCGCCCTTCGTGACGAGAAACAGGCGGCCCAGACCCAACAGGATGAGCACGCCCGCGTAGAGAGGTGTGTTGCCGGCTAGGCCGCGCGACCAAATGGGCAAGCTGAGGAGAACGCCGGCCCTCAGAGCGTTCGACCAGACCAGAGTCGCGCGCCGTGACCAACGATCGACGAGGACCCCCAGAAATGGGGCGATGAGCGAGTAAGGGATGAGCGTCAGGGCAAAGAGCTGAAAGATCTGAGCCGGTGTCCCCTGAGACAGAGGCTCGAAGATCAGAACGTCCGCGGCGAGAGCAGCCTGTCCCAGGCCGTCGGCTGCCTGCGCGAGGAATTGAGCCGATAGAAGAAGGGCCAGGTCCCGGTTGCCGAGTACGGTTTTAAGTGCCCGGCTTTGCTCCTGCACCCGAACCTAGAGTCGTGCGTTACGCGGTCGTCTGCTCGGGCTTTGCGGTTGGTTGAGCAAATCCCGCGCGGCCGTTTCCTGGGCTGACAGAACCCGCGCCGTCGAGCGTCGGATCGATGGCGATCTCTTGATCGATGAATGCTTCGAGTAGCTCGCGCGCTTCGTCATCGCTGTACTGGATCGGGGGAGACTTCATGAAGTAGGCGCTGGGAGCAAGAAGGGGACCGCCGATCCCGCGATCAAGGGCGAGCTTGGCGCAGCGAATCGCATCGATAACCACCCCGGCCGAGTTCGGTGAGTCCCAAACTTCGAGCTTCAGCTCCATCGAGATCGGCACGTCGCCGAATTCACGACCCTCGAGACGGATGTACGCCCACTTACGGTCCTTCAGCCAAGGGACGTGATCCGAGGGTCCGATGTGGATGTCGTCGGCATCGATCCCGCCGGTGATCTGCGAGGTAACCGATTGCGTCTTCGAGATCTTCTTCGATTGCAGACGCTCGCGTTCCAGCATGTTGCGGAAGTCCATGTTGCCGCCGAAGTTGAGCTGGTAGGTGTGATCGATGACCACTCCACGATCCTCGAACAACTTGGACAGCACCCGGTGAGAAATCGTCGCCCCCACCTGGCTCTTTATGTCGTCCCCGATGATCGGCACTCCGTGCTTTGTGAAACGGTGTGCCCAGTCCTCATTGGTTGCGATGAACACAGGCATGCAGTTGATCAAGGCGACTCCGGCCTCGAGAGCTTGTTCCGCGTAGAAGCGAGCGGCTTGTTCGGAGCCGACCGGCAGATAGTTCACGAGGACGTCGGTATTCGTCTCGCGCAGGATCTTGGCGACATCGGTCGGAGGAAGGTCGGACTCGGGCACGACTTCGCGGTAGTACTTCCCGAGCCCGTCGTAGGTGTGGCCGCGCGCGACCTTTACCCCCAGGCCGTCATGGCCACCGACGTCGGAAAACTTGACGGTGTTGTTGGGTTCGACCCAGATGGCATCGGCCAGATCGAGACCTACCTTGTTTGCATCGACGTCGAAGGCGCACGAGAACTCGATATCGGAGACGTGATAGGGGCCGAGCTCAACGTGCATGAGCCCGGGGACCCGTTCATCGGTCCGCGACTTGGCGTAGTACTCGACGCCTTGAATCAGCGAGGAGGCGCAGTTTCCAACCCCTACGATTCCGACTCTGACCTTGCCCATCGGGCCCCCTATACGCTCGTGGTCTCGGGCTGCGAGGGTGTAACCGGCGCAGCGCCGCGCTCGTTGTCGATTAACTCGTCGATCCACGCGATGTCGTTCTCGGTTGCGGCCATGCCGTGGTGTTGCAGCGACAATGTGTAGCTGTCGATGCGCTCGCGGTACTCGCGCAGGTTCGCCTTGAACTGCGCAAGCTTGTCTTGCAAGTACGCGCGTCGGCGCTCTAGCAAGGCGAGTCGCGTGTCGGGCTGGAGGTAGCGGAAGAAAGCGAGCTTCAATGTGAAGTGCTCTGCATCGACCGCAGCCGCGGTCTCCTCGAGCATCGAAGTAAAGAGCTCCTCACCTTTGGTGGTGATGCGATAGACGTTCTTGCGTCGCCCCCCAGAGAGCGCGCTCTTAGCCGTCCCCTCGGTCCGGGCTGCCTTGCCGATCCGACGGCGAGGACGCAGCGGTGCCTCGTCGGCGACCTTCTCAACGGCGCCGGCCTTCGCCAACCGCCGTAGGGCCGGATAGAGCGACCCCCAGGAGACCTGCCAGAAGGGCCCGAGCATGGCGCCCAGCTGCTTACGCAGCTCGTAGCCGTGCATGGCGCGGTCCTTCAGCAGGCCGAGGACGGGCAGTTCGAGCATTCCGTGTTGCTGCACCGGTCCTCCTATCCTATCGGTCTGATATATCGGTTCGATATATCACCACGATATTCGGATCGTTGCAAGTGAGGGGGTATTCGACCAGGCCTCCCAGGCGGTTAAATGACCTCCGAAGACATTCAGCGAGAGAGGAAGCTGTGGCGCGACGGTTGCTGTTGGTGGCGGTGAGCCTGGTGCTCTCCAGCCTCGTCGCGATCCCGGCCACCGGGGCCCGGGTGATGCCGCAGCTCCCGAACCTCGTGCCGCTTCCTCCTCTGAGCGTCGGGGTCGGCCCCACCGACGATCGGGATGGCTCGGCGCTGCGTTTCGCCACGGCCGTTGCGAATCGGGGCACCCAGGCTCTCGACCTGGTCGGCGCGCCACTAGGGCCGGAAGAGGCTGTGGCGCTCCAATGCGTCGTGTGGGGCGGTCCGCGAGCGTGCGCCCAGAGGAGCCAGGTGGGCCGCTTTGTGTGGCATCCGGCCCACGGGCACTTCCATTTTGAAGACTTCGCCCTCTACGAGCTACGACGGCTGACACCCGATCGCCGGCCGGATATGGGGGCACATGGGGTCGTCGCGACCGGGGGAAAGATCTCCTTCTGCTTGATCGACGTGGAGCAAGACCGCGCGCCGGACAACCCCGTTTACTCCTTGCCGCATCCGCTCTATTACTCGTGTCTTGCCGGGAGCAGCAGCCAGGGGATCTCTCCGGGCTGGCGGGATGTCTATTCCTCGTCGCTGGAGGGCCAACAAATCCCGATCGACGGCGTGGCTCACGGGATCTACGCCCTGGTGGTTACCGCCGATCCAGATAATCGTCTGTTCGAATCCAACGATATGGACAATGTGGCGGCCATCCGGATCAAGTTCACCAAGGACGGTGTCGAGACGCTGTGCTGGTACGACATCGCTTTGAAGATCTGCGACTAAATCTCTTTTCCCGCACACAGAGGTCTACCATTTAGCGATGAGTTTGAACGGTCGCTCCTTTGATCCAACTCGAATTCCGGAAACACCGCGCAGTCCTTACGTCGACTACAGCCTCGCTCGACGCGCGCTGCTCGCATCGCTTCGGCGCGGCGAGGTGAGCACGAGCGATGTATGCGACGCACACCCTGAACTTCTCCGCGCGGGAAGGAACATCGGGCGAGAGCTTCCCTCCCCATGTCCCATTTGTTCGCATGAGTCGTTGCGAGGGGTGCGCTATGTGTACGGCGATGAGCTGAAGCGCAACAACGGAAGAGTCGTTTATCCGGAAGGCTGGCTGTTTGAATTGCAGAAGGAACACGATCACTTCACTTGCTATGTCGTTGAGGTCTGTATCGACTGTTCCTGGAACCACTTGCTGCGCTCGTACGAGACTGGAAGGCGTTATGAGGTCTCTTCTCGAGACTCGGGATACATAGAGCGGCGCTGAGGCGCCCCCGACGGCGGCCCGAACAGGCCGCACTGGCAGTTGCCGCTCGCGTTGCGGGCGGATTAGTTGTCGTCACATACCTTGCGGGGATCGTGGGCGGACCCGTCCTCGTCGTCCTCGCGGGTCTAACCTTGGCGACCTTCGGCCGAGGGCTGTATCTCGAGCCACCCCGTCTGGCCCTCGCAGCCGCGGCCCTCGCCCTACTGGCTGCCGCGGTGACGATCGGGGCCGCGCGCTGGGGTTCGCCCGACCTGGACCACATCCGGGGAGCTCAATCGGTTCTGGGACCCACACTTCTCGTGGGTTCAATGCAAGTCGGCATTGGTGTCGCGGCCGCCGCGCTGGGCGCGTTGCTTGCGGGATCCGTCTGGTTGGGAAGCCTGCCCGGGTTCCGCAGATTTGGATGGGTCGCCTTCGCTCTCGAGTCGATGCTCGTGGCGCTTCTCTTACTGACCGTTTTTTGGTGGCCGGCCGCTCATGGTGGTGGTTGGGCGACCGGTTCTACGGCGTCGTTACTGATCGGTGCAGCGGTCGGAGGTGTTCTCGCCGCACTGGCGGCATTCAGTCACAGGGCCTCGGCCAAGTTTGCCCTCGGTCTGCTGGGTGTGGCCGTCGCCGGTGTGGCGAGCGGGATCTGGTTCTTGGGCGGGAGTGTGTGACGGCGGCCTGGGGCGCATTGGTACACGGGATCCTCGGTCTGCTCCTCCTGGGCTCCCGCCGGGCCTCGCGCCCGACCCGCAGTCGCCTCGTCGAAGCGGCGTCCGCCACAGGGTTTCTCACCGCGATATTGAGCTTGTCGTCACCGCCTAGGTGGGGTGTCCTCGAGGCCGGTCCCGATCGGTGGCGCATCGCGGGCGTCGGTCTCGCGGCCGCGTGGGCGATGGTTCCCGTATTCGATAGAGGATCGGGTCGAGTCGAATCGGGAGCGCTGATTGCCGGCGCGGGAACCGGTCTCGCTTTCTTTGCCGCCACAAATTGGCTGGTGCCGGCACTGATTTTCTGGGCCTGCTCGTCGCTGGCTATCACGGCCCTGACCTACAAACCCGACCGACGCGGCGGGTCTCTTCTGGGTCTGCTGGGGGCATCCGACGTCCTCTTCGTGGTGGGCGCGCTCAGTGGACGCGGCGTGACACAGGTATGGACTCTGGGCGGGGTGGCCGGAGATGTGCCGACCGCTCTGTGGTTTTGGGCTGCCCTGCTGCGGCTCGGTTTCGCGGTAGGCGCCGCACGGGCTGCTCCTGCGGCGGAGGAGACCCCTGCCGTGCCGCTTGCAGTGGCGGGCGCGTTCCTCCTACTGGTCGGCTTCGGGCAGTCGTTCTCAACCGGGACGATCGCGATTGCAGCCGGCTTTGCTCTATCCGTTGGGCTTCTCACCGCGCTGACGTCAGAACCCAGACCTCTATCCGCGGCGTGGGTGAGTACAGCATCCCTAGCGCTCGCGATCGCTTTGCCCTCAGCAGGAACCCGGGCCGCGCTGACCGGGATCCTCGGAGTGTCCGCGGCGCAGCTCTGGAGTTTGACCAGGGGGCGGGGGCACCTTGCGCGGGCGCTTCTCTTGGGCATGCTTCCCCCCGCTGCCGCGTTTGGCGCGATCGCCCTGGCTTACTCACACATGTTCTCCGGGCTCGGAGCCTCCATCGATCGTCGTCTTGGCCTGGCAGCGCTGGTCTTTCTCGCCGGCATCGCCGCGGTCGGTGCGGCCATCGCGGCCCGCGCCGCGCGCACGGCGCGCAGTGATGACTGGGAGCCTCTCGCGTGGCTCGCAACGATTGCCCTGGCGTCTGTGTCCGTCTGGCACGGATTCCCAGCGCCGGCCTCCGGTGTTGCCGCGCTGCCGCTGGGATCTCCGGCGGTGGTGGCGACGATCGGCTTTGCGGCGGCCGTGGGCGGGGCGATCACGATCCTGGTGGTGTTGCGACGGCTGACACCCGCGTGGTCCATTCCAGTTGAACATGACGCGGAGACCCTCCCGCGCCCGACACCGGGCGGATCCTTTGGTACGAGTTTCGCAATCGTGTGTTGGTGTCTCTCAGCCGCCGCCATCGTGTGGACGACGGTGGCCGGTTTACGAGTCGGCTTCCTCTAATAGCCGACGGGCCCCCCTAGGATGGCGACGATGAGCCGGAGGCCGAAACGCGCGCGCTCCAGGCGTGCAACTGCACGCCGCGCGCCGCGTTCGAGGTGGCAACGCTTCCTCCTGCGCTACGGCTGGCTGCTGCCCGTCGCCGCGATCCTTGTGGGGGGCGGGGTATTGCTCGTCACGTACGCGTTTGCGTCGATCCCTCTGCCGAAGGACATCGATCTGGCCTCCTCCGCGCAGGTCTACGACGTTCACGGACGTTTGATCGGTACGTATTCAGACGAGGTCACCCGGTTCCTCATCGATACCGACAAGTTGCCGAAGTATGTCGGCGAGGCCGTAGTCGCGGCCGAGGACCGGGACTTTTACGAGCACAACGGCGTGTCGCCCCGGGCGATCGCTCGCGCCGCCTGGGCCAACCTCACCGGAGGGCGAATCGAGCAGGGCGGATCCACGATCACACAGCAGTACATAAAGAACGCCGTTTTGGAAGATCCCGAGCGCACCATCACGCGCAAGATCAAGGAAGCGATTCTCGCCATCAAGCTCGAGCGCCGCTACTCGAAGGACCAGATTCTCGGCTTTTATCTGAACACGATCTATCTGGGTCGGGGCGCGTACGGAGTCGAGGCTGCGGCGCGCGCGTATTTTGACAAGAACGCGGTGAATCTGACGCTTCCCGAAGCGGCTTTTCTAGCCGGCATCGTCCCGGCCCCCGAGTCCTATCAGCCGAACGAACATCCGCGTGCGGCGCGGCAGCGACGCAATTTCGTGCTCGAGCGAATGGCCGAGGAGGGCTATATCGAGCCCCAACGCGCGGCCCGGGCCGCGCGGGGCAAGGTCAAACTCTCGTTGGGGGCGGAGGCAGCCGTCCGCCCGCAGCCGGCGGCCTACTTCCTCGAGTGGTTGCGCAAGAAGTTTCTGTATCCGGAGTTCGGCAACGATTTGTTCACCCGCGGTCTCCAGATACACACGACGCTCGACCTCGAGTTGCAGGAGGCCGCGGAGACCGCGGTGGCGACGCAGTTCACAAGCAAGGAGGATCCCCAGGCCGCCCTGGTCTCGATGACGGCACAGGGACAGGTACGTGCCTTCGTTGGGGGCCGTGCCTTCACGAGCGTTAGCAAGGCTCGGGGGTTCAACTACGCGAGCGATTTCCCCGGCCGATCGGCAGGTTCCAGCTTCAAGCCGTTCACACTCCTGACGGCGATCGAGGAAGGCATCTCGCCACAGTCACGCTTTTCCGGGGGCAGTCCCGTAACGATTACGGATCCCGCCTGCGCGGATCCTGAGGAAGGGCTGTGGCAGCCCGAGAACTTCGGAGGTTCACAGTACGGAACCATCACTCTCGATCAAGCGACGACGAATTCGGTCAACACCGTTTACGCGCAGTTGGCAGCTGAGGTGGGTCCAAGCGACATCGTCGACACGCTCGACGAACTTGGTTTCGATCGAGACGGGGAACGAGACATCCAGGCGGTGTGTTCTCTGGCTTTGGGAATCCTGGACGTCACTCCGGTGGAGATGGCGCGCGCCTATGCGGCTTTCGCCGCGCGCGGCTCCCTTCCGGATGTATCGCCGATCTTGTTCGTAGAGGATTCCAACGGGGACTGCGTCCGCGAATACCGGACGACGGATGAGGAATGCGAGGAGGTCGTCGAGCCGGAGGCCGAACAGGTCGTGCCCAAGAACTCCGTAGATGTGTTGAATCAAACACTTACGCACGTGGTGGAAGAGGGAACCGCTACGGCAGCCGATATCGGCCGCCCCGTGGCCGGCAAGACGGGAACCACTCAGAATCACGAGAACGCGAGGTTCGCCGGGTACGTTCCGCAGATGGCAACGGTCGTGTGGGTGGGCTACCCGCTTGATGCTGGGCAGCGGACGTGTGATGCCGATTGCACACCGCGGCAGGAGCGCCTGGCGCGCGCGGACGACTTCATTCCCCGTATGGAGTACTGCTCGGACACCAGCCTGTGTCGTCCTGTAGCGGGGCCCGACGGAGTTCCGATCTCGGTGACCGGGGGCTCGTTCCCCGCGCGCATTTGGGCCCAGTACATGACGATCGCAACTCAGAATCTGGAGATCGCCGAGTTCGCGATTCCCGAGGACATCCCGGATGAAGTGATCAACTCACCGGCGCCGGCGCCTCCTCACAGCCCGCGGCCGACGCGGAGCACCTCTCCGATACCGACGGCCTCGGCATCTCCTATCCCGTCACCGTCGCCCGCCCCTACGCAGAGTGAGCCGCCGCCGATAATCCCCACGCCTAGTCCGAGTGGGGAGGGGGCCGATCCATGACGCAGCAGGCGCCATCCGAGTCTGCTCCGTCGACAAGCTCCTATCGCACGCTTCGCACAACGGTTCTGCTCGTGTGCGGAGTGATGATGTTTGCCGGCTATCTGTTGAAGGCACAGTGTCTGCAACCCTGGGACGGACGCCAGTACCAACGGCTCTGCTACAACGACCTCCAGGCGCTCTATACCCATCGCGCGGTCGATCGCGGCGTGTTCCCATACATCCACGGGTCCCTGATCAATGGAGAGCCGACGAACGGCGCGATCGAATATCCGGTCCTCACGGGCGTCTTTATGTGGGCGAGCGGAAAACTCGTGATGACGGGCAATGAATATCTGCGAGCCTCCGCTTTTCTGCTCGCGCCCTTCGGGCTTCTTACCGCCTACCTCCTCTTGAGGATGGTCGGCTGGCGCGCGCTCCTGTGGGCCGCTTCACCGGCATTGATCCTTTACTCGTTTCACAACTGGGACTTACTGACTGTGGCGGCCGCGGTCGCGGGGTTCTACGCGTGGTACCGCGGCAATACGACATGGGGGGCGATCTGGTTCGGTATCGGCGCTGCCTTCAAGCTGTACCCCCTGTTCTTTCTGGCGCCCCTTTGGCTCGAGAGGTGGCATGCGCGCGACAGAGCGGGGGCCTGGTCGGGCCTGTGGGCGGGAATTGGAACCTTCAGCCTGATCAACCTTCCGTTCCTGATCGCCAACCGGGAGGGGTGGTGGGCGACCTTCGCCTTCCACCAACGTCGGGGGTCGGACTGGAACGCGATCTGGCAGTGGCTGCCGGGACAGATCGCGCAATTCACCGCCCCTAGGCTGAACTTGCTCTCGACTCTCTTCATAGCCGTCACTTTCCTGATCGCGCTCGGGGCCGGATGGCGGCGGGCCCAAACAGACGGTCGGTATCCCTTCATCCAGGTATGCGCCGCGATGCTTTGCGCCTTCCTTCTCTGGAACAAGGTGCACTCGCCCCAATACGCGTTGTGGCTGACGCCGTTCTTCGCGCTGATAGGCGTGAATCTCTTGTGGTGGGCGCTTTATTCGGCTGCCGATCTCATCATGTACGTGGGGATTTTTCGCTGGTTCTACGACACCGGTTACCGCGGACTCGACTATGGACCCGCCAAGCAAGCGTTGCTCGGCGGTCTGTGGATCCGCGCCGCTCTGCTCCTCATCCTGATCGTGGTTTTCCTACGCGCTCGGCCGAGCGAGGGCCTCGATGAACAACCGGCGGGCGTTCGAAGTCCTCTTTTGTCACACCCTCCCTCTAATTTGGTTTCCGTCGGAGAGCGAGAACCCGCCTGAGCTTTTAGAGGCGCGAAAGGAGGTGCTAGCATCGATCTATCCGGCGACTGAAACGGTCGCCAGATCCCCTGCCCCTTGTGTTTCGGCCGCGCGGCCGGCACGGGGGCCTCGAAGCTCGAGGGTCGAGCTCGAGTCCAGAGGAGGAGTGATGCCCGACTACGAGGCAATGGTGATTGTGGATGCCCGCCTGGAAGAGGGGGACATCCAGAAGGCAGTCGACCGGTTCGCGGAGGCGATCGGCGAAGCCGGAGGTCAGGTCGGAAAGATCGACCGCTGGGGCAATCGTCGGTTCGCCTATGAGATAGCTCATCAGAAAGAGGGCTATTACTTTCTCGCGAATTTCACGGCGCCGCAGGATGCGGTTGCCAAGCTCGAACGAACGTTGCAGATCTCCGATGAGTTCATCCGCGGAAAGATTGTGAGACCAGGGCAGAAGCCTGGAGAAGGAGAGAAGAAATGACGTCCGACAACTCGATAACGATCGTGGGAAACGTAGTAGACGAGCCCGAACTCCGGTTTACGCCGTCGGGATCTGCGGTGGCGAACTTCACAGTTGCGGTCAACAGGAGATACAAGAACCGGGATGGGAACTGGGAGGACAAGCTCGACGGATTCTTCAAGTGCAACTGCTGGCAGAGCCTGGCCGAGAATGCCGCGGAGTCACTGCACAAGGGCACGCGGGTCGTGGT
>JBHELF010000112.1:0-41380 GCA_046263155.1 Actinomycetota bacterium
GCTCAGCAGGAGACCGGAGGTCACTCCGCCGGGACGGTCGATTAGCTTGCGAAGCAGCAACACCATGGGAAGCGTCACCAACGACACGACGACGATCACCGCCCACGCGGAATCCGTCTCTAGGGCGATGATCGTCGGCGCTGCTGAGATCAACGCTTGGGTCCTCTACTCCTTTGTTCCCTGCGCTCGATCGCCTTACGAAGCTCTTCGATTACGTGAGGGTCTTCTTCATCGGCGACACGATCAAGAAAGTAGGCCACGGCCGGATCCGGGAACTGCTTGATCAACCAGTCGATTACCGACTCGACGGTGGACCGCGCGTATTGCTCCTGGGAAACGAGGGCAACGTACCGGTGCGCCGGGTTCGCCTCCTCTCGGCGAAGCAAACCCTTCTCCGTTAGTCGACCCATGGTCGTCATGACCGTCGTGTACGCAATCGGGCGCCGGCGACTCAAATCCTCCAGCACGTCGCGGACCGTCACCTCGCCGCGGGCCCAGATGATGTCCATGACCTCGCCCTCGAGGGGGCCGAGAACTTCGGCGAGCGGCCGCCTGCGTCGAGGCGTCATCGGGTCGGACTCATAAGCATGATCGGCGGATCGGTGGGGTGCGGGGTCGCACGTAACCTCCTAACGCCTAAGGACGGCCTGCCCCAAGACTATGCCGTTCAATTTGATCGGCGATTGAGGCATGGGCGTGGCTGCTCGTTGATTTGTGGGCGAGGGGGGATTTGAACCCCCACACGCTTTCGCGCACTGGCACCTGAAGCCAGCGTGTCTGCCGTTCCACCACTCGCCCGGAACCCTGAGATCAAAACTCGCAGCCCCGCAGGCAATATTCCTAACGGGGCCATTGCCCTGCTGTGGGCATAATCCACAAGCTATGGGAGTAGCCAAAAGTATAGAAGAGCGCCTCGAGGCTCTGGTCGAGGGCTTCTTCACCAAGGCGTTTCGATCCGGACTCCAGCCGGTGGAGGTCGGGCGGCGGATCCTGCGCGAGATGGCCGCCGGAAAGACGGTTTCGGTGAACCGGACGTACGCGCCGAACGAATTTCGGGTCTCGCTCGGCCCCGACGACCACGACCGCTTCAAGCAGATGGAAGCCGGGCTCCAGCGGGAGTTCTCCGAGCTTGTCATCGAGCAAGCCAAGGAGAAACGGTGGAACCTGATGGGCCTACCCAGGGTCACCTTCGATCCGGACGACTCGCTGGGCAAAGGCGAGTTCCGCGTGGCTGCTTCTCTTACCGCCGATCCTGAGCCCGAGGGCCGCCCCCAAGGCGCCGCGGGAGCCCGCTCGACTCAAGGGGTCGGAGCGGACTTGGTGCTGCTGGACGAGTCAGGCCACCAAGCAGAGACCATCGAGCTGACTCGGTCGCCGGCAGTTATCGGACGACTATCGAGCAACGACGTGGTCTTAGTGGATCCCAACGTAAGCCGCAGGCATGCGGAGCTGCGTCGTGATGGAGATCGGTGGTGGTTGGTCGATCTCGGGTCCACAAACGGATCCACCGTGAACGAAAAACTCGTGAAAGAACACGAACTGCACGACGGCGACGAGCTGGGATTTGGCACGACCAAGTTGGTCTTCAAGCTGCGCCCCGGGGACTAGGAGTCGGGTATGCCCGATCTCGTCCTCGACCTTCTCAAGTACGTCTTTCTCGCAGTCCTGTATCTATTCATCGCCAGAGCCGTCCGCGCGGTTTATCTCGAGATCAGACCCCCGGCATCGAGGGCTGCGTCCGGTCCCGAGCGAGGAAGCACCCGTCGAGGCAAGCCACCGCGACACGCCGCGGTCGTAGAAGGCGACGCGCGCGACGGCAAAGTCTTTGAGCTGGGGAGCGAGCTGATAATCGGCAGGGCTGATAAGTGTCATGTGGTGCTCGACGATACGTACGTATCACAGCTGCACGCACGCATCTTTTCTCGCGGCGAGGCTTACTTGGTTGAGGATCTCGGGTCGACCAACGGCACCTACCTAAATCGCCGTCGCGTGTCGTCGCCGACAGAGGTGCATCGAGGAGACCGGGTGAAAGTCGGTAAGACGGTCTTGGAGATGCGCAGGTGAACTGGTCGGTCGGGGCCGCTACGGACGTAGGACGAATCCGGCGCGCCAACGAGGATTCCTACCTCGTTCGCGACCCTCTTTATGTCGTCGCCGACGGGATGGGGGGTCATAACGCCGGCGATGTCGCCTCTTCAACCGCGGTCGCCACCCTTGGGCAGCCCGACCAACCGACGCGCGAGCAGGTCGAGAGTTTGGTCAAGCAAGCCAACGCCGCGGTCTGGGAAAAGGCACAGTCGGACCGCGCGCTCCAGGGTATGGGGACTACGGTCACCGCTCTTTTCCTCGACGGAGCTCACGGGCTGATTGCCCACGTTGGTGACTCGCGCGCATATCTCTTCAGAAACGGCGTACTGAGCCAGCTAACTCGCGACCACACGCTGGTCGCGCGAATGGTGCAAGAGGGCCGGCTGACGGAAGAGGAGGCCCGCCACCATCCGCAGCGCAACGTAATCACGCGTGCTTTGGGCGTCGATGCGGATATCAGGGTCGATGTCGACTCCCATGAGTTCGAGATCGGCGACAGGCTGCTGCTGTGTTCCGACGGACTGACGTCGATGGTTGATCCCGAGGACATCGCCGAGATCCTCCGCGCCGAACAAGACCCCCAGCGCGCCGCGGAGCGGCTGGTCGAGGCAGCCAACTTGGCCGGAGGCGAGGACAACACCACCGTTATCGTCTTGGACCTAACCGATGGTGCGGGCGGAGACAGCGGCCGGGCCGAAGGTCGAGTTCACACGGATCCCGCGAGTGAGGCCCCGGTCGAAAGAGCGCGTCGTCGCCGATACGGCAGGTTGGTCGTCCCACTCATCGGCGTGCTGCTTCTCGGAGGAATCGCCTTTGGCGGGGCGCGCTATGTCCTGGCGCGTTCGTGGTTCGTGGGCCCGGATGAGACCGGCACGATCCTCATCTATCGGGGGATCCCTGAGGAAATCGCGGGGATGGATCTCAGCACCCCCGAGAAAGACACAGGTCTCACCGTCGGCGAATTGCCTGAGTTTTTGCGCTTGGACGTCGAAGAAACCCGGAAGTTCGATTCGTTGGCGGACGCAGAGGCCTACGTCGCCAATCTCGAGGATCGCGCGGTGGATTTCAGCGAGCCCGAAGGATCGAGGCGTCGCCCATGATGAATCCCTCGCTTCGACGCAACTCCGAACTGTCTCTTCTCATCGTGGCGTTCATCCTCGGTGCCGGAGCTCTCGCCCTAGTCGCCTTAGCGAGAAACGCAGACCGGGTGGACGTGACCTTCCCTCTCATTGCCGTTCTCGGGGTGTCCTATGGCGTAGCCCACGTTCTTGTGCGCCGAATAGCCGGGAGCGCCGACCATCTCTTACTCCCGTTGATCGCGGTGGTGAATCTCATAGGTACCGCCGCGATCTATCGTCTTTCGCCGCGCGGCTTCGGACCGGCGCAGGTTACGTGGACCGCGGTTGGAATCGCTTTCTTCATCGGGCTGCTACTTCTCCTGCGCGATTACTCGGCGCTCGCCCGCTACAAATACGTGTTGGGGTTTGCCGGCGTAGGCCTTCTCCTGCTGCCAATGACTCCGATCGGCGCCACGATCAGGGGGGCGAGACTCTGGGTACAGATAGGTTCCTTTGCATTCCAGCCCGGCGAAGCGGCGAAGATCTGCCTTGTCGTTTTCTTCGCCGCCTACTTAGCGGAACGCAAGGAATTGCTGGCGATCGCATCGCGCCGCTTTCTCGGAATGAATGTGCCGGACGTAAAACATTTCGGGCCCTTGTTGGTGATGTGGGGGCTGTCATTGGCCGTCATGTTCTTCGAGAAGGACCTGGGCTCAAGTCTGTTGTTCTTCTCGATCTTCCTGCTCATGATCTATATGGCCACCGCCCGCCTCGTCTATCTTGCCGCGGGATCGGTGCTCTTCCTCGGCGGAGCTCTAGTCGGCTATCAACTCTTCGCTCACGTTCAGGGCCGCGTCCAGGTATGGCTGGACGTTTTCAATCCGCGGCTGATCGGAGATGAGGGCTATCAACTCGCCCAGTCGCTGTTTGCATTTGCGCAAGGCGGGCTTTTCGGCACCGGGCTGGGGCAGGGCAAGCCGGATCTCATCCCCGACGCTCATACCGATTTCATCTTCGCCGTAGTCGGCGAGGAACTCGGGCTTTTGGGTACGGCCGCGGTCGTCACGTGCTTCGTCTTGCTGGTCGGGCGCGGTCTCAGGACGTCGATGCTGGCGCGGGATGACTTCGGCCAGCTGTTGGCGGCCGGCTTGACGACGATCTTTGCGGTACAGACCTTCATCATCCTCGCCGGCGTCACCCGTCTGCTGCCTCTAACGGGAATCACACTTCCCTTCATGTCTTATGGAGGCTCGAGTCTGCTTGCGAACTTCGTCCTGGCGGCCATCCTCATCAGGATCTCTGATTCCAGCAGTGCGAGCAGTCCCGCAGCTACGGCGGAGATCTTGGTCGGGGGAAGGCCCTGATGGAGCGACAGATTCGGCGCGTGGGAATCGGGCTCGTCATCGCGCTGATCGCCGTGTTCGCCCAGCTGAACTATCTGCAGATCTTTGCGGCGAAGCGCATCGCAGCCAACCCCGCCAATATCCGCCGCCTGATCCAGGAGTATTCGGTCAAGCGCGGCGAGATCATCACCGCCGACGGCGAGACGGTCGCGGAGAGCAAAGCGACCGGGGGGCGATTCAAGTACCAACGTATCTATCCCGGAGGTGACCTCTACGCCCACACCGTCGGTTTCTATTCACTCGTCTACGGCTCGGAGGGGATCGAACGTTCATTTAACGATCAGCTGTTGGGCGAGAGTCGAGTCCTCTCGATGCAGGACATCGAGGATCGCTTTCTCGGGGGAGGGTCGGACGGCGACGACGTGGTGCTAACGATCGACTCGGTACTCCAGCAAGCCGCGAAGGAAGCTCTGGGAGAGGAGCGCGGGGCCATCGTCGCTCTCGATCCAGCAAGCGGAGCCGTCCGTGCGCTCTACTCCAATCCTTCATACGACCCGAACAAACTGGCATCGCATGATGGAAGAGAAGTTCGTGCTTTCCGGCGCACGCTCCGTCCCGAGTCTCCGGATAGCCCCCTCAAGAACCTCGCGACGTCCCAGGGCTATCCGCCGGGATCGACGTTCAAAGTGGTGACGGGCTCTGCGGCTCTCGAATCGGGGAGGTATACGCCGCGTTCGGTATTCCCGGACCCGGTCGAGCTGGAGTTGCCTCTGACCAATCAGACCTTGATGAACTTCACGAAGTCGTCGTGCGCCGGCGGCGTTGAGATCAATCTGTTCGAAGCCATGCGGGTGTCGTGCGACACAACGTTCGCCATCCTCGGCCTGGAGGTCCCTAACGAAGTCTTCGAGACCGCGGAGGCTTACGGATTCAACGAGCGCATTCCGTTCGACGTGGTCACTCAACCAAGCACCTTCCCCGACGTTCCCGACGAGGCCGAGCCGTTGCGCGCTTACGCCGCCATAGGACAGGGCGACACTGTGTCAACGCCACTACAGATGGCCCTTGTCGCCGCTGCGGTGGCGAACGACGGAGAGGTTCCCCGCCCCAGGCTTGTAAGCGAGGTCATCGACCCGTCGGGCGAAGTCGCGGAAACCTATCCAAAGGAAGTATTGGGCAGAGCGATATTGCCGGAGACGGCGGCGCAGATTAAAGAGATGATGGTTGCGGTAGTTGCATCCGGGACAGGGACGGCGGCCGCCATCCCGGGTGTCGAAGTAGCCGGCAAGACCGGAACCGCGCAAACGGGCGTCGAGGGAGAGAACCCGCACACCTGGTTCATTTGCTTCGCTCCGGCCAGCCGTCCTCGATTGGCGGTCGCCGTGATCGTTGAGAACGGGGGCTCATTCGGGTCCGAGGCAACCGGCGGAGCCGTTGCCGCGCCTCTCGCGAAAAGAATTCTCGAGGTCGACAGGTCGATCAGACGATGGTGACAAGCGAACTCCTGAACGACAGATATCGCCTCGCGGAGAAGTTGGCCACGGGGGGGATGGGTGTCGTATACGAGGCCACCGACGAACGACTCGGCCGCAAGGTTGCGGTGAAGATCCTCAAGAGCGAGCTCGCCCAAGATCCCACTTTCGTGGAACGCTTCAGAAGAGAAGCGCGCGCGGCTGCGGCCCTGTCCCATCCCAATATCGCGAACGTCTTTGATTACGGCGAGGAAGACGAACACCGATTCATCGTGATGGAGCTCGCGGAAGGGGTCGATCTCTCCCGATTATTGCGAGAGGAGGGGCCTCTTTCCCCCGAGCGGGCGCTAGGCATAACCGAACAGGTTTGCGACGCCCTCGCACACGCGCATTCGGCAGGATTGATCCATCGCGATGTCAAGCCCGGAAACATCGTGGTCGGGGCCGGAGATCGTGTGAAGGTGACCGACTTCGGTATCGCTCGGGCCGTGGACAGTTCCACGCTTACTGCAACCGGAATGGTCATGGGGACCGCTAACTACATCTCGCCCGAGCAGGCGCAGGGGCACAATTTGACTCCTCAATCCGACATCTATTCGTTGGGCGTTGTGCTGTACGAGATGGTGACCGGGTCGGTTCCCTTCACCGCGGATTCGCCGGTCGCCGTAGCCCTACGTCACGTCAACGAAGACCTGCCCCCGGCTTCTAGCCTCAATCCGGACGTGCCACGAGAAGTGGACGCGATCATCCAGCGCGCGACGGCTAAGGCCCCCGCCGAACGCTTCGCCGATGCCCGCGCCCTCCGGGCAGCCCTCCCACCTCTAGTGGCTGCCACAGAGCCTGTTCCTCTGGGGCGTACGGGCGCCCAATCAATCCGGGCCGCGGACGATGCAACCGAAACCATGGAGCAGCCGCACGGCGAGCTGATCGGAGCCGCGGACGATGCAACGGCAGCGTTGCTGCCGTTCGTCGGACCCTGGAATACGCGACGTCTGGGCACCGCTGTGCTGATCACCTTCGGCGTCCTGTTCGCGCTGGCAGTCGCGTTTCTGATCTATCGCGTTGCCGCGGATGAGCCCGTCGAGAGAGCACGCAGTTCTCGACGTCAGCCCGGGGCCGCTGCACTGCGCTCCTCGGCTTCTCCGACACTCGGCTACACGGTGGACTTCGATGAGTTGATCGCACGCCCGCTCGAGGAAGTGGAGCCCATACTCAAAGAGAAAGGCCTGGACGTCCAGGTGCAGGGCGTCGACGTTGAGATCATCGAGGAGGAGCTGTCCTTCGACGACCCCATCGTCGGCTTCGTGTATCACGTTGAGCCCCCCGATGGAACTCATTTGGATGCCGGGGACACCATTACCCTCTTTGTAGCGTCAGAAGAAAAGGACGAGGGACCCGGTAATTCGGACCGGGGAAGAGGTCACGGCAAAGGCAAGGATAAGGGCGAGGACGATTGACTGAGTCGCAGATCTACGGTGGCCGCTACGAGATCCTGGAGCGAATCGGAAGCGGCGGGATGGCGGAGGTCTATCGCGGCCGCGATGAACTCCTCGGCCGCGAGGTCGCCATCAAGGTGCTCAGCGAGCGCTACTCGCGAGATCGATCGTTCGTGGAGCGGTTCCGACGCGAGGCTCAATCGGCCGCAAACCTGAATCACCCCAATATCGTCTCGCTCTACGACTACGGCTCCGAGGACGACCGGGCTTACTTCATCGTGATGGAGTACATCGACGGCCGCTCTCTCGCAGACATCATTCGTCAGGAGGGGCTGTTGTTGCCCGAACGCGCGGCCGAGATCACGGCAGAGGTCGCGGCGGCACTGGAGCGCGCCCACACGGCGGGGATCGTCCATCGCGATATCAAGCCTGGAAACATAATGATCACTAGCGGAGGCCAGTCCAAGGTCACAGACTTCGGGATCGCCAGAGCGCTCGCCACCGACGGCGAGCAGACCGTGACACAGACCGGAATGGTCATCGGAACCGCGGCCTATTTATCTCCGGAACAAGCGCAGGGTCATCCTCTCGACGCGCGCTCAGACGTGTATTCCCTAGGAATCGTGCTTTACGAAATGCTCACCGGAAAGCCTCCGTTCCACGGCGAGACGCCTCTCGCGATCGCATACAAGCACGTCCGAGACAGGCCCGAACCGCCTGCCGCGATCAATTCGGATGTTCCCGCCGACTTGAACGCGATCGTAATGAAGGCGCTCGCCAAGAATCCCGACAATCGGTATGCGTCCGCCGGTGAGATGAAGGAAGACCTCACGCGGTTCCTAGCCGGCCAGAAGGTCGCCGCGACGCCACTGCTCACCGAGACGGCCGTGGCTCCCAGAGCCGAACGGACTGAGGTATACGGCGCCGGCGACTATGAGGCCGAGCAGAGCCGCCGTGGTCTCTGGTACACGCTGAGTGCGGTTCTGATCTTGGTGATCTTCGCCGTGCTCGCCTGGTTGCTCTTCGACAATCTGATCGCGACGGGAGAACTCGTCGAGGTGCCGCGCGTGAAGAACCTCGAGGAGAGCCTCGCTCGCGAGCGTCTCGAGGAAGCGGGCTTTGAGGTCGCGGCCGAGCGGGAGGCGAGCGCTAAACCGCAAGACATCGTCTTCGACCAAGACCCGCAGCCGGGCGAGTTGGCGGAGGAGGGGTCGACGGTCACAATCTTCGTCTCCACCGGCCCCGAAGACGTGGAGGTTCCCGACGTCGTGGGCTTGACGCTCGAGGAAGCGCGCGCCGAACTACGCGATGTCGGCCTCAAGGCAGAAGTGGAGCAGGTGTCTCATCCCGAGGCCCCCGAGGGCGAGGTGGTGCGTCAGTTCCCCGGCCCGGGACAGGTCATAGATGCAGGATCACGTGTGGTGCTGGAGGTCTCGTCGGGCCCCGAGACCGTGCCGGTCCCAGGTGTAGTGGGCCTTTCTGAAGAGGACGCGGTCACGACGCTTCAGGGAGCCGGCCTTTCCGTATCCGTGAACCGTGAGCCGAGCACGGAGGTGCCCGAGGGCTTTGTCATCAGCCAGGAGCCCGGCGAGGGCGAAGAGGTTGAACGCGGTTCGACCGTGAGCATTCTTGTTTCCGAGGGTCCAGGTGAACAAGAGATGCCCGACGTCCGCGGTCAGGACGGAGACGATGCCGAGGCCTTCCTGGAGGAGAACTACGGACTCGACGTCAGCCAGGAACCAACCATCTGTCCGAACGCCGTCCAACCGGGGGTGGTCTGCGATCAGGAACCCGCACCTGGGACGCCGGTATCGCCCGGAGATGACGCGATCCTCTACGTGCAAAGTGGAGACTCCCGCCTGCCCGGGTCCTACGCGGGCTTGGGACCCGCGGTTCTCCTGCTTCTCATACTTGCCACTCTGGGGCAGCAACCGCTTCGGGCCATACCGCGCGCCTAAAGCGCGCTTGTTCGAACGACGTCGAGGAAATTGGCAAGCAGACGCGGCCCCTGAGGGGTCAGCACCGACTCGGGATGAAACTGGACGCCTTCGACAGGAAGCTCCCGGTGACGGATCCCCATGATCGTTCCGTCGTTGCTACGCGCGGTGACCTCCAAGTGTGGGCCCAGGTCCATCTCTTCGATCGCCAGCGAGTGGTAACGCGTGGCCGTCAGAGGACTCGGGGTCTCGGCGAACACACCGCGGCCGTCGTGCTCGACCCGAGAAGTCTTTCCGTGACGAGGGCCTACCGGGGCACGGGTCACCCGCCCCCCGTACGCCACCGCGATGCACTGATGCCCTAGACACACCCCCAACACAGGCACCGAGGGGGCAAAGTGTCGGATCGCGGCGACTGAAATCCCAGCTTCCTCGGGTGCCCCGGGTCCCGGTGAGACGACGAGGGCATCAGGTCGGGCCGCCGCCGCCTCATCTAGGGACACGTCGTTGCGCAGAACTATCGGCGTGGCGCCCAGGGTGCCGAAAGCCTGGACGAGGTTGTAGACGAACGAGTCGAAGTTGTCGATGACAAGAAGCTTCACCGTGACTCTTCCTTTGGTTACCTAAAAGTTCGCCGGAAGGATCCGCTCGGATAGCAGCACCATCGCGACCGCGGTTCCGACGGCGACGGCAGTCCAGATCAGAAACTCACCGATCCGAGCCCACCACGAGCGCTTCATGGCATGAGCTCCGCGAACACGACGAGCCGTTCGGAGGCGGAGAAGCGCGGATTGCATGTCGTGAGAACCAGTTCCGCTTGATTCGTCGGGATCGCAACATCCCGCGATTCAGGAGACACAACCTCCTGGTGGGTCACCTCGTAGACGAATTCGCCCCACTTCGTTTCGGTGATGATCCTGTCGCCTCGTCTCAGCTTCTGGATGTCCCAAAAAGGGGCCCCGTAGGTCGTTCGGTGACCGGAAACGATTACTCGTCCTTCCATTCCGGGCCACATCTCCTTGAAGTCTGTGCACAGCGGTCGCTCGAAACCTGCCCGGCAGGCGGGGTAATGCCCCGGCCCGAGCTTGAGCTCCTCAACCCCTACGCCCTCGACTACTACCTTGCGGAGATCGATCGCGGGGACGCGCAGGCGAAACGCCGGCTCGCCGGGACCAGGGAATTCAAAGTTTGCAGGCGGAATCCTTCGCGGACCGAGGGGCTCGACCGCCATGAAGGGCAGGCTGTCGAACTCCTCGCCCAGTCGATCCTGGGCCTGGCTCTCCTGCAAGCCGGTTCCCCACAGGGTCCAGCCGACGAAAAGCAGGATGCCCACACCGACCGAGACCAAGAACTTTCCCAGTGTGGCCATCCATCTCATCTTCTAATCATCGGTCACGACCGAGTTGGCTTAGTCAGCGACGAAAATGACTTATCCATCTTCCCTTCAGACATTCGGTCGTCAGGATTCGTTCGCCGCGGCGCCAACTAGTATCGAGCGATGCCGAAAAGCCGTTCCAAGAGGGTCCGGCGGCAGCCCCCGCCAAAGCCAAAGCCCAAGCAGTCCCCTCCCTGGGTGGGCTGGCTCTTCTTCACACTTTTGGGAGCCGGGTCGATCCTGATCGTCGGCAACTACGTAGAGCTTTTCGGGCCGGTCTCGAATCTGAAGCTCTGGATCGGACTCGGCCTGATGGGAGCGTCCTTTGTGGTCGCGACCCAATGGCACTGAGTCCGATCTCGTGTCGAATCACAATGATGTCTTTTATCCACTTCGGTGGATATCTCTGTGGAGAACCACTCCGATGAAGGCCGTCGCCGCCGTGACGGGCCTCGCGCTACTCGTCTGGATGGGGGCCACTTATGGGTGGCTGCGGGCTCTGATCGCAGCCCTCTTGTTCCTGGCGATTTTTGTCTTCGGGAGCCGGTACTTCTTCGCGCTCCTTCAGGCACCCCCAGAGCCCGAACTCGCGGACGTTTCCGGCTACGACCTCAAATATGTGTGTTCCATGTGCGGTCTGCAGCTGAAGGTGGAGGTGGCGGCAAAGGACAGGGCGCCCACCCACTGCGGCGAACCCATGGAACTCATCGGGTAGGGCGCATCTCCTGGGGCCGCCGCGACCTGGCCGCGCGAAAAAGAAAAGAACTGTCGGTGCCGGCGGTCAGAGGACGCGAGCGAACCCTGGGGGTCCGGTGTGGGTGAGCGAGCGGCCTCTGCCGCTCAGGGGCCGACCCCAGGCTTATTCGTCGAGGCGCTCGATGATCGTCGCGTTGGAGAGCCCGCCCCCTTCACACATCGTCTGCAGCCCGAGGCGGCCCCCCTTCTGCTCGAGGATGTGAAGAAGCGTTGTCATCAGCCGCGCCCCGGAGGCTCCCAACGGATGTCCTAGCGCGATCGCACCGCCGCGCACGTTGACGTGCTGCTCGAACCAGTCGTCGTCGATTCCAAGCTCTCGTTTCCAGATCAGTACGACGCTGGCAAAGGCTTCGTTGATCTCCACGAAATCGATGTCGGACAGATCCAGGCCTGCACGATCGAGGACCTTGCGCGTTGACGGGATTGGGCCCGTCAACATTGTGATGGGATCGGTTCCGGCAAGAGAGAACTCGACGAATCGTGCACGTGGCTTGATGCCTAGCTCCGTTGCTTTGTCACGGCTCATGATCAGCACGGCGGCGGCTCCGTCCGTTATTTGCGAGGAATTCGCCGCGGTGACGATGCCGTCAGCCTTGAACGCCGGCGGAAGCGCCGCCATCTTCTCGAGGTTGGGCGCGCGGATTCCCTCATCCGCTTCGAAGAGATCCGTTCCCTCCTCGGTCTCGACCTTGATGGGCACGATCTCGGCGCGAAAGTCCCCGGCGTCGCGCGCCAGGCCGGCGAGAGTGTGCGAACGGGCACCGAACTCGTCCACCTCACCCCGCGTAAGACCCCAGCGCTCCGAGATGATCTCGGCCGAGATGCCTTGCGGCACAAGTCCGCCCTCGTAACGAGCAAGAAGCCTTTCGCTGAAAGGAAAACCTTGGGTCTGCGCGCTCGAGCCCATCGGGACTCGCGTCATCGACTCGACGCCACAAGCAATGGCGACGTCGTAGGCGCCGGCCATCACGCCTTGCGCCGCAAAATGAGCCGCTTGTTGGGAGGAACCACACTGACGATCGATTGTCGTCGCCGGTACCTCTTCGGGGAGCCCGGCCGCAAGCCACGCGTTGCGTCCTACGTTTATCGATTGCTCGCCGATCTGGGAGACGCACCCGCAGATGACATCGTCGACGGACGCGGGGTCTACGCCCGAACGCTGAACGGTCTCGCTCAAGACCTCGGCGAGAAGGTCGACGGGATGCCAGCCGGCAAGTTTGCCGTTGCGCTTGCCGAGAGGGCTTCGGACCGCCTCGATGATCACAGCTTCTCTCAAGGTGCCCGCCATTGCGTTCTCCTTCCCTTTTCTTGACCGCAGAGTCAAGTTATCACCGCCGGAGGCGGGGGTGGCTCAACTCCAGGCCCTAACCACAACGGATCCAGGGAGATATCGCGGCCCAGCAGCACCAGAGTTCCCTCGGGGGAGCTATCTATGTCGACCTCATCCATCAAGGCCTCCATTAGATAGAGGCCCCGTCCCCCCGATGCAAGTGGATCCGGAGGCGACTCGAGCGGGGTCTCCGAGACCTCGAAGCCGGGGCCATCGTCGGCGATCGTCACCAGTACGGTGCCGCGCTCCAGCGCGCAGCGAACCCGCATCTCGCTCCGTCCCTGGGAACGGCGGCCGTGGCGGGTGGCATTCCCGGCCGCCTCGCCGACCGCGATCAAGATCTCAGCCGACACCTCGACCGGGGCACGCACGTCGGTCAGGAAGTTCGAGACGAATCGACGCACCTCGGCCACGCGCTCCGGTTCGTTCGGCAGCACCAGCTCGCGAACCGGCTCACCCAGAAGAGCATCGGGAACAATCTGGCACACCAGGATCGCGAGGTCGTCGCGCAGCTCATCCGATACCCATGCGTCGACGGAGCGGCCGAGAGCTTGAACCAACTCGCCCGGTGTGCCCCTGCCGTAGGACTCGACCAGGTCACGAAAACGACCCTGGCCCAGTGGGCGTCCATGGCGCGGAGCCTCGGTCACGCCGTCCGTGTACAGGACGAGCATGTCCCCCGAGCCGAAGTCGAGTTCCCCTACCTTGTAAACGGCGTCGGGTTCGATGCCGAGCGCAATGCCACCCTCCTCCAACCAGGACACTCCTTTGTCCCACGCCCGGTAGACGACCGGAGGCACGTGTCCGGCATTCGCGTACTCGAGGTAAGCCCGCTCCGGATCGAGGACACCGAAGAAGAGACGCACGAAACGTTCGCTCGGCAACTGCGCGCTGATCTGCTGGTTCAACTCGACAAGCACTTCCGCGGGATCAGAGGACTCCGTCGCCAAGGCGCGCAACGTGTAGCGGGTCAGAGCGGCGTCGTTGGCTGCAACCGGACCAATCCCGCACACATCGCCGATCACCAGCCCAACCCGGCCGTTGGGCAACGAGATGAAGTCGTAAAAGTCGCCGCACACCGCGCGGGGGCCGGCCGCGGCTACATAGTGGGCTACCAGGCTGACGCGAGGTAGATCCGGAACGGTTTCGGGAAGCAGGCTGCGCTGGTAGCGCTCCGCCGTTCGTCGCGCCTGTTCGTACAGTCGCTTGACCTGCTCCTCGCGACGAACGCTCTCTGTGACATCGGCGAACACGTCGATGCGGCCGACCAGCACGCCGTCCTCGTCGAACGCAGGCCCGGAATAAAGCTGCAGGCGGCGGCGCTCTGGAATGATCTGCTCGACCTCGAGCCGGAAGTCGGCTTCAGGATCATCCAGGAGTTGCTGAAACGCTTCCATGAAACCCTCGGGGTCCTCGGTTTTGCGAGCCACCTCGCGCAGTAGCCCAACCACGGGACTTCCGAGATGCACGCCTGAATCGACGTCGAACAGTTCCGCGGCGCGCCGATTGACGACACGCGTGATCCCTTCCCGGTCGCGAAAGATCACAGCCTCGTCCACGGCATCGAGCACCGCCATCAGCCGGTGGCGGACGGCGGACGCTAAGAGGTGTTCCTGCTTCTGGCCGCGGTAGTGGACGCGTAGCTCGCGCGCCATCAACCCCGCGAGCGCACCAACGAGGAGGAATATCCCGCCGGTCAGTGCCACTTCCTCCGGTCGGGGGTCGATCTCGCCTATGAAGCCAGCGACGAAATAGGCAACAGTGCTCAGGATTCCCACGGCCAGGCCCGGCACGACTCCACCCAACAGTCCGGCACCGAAAACAACCGGGACAAAGATCAGTTCGGCGGAAGGCACCTCACCCCGCAAAAGCCCGTAGACGAGGACTCCCAGCAAGAGACCCACCACCGTTGTCGGCCAAGCTATCCAGCGATGAGATGGCACCTGGGGCAGCACCATGCGAAACAACACAAAGAGAAGGAGGCCTAAAGCGGCCAGCGCGATCAGGCCCGCGGCGTACTGAGAAGAGGTAAAGCCGCCGAACTGCACGAGGACAAACGCCAGAACCAGGGTCGCCCAGGCACTGCCCTCGACGAGCCCCACGGCCCAGCGCCAACTGCCTGCCGGCGGAATGTGCTCGCGCTGGAACCGCCCGAGCAGCCGCGTCATCGAACGGTCCGATCCATCTTCCACATATTGCCCACCAGCCGGACGCGACCCGCGTCTTGCAACATCTCCAGGTGTGCCTGCGCCGAGAAACGCGCAACGGCATGAAGAGCTTGCGGTGTATCCGTGTAGACCGCTACCACGATGCCGTCGAGGTCCAGCGGCCCCCCTGCAAGTGATTCGAGGATGGCCGCCTCGCGGCGTGCGCGGTGTTCGAGATAGTCGTCAATAACCCTGGTCCCCCCGTGCAGCGGACGAAAGTGCGCCGGGTAGATCCGATTTATGTGTAGATCCCTGAGTCGCCTGAGACTCGCCAAGTAATCGGCCATGTTTCCGTCGGGAGGCGCAATCACTGCCGTGCCCTCCCCGAGGATGTTGTCGCCGGAGAAAAGGCTGGCGGACGACTCCATCCAGAAGCAGAGGTGGTCCGACGCGTGGCCGGGTGTGTGGAGAGCTCGGAGAGTGGTCCCTCCCACGACAATCTCTTCTTCATCGCCGAGAGTGCGCACCGGGACGCCATCGACTTCGTTATCGCCGAACGCCCGCACCGGGGCGCCGCTCTCGCGCGCGAGGCGCTCGGCCCCGCCGATGTGATCCGCATGCCGGTGAGTGATCAGAATGAACGCCACGTCGCCGGCTAGCTCCCTGAGTGCCCTCATGTAGTCGTCGTCCGTGACGGCCGGGTCAATGACGCACGTGGGTCCCGTCCCGACAACATAAGAGTTCGTTCCCGGGCCGGTCATCAGGCCGGGATTGGGTGCGAGGACAAGTTGCACCAACGGCGAGAGTCTTGTTGTCAGCACCCGTCCCGGTCCCGTCACTCCTTCATTGCTTAGGGCCGCAGTGGCTTCGCCCGCAGTCGCGTTGCTGTCGAGGCGCTGCAACATCTCGATCGTGGGGGGCGCCATCACGACGAGGCCTGAACTCAGCTCGGCCAGCGCCTGGGATGGAGTGACCCAGCGACAGTCTTCGACCTCAGCCGGATCGGGCCGGGGTGTCCACTCTGGCGGTGCCTGAGTGACAAAGAAAACGGTGTCGAAGCGCACGGGTGCTCCAAGGGGCGTGACCCATCTCCCCGCGGGAACCAAGAGGTCCGTGGCCAGCCGGATGCCGTGTGCGAGACAGGTCTCCAGAAAGTTGTCGGGCTCTCGGGATGGCCCATCGAGAAGGGGGGTTAGGTCCCCGGTGCCGATGACGAAGCCGACCTCTTCGCACGCCTCGCGCAGCCCGCAAATGAATTGTGCGAGCGCGTCCTCGCCATCCACCAGCATTTCCCGCGCCTCGGCGGCCGATAGCGTGGACGCCGCCGCCCATCGGGGATCGGAGTCGGCGGGGGCGACCGCACCGCCGGGGAACACCACGGCTCCGCCCATGAATCTCAACGATTGGGGGCGCGTCGTAACCAAGACCTCGAGACCGTGATCGCCGTCGCGCAGGATGACCAAGGTTGCGGCCCTGCGAGGCGCATCCGGTGCCAGATCATTTCTCGTGGAGAAGCCCATGATCAAAAGGTATGTTCTCGCCTCGAAAGCTCAACCACAAAGGAGGCAATGTGACGGTCAAGTTTCTTTCTGACGAGTGGGCTAAGGAGATGTCGGCGGCACTGAACTCCTCGGAGGACTTCAAGAAAGCAGCCTCGGGCCAACAGGTGAAACTGCAGCAGGTAGTGACCGATTCGCCCGACGGCGAAACGAAGTACTACTTCACTCTGGATAACGGCACGGTCGACGTCGGGCTGGGCGAGATATCCGACGCGGAGGCCACCCTCACCCAGAACTACGAGACGGCTGCCGCCATCGCCAAGCAAGAACTCAATGCCACCAATGCATTCATGCAGGGCAAGCTGAAGATATCCGGCAACATGATGAAGCTCATGCAGCTGCAGGGGGTCTTCAACGCGATGCCCAAGGCAGTCGAAGGCGTGGAGGTTGAGTACTAGTTAGTAGGACGGCGTCCCACACCGACAGAGGCGGGCGCCCCCGAACAGACCCTAGTCGTCGTGCAGAACGGTTACCTTCACGCGGGCGATACCGGCGGAGATAAAGCCCAACTGGCGTGCGGCTCGCCGGGAGACGTCGACGATGAAATCCTTGTCGCCGTAGGGGCCCCTATCCTGCACCATCACGGTGACGACGCGACCGTTGCGCCGATTCTTGACCCGGATCTCCTTTCCGCAAGGCAGATTGCGATGAGCCGCGACCATCTTCCAGGGCCGGTACTTGCCCCCGCAGGCCATGCCCTCGCCCGAGAGCTCGTTCGAGTAGTAGCGCGCCTTGCCGAAGAGCACTCGGTGGTGGGCGCCGGCCCAGGACAGAGTCATGAGAACCAGGCACGCGCCGACGGCAACCGCCCTCGCCAGAATCATCGAATGGAGCTACGGCTTCTCGAGCTTCAGAGCATCGCCGAGGTTTGAGTTCCCCTCAAGGAACTTGAGCTTTGCGACCTCGGATTCATAGGGACCTGAGTATTTGAGAACGTAGAAGCCGTTCCGGACGTCGACGACATAGATCAAGCCATCCTTGATGACCGGATAGCTCCACATCACGACCTTGTCACGACCCATGGAGAGGGCCGGGTCTTCCGTGACGACCGCGGGAAGAGGGTCGGGCATGAATGCGGCCGCCTGCACCGGCGCCGAGGGATTCTTGATGTCGATCGCCTGCAGTCCCTCCGAGTGCCAGGTCACAAACGCAAGGTTGCGTGTCAGCGTCGGGTTGTGCGCCGAATGGCTGGACAGCGTGTTGCGATCCGGCGGGTTGTCGCCGGAGGAGCAGAAATCCTCTTCGTTTATGGGCAGCTTGAACTCGGAAACGACTTTCGGGAGGACTGGATCCTTGATGTCGATCACGCGCACCCACCCCCACGGACATCCATGATCCGGCAGTAATCCCGGAATCTGTCCGTAGACCTCGTCCGTCACCAACGCGAAAGGCCGGCCGTACAGCTTGACGGCGCTGTGAGCGCCGGGCCCCTCCCAGTCCGGGCGGTCATTCATCGATGTGACGAGCGTGATCTCCGGCTCGGGCAGGCCTTTAGCGACCTGCGAGATGTCGGCGACGAGAAAGCCACCCTCCAGATACGCGAGATAGGCACGCTTCCCATCGTTAGAGACCCCGAAAGAGTGCAGCCGGTTGTCACCTTCCGCGGGGATAACCGTCGACCATTCCGCAATCTCCGTGAACTCACCCTCGCGCGCCTTCGAGATGTCGGCGGCCACCATCTCGCGGCCGCCCGTCCCCGGAGAAGAGATGTACAGGAGCGCCCTGCCCGCCCGCTTGGGGTCGTCCCACAGGAAGAATTCGTGCGGGGCAACGGTGGGCACGTACTGGGATACGAGCTCCGGCGCGGCGGCCTTGTCTCCGGAGATGTCGTAGAAGCTGAACGTGTTGCACTCCGCGGGCACTCCGGTTATTCCCTGTCCCACACACACCCTGTCGGTCCTCGTCTGTGCGGGCACGCAGGCGTGAATGAGGGGGCTGCAATTCGTGGCCAGATCAAGAACGATCAACAGTTCTTGCTCCGGCCAGATGCGCATCTCTCGTGTCGTGATGCCAACCTGTCCGGGAATCTGATCAACGATCTCGGGAGCCGAAGGATCGGAGATGTCGAGGATCATGACGCCCGTGTTCGGATGCGCGGCGTCGGTCCGGCTTCCGACGTAGGCATAATCGCCGTGCACAGCGAGCGCGGCGTTCATCCCGCGGTTCATCAACGGGTTGTGCCCGATCAGCTCAAAGGAGCCGGCGGGTTCCTCTCCTTGCCGCGCCTCCAATCGTGCGTGCGCGGGCGCTAAAAGAGCCGAAAGAAGCGCAAGTGAGCAGACGGCGATGGCTACTCGGCGCATTTACACCTCCAGATCGGTAATCCCGGAACCGTTTGTTTCGACGGGACCGGTTGGGGCTCCTGTAAGGAAGGCTCTCCCCGGAGGCCGCGAGCCTCTTTTTCGAGCCGGCTAACGGCTGAGTTGACCTCGGATCGCGCCAGCGGGGCGCGCGCTGTCGTGGATGTTGACGTAGAAACCCGACGGGTCCTGGAGGATCCTCAGGATTTCGTCGCGTGTCGCATCGCCGAGGTCGCAACCCGACGCGCTTCCCGTCCCCGCGAAGCTCTGTCCTTCGAACAGGCTGACGGTGATCCCTCCGTTGTGGCCCGCGGGAGCCTCATGGATGTGAGCCCGCTGCACGGAGCCGTCGAGGTTCTGCCACGTCAGCTCGTAACAGACTTCCTCGTGCCCCGCGTTCAGAGTGAGTTCGGCGGTCCCGCTTCCATCGGGATCACCGACGCCTGAGGGCATCTCCTCCGCGCCGGACAGAGTCGTTGCCAGGCGACGTCCGTCCGCCGCTGCGATGGCGGTTGTTGCGACCAGCACTGCTGAGATGGAAACAACAACAAATGTGCTTCGGCGCATCGAGTCTCCTCTCATAGTCGACCCTGCCGGCCTGTCTCTGACCACTTTCGTCCACTCTGGTTGTACGAGAGTGGGAGCTGGGAAGGATTTACCAGGAACAGCTTCAGACCAAACGCGTCGAGTGCGCACGGCAGAACTCGGGCACAGCTTGGTTGACCTCATGGGGACGCTCGAGGTTGCTGACGTGTCCGCAGTCGGGGATCACGACAAGCTTCGTATCCGGGATTGCCTCTTCGAACTGGTGCGTCGCCGAGCGGCGAGCGCGCGTCCAGCTCTCCCCAGATCAACAGCGTCGGCACGGCGACGCTAGACAGCAGATCGCGCTGGTCGGCCTCGGCCATCACCAAGAGTTGGACCCGCACACTCTCTGGGCCGACGTCGGCCGCCATTGCGTCGAGCAGAGTAATGAACTCGGCCGGCGGGTCGCCGGCGAACAGCCCAGGCAGGGTGGGATCGAACTTCTCCGGGGGGCTGTAAGCCCGTCTGTCGACTCGATCGTCACGGCCTCTCCGGAGAGGTGACGGCGTGGTAGCGGTGCTTGAGAATGCTGATGCGACCGGCATGGTCGACCCGTCGTCCGACGACTTTCTTGATGGATTGTGGTTCTTCATCCATCGCGACGTCACCGTCGATGACCTCGAGGGACGCCGGTCGTGCGAGCTCGAAGCGCCGGATCGGAGGGACATCGCCGAGGCTCTGGTGTTCACCCAGGCATCGAGACCCATCTGAAGCTCCTCGATCGTGTCGAAGCTGTTGATCGAGAAGAACTCCTTGCGCATCGTCTTGTGCAGGCGCTCGACCTTGCCGGTGGTGGTCGGGGAATAGGGCGCGGTGAGCAGATGACGGATGCCGTTGTTAAGACAGATGCGGTCAAACAGCACGTTGGCGGGCTTGCGACCCAGCCGCCCGGTGAACACCTTGCCGTTGTCGGTCAGGATCTGCTCGGGGATCCCGTGGGTGGCAAGCGCCTCTAAGAGCGCCTCGCAAACTGGACGCGCCGGTGGCGCGTTCCACGACCTTGGCGATCACGCAGAAGCGGGAGTGGTCGTCGATGCCGGTAACGACCGATAGCTGGGTCCCGTTGCTCAGCCGGACGCTGCCCATGACGTCGATCTAGCGTCACTCCCTAGCTCGGAAAACCGTCCTCGCGAGGCCATCCACGGCTTGACTCGATGAAACGAGTCAGGGAGGTGAGGCATGGGCCAAACGCGAGGCATGGTGCGTCATGAAGCCAAGCGCCAACGACGGAGAAAGCAGCTGCCCGACCGGTCGTTGATCGTCGGGCTCGACATCGGGAAGCGGCGTCATGCAGCATGGATGATCGATCCCGAGACAAGACCACTGGGAAAGTCCAAGGTTCCCGCGACCCCGGCCGGAATCGCAGACATGCTGCATCGGGCGGAGCGCGCCCTCTCCCAGCGCTTGTAGTCGTCACGTCGCCGGCGTCTCGGTTTGGGTTGGATCAACGGGTGGCGCACTAAACAGCGGTAGATCGCGGCCCGCGATGGTGGGTGCTCCAGCTCACGCCGCAGCTTGTTCAAGATCGTGCGTGGACCCCAGCCCGGACGCGAGCGGCGCAGCTCCACGATACGGGCTTCGATCTCGGGCGCCATCTGGTGGGGACAGCGGTCCGGCTTAGAGCTCTTGTCGGCGAGCGCTCCGAGGTCGTCGTTCGCGTAGCGCACCAGCCAGCGGTGAAGCGTGCGGCGGTCGACGCCGTAGCGGACGGCCGTGTCCTTGACGGTGGCCCCGTCGAGCACCTCTCTGACGGCGTCGTAGCGCTGCTCAACCATCGACAGATCCACCAGTGGCACGGCGTCCTCCTTGGCGCTCGGCTGAGCACAAGTGATGACGCCCGGGGCAGCTAGAAACGTGGATTCAGTGAGACACAGGTACCGAGGCCACTGTCGCCCAGGAGCCGGAGCCGGGTCGCAGAGTGGGACACAGGTACCGAGGCCAATGTGGGACAGAGGTACCGAGCTTTCACAGCGCGTCGGGGCCAATGGGACGTGGAGCGGAGCGGACTCGAACCGCCGACCCCCTGCTTGCAAAGCAGGTGCTCTACCAACTGAGCTACCGCCCCATCGAAACATCAGTCTAGCTGCGCAAACGTGCTGGCTCCCCGCTCTTTCAAGCAGATGCTCTTCTGATCAGACAACGCCTACATACAGCACCTGCCTTTCCCTCGGCGACTAGCAGGTGATCTTCTACGCGTCACCCGCGAATGTTGTGGCGACCTGGGGCTCGGCGTCGCAACCGAAGCACAACAAGCAGCCGACCCGGACTCTTCGGCATGCCTGTGTGCGGTTGCGGGGAAGAAGCTGGCTCTAGCGTGTTCGTTGTTCGAGATAATCCCGTAATGGCGCCACAAGCCGCCGGAGGCTTCTGGAGCAATAGTCCGAAAGAACACAAGTCGAAGGGGGGAAGCAATGAAGCGAGCCGCGCTGATCGTGCTCATCATCATGCAGGTTCTGGCGGCCCTCATATCCATCTCCGTCTTCTTCGTCGAAGAGGCGGAACGCTTCGAAAGCGACGCGAACGTCCTCATCTCTACCTTCGGCGTCGGGATGGCTTTTTTTGGACTCGTGCTTACCGTTCTCGCCGATAGAGGCAGTCGCGCGGGGTGGACGGCATTGTGGTACTGGCCGATCTTCTTCGTGATTCACGTCGCGGCGCTCCAGACGTACGTTCCCGACCTCGTCTTTGCCCTTATCTGGGTGGGAGGCCTATTACTTATGCGTCCCGAGCCCGGGGCAACATCGGCGCCCACATAGCCGTCTTAGTCGCACAAGACGCGAACGCTGATTGAAGCGCAGTCGAGTTTTCGATGCTATGCTGCATAAGACTTTGTCTTACAGGAGCTGAACGCCATGGCAACCCCGAGGACGTTCACGATTTCGCTGCCTCCCAAGCTTGCCCGGCAGGTCGACAAGCAAGCTGCCGCGGAAGGGCGGACCCGAAGCGAACTCTTCCGCGAGGCCGTCCGCCAATACATCGTTCGCAGGGAGAGATGGAGGCAGATTTTCTCCTACGGTGAGGGTGTCGTCCGCGAGCGCGGACTAACAGCGAAAGACGTAGACCGTGCGGTCGCACAGGAGCGCCGTAAGCGCCGGAGCTAGGTGCGAGTTCTCCTCGACACCAACGTCATCATCTCGGCGATCCTTTTCGGCGGCGTGCCGCGGCAAGCGATTGAGGCGGCGCTCACCGGCGAGATCGATCTCGTAACGAGCCCACCTCTTCTGGCCGAATTGGAAGGCGTCCTCAGCCGCAGGTTCAGCTTCCCGTCGACGATGGCTGCCTTGATCCGCGCCGAGATCGAGTCCCTCAGTGAAGTCGTGGAGGCGGCTCCGATACAACAGGTGACACGAAACGCAGCCGATGATCAGGTCCTTGCCGCGGCTATCTCAGCCGACGCTGAGGTCATCGTGACCGGTGACAAAGAGCTCTTGGAACTCAAGTCTTACGAAGGCTGCAGGATCGAGGCGCCGCGGTCTTTCATCGAGAGGCTGGAGAAGAGCACCTAACTGGGCGCATCTCGCTTCTCCTTCACAGCCCTGCCGGGCGGGTAAGCACAGCGCTCTGCCGATTCTTCTTGCAAAGCAGGTGCTCTACCAACTGAGCTACCGCCCCGAGAGAGCATGAGTCTAGCTGCCGAAACGCTCGATTCCATCGCTAGAACAAGCAGGTGCTCTAACAGACGGTTTCGCCGTGACGAGAGCACCTGCTTGAATCTGATTTGGCAGGCAGTTGCTCTCCGAGCGAACTGGAGAAGGTCGTCATGGCGGCTGATGAGAAATCTGTTGAACTACGCGACGGCGTGACACTCCGGTACGTCGAACGCGGGAAGTCCTCAGGGCTCCCCCTGCTGCTGCTGCCTGGTCTCGGCGACTCCTGGCGCTCGTTTGGTCCAGTGCTCGAGCACCTCCCCCGTTCCATCCGAGCTTTCGCTCTCACGCAAAGGGGCCACGGCGATGCCAGCCATCCCCGAGAGGGATACGGCTTTTCCGACTTCTCGGCCGATCTCGAGGCCTTGCTGGACGCGCTCACCCTTCGAACGGTCGTCACGCTGCTCATTCCGCCAGTGGATTCTTCGCTCAGCGTTTCGCGATCGATCACCCTGAGCGCACCCTGGGCCTCGTTTTCATCGCGGCACCCTTGACACTGCGCAACCATGCAGGCCTTCAGGAGGCATGGGATTCGACAATCTCGAAATTGACAGATCCAGTTGACCCCGGATTCGTCCGCGACACGCAGCAGGGCACACTAGCCAAGCCGATCCCTGAAGATTTCCTCGAGACCCTCGTGACGGAAGCCATGAAGGTTCCGGCTCGCGTCTGGAGGGAGTCGTTCCAACACCTATTGGAAGGAGGATCTTTCAGGCGAGCTCAGCAATATCGCGATACCAACTTTGATCGTCTGGGGCGACCGGAACGCGGTGTTGCCGCGGCGACACTCAAGAGGCACTTGCAGCGGCAATCAGTGGATCGCGGCTCTTGACCTACGAGGGTGTCGGCCACTCGCCCCATTGGGAGGAGCCCGAACGGTTTGCATCCGATCTCGCGGCTTTCGTCCGGTCGCTTGAGATCCGTTGACCGCCGGCAAACGAACAGCACCTAACTGACCGAAAGCTGAGGCTCTGTTCCACAGTCGCGGGCCAAGCATAGTTACTGCCAGCGTGCCAAGCGAGCGCTACAGTCCGTGATCACATGTATTGCCCGATCGACGGCGAGGAATTCCGCGAGGGAATCACACGCTGCCCTGAGCATGGCGTGGAGCTCGAGGAGGAACCCCCCGAAATCGAGGAACTACTCTCCTTCCTCGACCGCTTTAACGACCGCATCATCATGCGCATTACCTTCGTCGTCCTATTGGCGGCGGCGTTTGTCTACGCGGTCAGTGGCGCGACAGTCGCCTTTCTTTACCTCATGATCCAGTTCCGCGACTGGGAGGCGGACAGCGCCGCGTTCTCTCTCCAACAGATCCAGTCCGCCGCGTTCCCAATTGGGATAGCCGCCCTGGGAGGAATGGTCGGCGCGGTCATTCTGCGCATCTACCTGAGGCACCCCGAGCGCAGGAGTGAGGATGCCCGCGCGTCGGATTCAGAAAGGGATCCCGACCGAAGCTTCGGGCCTATCTCTCCCACGGTCATGCGGCTTCTCTTCGCACTTACGGTCCTCTTCGCGCTGCTGTGGGCAGGAACGGGAATCGCCACAAGCAAGGAGCAAGTGGAACTAACCCACGCGTTTGGAAACGTCGCCGGGGAACGACCGGAGCCCAGTGACACCTACCTCACGCTAGCGGCGTTGAACTACGCCGGTTACACCGGCGGCGTTGCCGCCCTCGCGATCATGGGGGCCGGGCTCATCGCCGGAACGCACGAACGCCCGCATCGAAAAAAGGTTGACCCTGTTCCTTAGCAATCGGCTCGCTCGAACAGGTCAAGGGGACCTCGCGGACGCTTAGCAGAGTCACTCAGTTAGGGAACAGGCGAGCTATGCCTGGGATAGATGTTCCCGCGCCTCCGAGTTCGTGACGCGAAGAACCTCAAATGAGACTCGACCCTCATCGATGCATTCCTGGATGCTCTGCTGCCTGGAATCAAGAGACTTTTTCTTGCCGCTCTTTACCTCGACAAAGACGACCTGCTTAATCCCGCCATCGCACAGACCGTCGAAAACGACGAAGTCGATCGGCTTGCCCAAAAAGTGGGCATCCTGGGGGTCGTAACGGAACTGGGGCAAGAACGGAACCATTTGTTCGGCCAGCTGCCCGAGCCGAGTTCCATCACTGGTTCTAACGGCATGCTGGCGCGCCCGGCGTTGCAGGTCGGGGATCGAAACCTTTAATTCGTGGTGGGCTCGTATCTCCCGCTGCAGGGCCCAGACCAGCCCGACGAGAACGATGACAAGTACGACGACTAGGTCCACCGGCCAGTCCCCCTGAAAAAGTCGCGTCCGACAGAGGCAAATATGCAGGCTGGGGCGGGGAATACTAGGGTTTCGCGCAACGTTCGGAACGGTGGACCGACAAGGAGGCCAGTTCCGCATGCAAGAAGTAACCGAGCAGGAATTCAACGAGACCGTGCTCGCCTCGGATCTGCCCGTCGTGGTCGACTTCTGGGCCGAGTGGTGTGGTCCCTGTCGACTGGTCAGCCCGGAACTCGAAAAGCTCCAGACCGAGTACGAGGGCAAGGTCAAGGTCGTAAAGGTCAACATCGACGACTCGCCGTCCATCGCCTCGAAGTACGGGATCATGAGCATCCCCACGATCGCTCTCTTTGCGGATGGCGACCTGAAGTCGTGGGTCATCGGTGCCCGGCCGAAGGCCGATATCGTGATGGGGCTCGGCCTCAGCGCCTAATAAGTTGTTGGCGACTGCCGCCGCTACAATCTGCCGTCACTTCGGGCCCATAGCTCAGCTCGGTTAGAGCGCACCCCTGATAAGGGTGAGGCCGATGGTTCAAATCCATCTGGGCCCACTTTCCGCGTTAGAGCGTGGGTGGGCGGGTGATCCGGGTGAGGCCGATGGTTCAAATCCATCTGGGCCCACTTCCTAAGCTCTTCTGACGCGCAGAAGGTTCGCTATTCGAACCGGTGTAGATCAGAAAGCTAGAAAACGTCGCCGCGGCTAGCCCGAGAAATCTCGCTCCGAGAAGGTGAGCTCGAGGCCGCCTACAAAGTCCGCGCCCACGTTGTAAAGGAAGGCCAGGAAGGCGTTCACAAGCGCCCCGATCACCGCCAAGGTGAGGCCAATCAGAAAGGCCCACTTCTCCACGAGCCACAACGAGATATTTACGTTCTCCCAGAGGACGAAGTTGCGTCCGATCTCCTCGATCGTCTCAAAGACGCCCATCGATTCCACTACGAAATAGACGATCGCCACGAAGACGAGCCAGAGAACGAGGAAGCAGGCGTAGAAGAAGAGCGAGAGCTTCAGCATCGAGAAGGGGTCTATGTGACGCACCGTGCGTCGCACTCTCCGAATCGGTGCCCGCTGCCGTGGAGAGGTGAGATCCGCACGCATGCCGGCCTGAGAACGCCGGCCTAAACCCGGCGTCGTTTCAGGAATGACATCGGGGGCGCGCGTGGGACGGGCCTCCGCATAGGGATCGGACTCCGGACTGCGCAACGACTCGGTCGGTCGAGCATCGAGAGGTGGCCGCTCCACTCTCGGGCGCGCGCTCGGAGTACCCCCCGCCGGCACGGGTTGGGTCTCCGTACGCCAGTTTTCGGAAGTTTCTCTACTCGACATGCGCACCCACCTAGCGTCTGTTGCGGCCCTCAGTATGGTGGAAAAGGTCCCGTTGCTGCGGCCTTTTTACAGGAGTCGGTCCTGTTCGCCCTCTTCCGTCTCGCCCATAACCAAGGCGAGCGAGGAAACCTGTGCGCCCTGAGAGAGATTCATGACGCGCACTCCGGTAGCCGGCCGGCCTTGGCGAGAAATCGTTTTTACGGCCATCCGGATCACGACGCCGTCGTCGGAGATCAGGAAGACCTCATCGTCACCTCGCACCACGCAAGCGCCGACGATCATGCCCCGCGGCTTCGTGAGCTTCGCCGCGATGACACCCTTGCCTCCGCGACCCTTACGCGGGAACTGACCCAGCTTGGTCCTCTTTCCGTAGCCGAATTCCGTCACCACCAAGAGCTCCGCTTCCTCCTCGACCACGTCACAGGAAACGACCTCATCGTCGGGATCAAGGCGAATCCCGATAACCCCGGTTGCGGTTCGACCCATCGGTCGGACCTTCTCTTCGGAGAAACGGATCGCTTTGCCCTTGCTGGTGATCAGCAAGACATCGTTCTTTCCCGACGTGGGACGGACACGCACGACTTCGTCGCCCTCACGCAGATTGAGAGCGATGATCCCCTCCCGACGAGACGAGTCGTACTCGCGGAATAGCGTCTTCTTCACCATTCCTCGCTTCGTCGCGATGAGGAGGTATCGGTAGGTCTCGTAGTCGCGCGTGTCGATCACGGCGGCGACTCGGTCGTCGGGTCGCATCGGCACGACGTTCACTACGGCTGTACCTCGAGCCGTTCGTTCGCGCTTGGGGATCTCGTGCGCCTTGAGCCGATAGACACGCCCCGTGTTGGAGAACAACAGAAGGTAGGAGTGGGCCGTCGTCGTGAGCAGGTGCTCGACGATGTCACCCTCTTTGAGGCTGGCGCCCTTCACGCCCTTGCCCCCACGACCCTGGCGGCGATAAGCATCGAGCGGCACGCTCTTTACGTAGCCATCACGCGAGACCGACACGACCAGGTCCTCATCGGCGATCAGGTCCTCGATGTCGAACTCGCCCTCGTCGGGAACCAGTCTCGTACGCCGCTCATCGGCAAACTTCTGCCGAATCTCTTTGAGTTCGTCGGCGATCAGAGCCCGCAAGCGGGCAGGATCCTTGAGGATCGCTTTGAGTTCCTTGATCGTTTTTTGCAGCTCTGCATGCTCCTCGCGGATCTTGTCCTGCTCGAGCGCGGTCAGTCGGCGCAACGGCATGTCGAGGATGTGCTGCGCCTGCACCTCGCTCAGCCGGAAGCGAACCATTAAGCCGGTGCGTGCCTCCTCCACATCGGCGGCCGCGCGGATCAATTCGACGATCGCGTCGATGTGATCGAGAGCGATGATGAGGCCCTCGAGGATGTGGGAGCGCTCCTCGGCCTTCCGCAGCCTGAACTGCGTGCGTCGGGTAACGACCTGGATCTGGTGAGTGACATATTCGGTAATGACCTGCGCCAGGTTCAAGGTGCGCGGCACATTGTCGACCAACGCCAACATATTGACGGCGAAATTGTCCTGCAGCTGGGTGCGCTTGTAGAGCTGGTTCAGGACGATGTTTGGGATCGCATTCTTCTTGAGCTCGAGCACGACACGCATCCCCTTGCGCGAGGACTCATCGCGGAGGTCGGAGATGCCCTCGATCTTGCGTCCCTGAACGAGCTCGGCGATTTTCTCTTGAAGCCGCGCCTTGTTGACCTGGAAAGGCAACTCCGTGATGACGAGTCGCGGCCCCCTTGGCCCCTCCTCGACCTCGCAAACCCCGCGCATCTTGATCGAGCCGCGACCGGTCCGGTAGGCCTCCTCGATCCCGTGCCGGCCCAACACCAAGCCTCCGGTCGGAAAGTCGGGGCCAGTCACATGCTTCATGACCGTCTTCAGGGTCTTCTCTTCGCTTTCGGCGAGCTCAGGCTTTTGCAGGACCTCGACCGCGGCGTCGATGACCTCTCCCAGGTTATGAGGCGGAATGTTCGTTGCCATGCCCACGGCGATCCCGAGGGAGCCGTTGACGAGAAGGTTGGGAAAGCGCGCCGGCAGGACGAGCGGCTCGACGGTGTCCCCGTCGTATGTGGGGCCGAAGTCGACGGTCTCCTCATCGATCCCGCGCAGCATCTCCATGGCAAGACGCGACAATCGGGCCTCGCTGTACCGCATCGCAGCAGCCGGGTCGCCGTCGACCGATCCAAAATTGCCCTGGCCGTCGATGAGAGGCGCGCGCGTCGTGAAGTCCTGCGCCAGACGAACCATCGAGTCGTAGATCGCCTGGTCGCCGTGGGGATGGAAGGTCTTCATCACCTCTCCCACGAGAGCCGCCGACTTGCGGTGGCGTTGGTCCGCACGCAGCCCCGATTGCAATGCCGCGTAGAGAATCCTGCGGTTTACCGGCTTGAGGCCATCCCGAACGTCGGGCAGAGCTCGGGACACGATGACCGACATCGCGTATTCGAGAAAGGAGTACTGCACCTCCTCCTCGATTGTGATCTCCTCCGTGCCGGTCCCCAGGGGCCCATCCGGAGGCAACTTGTCTTGAAAGGGTTCGTTCTCTGCCATAACTAAAGACTCAGATGTCCAGGAATCTAATGTCCTTCGCGTTTCGCTGGATAAATGTCTTGCGCGCGTCGACGTCCTCGCCCATCAATGTGGAGAACAAATCCTCCGCAAGAGCCGCGTCCTCCATCGTTACTCGCAGGAGAGTCCGGTTGGCCGGATCGAGGGTCGTCTCCCACAGCTCCTCTGCGTTCATCTCACCGAGGCCCTTGAATCGCTGAGGCTCGATCCGGGCTCCATTCTGGCCGGTCCTAAAGGCCTCGAGTTCGGCGTCGTTCTTGAAGTAATGGATCTTGCCTTTGTAGGTCAATCGGTACAGCGGGGGCTGCGCGACGTGCACGTAGCCGGCGTCGATCAACTGCGGCATGTAGCGGAAGAAAAACGTGAGCAACAGGGTCTTGATGTGCGATCCGTCCACGTCGGCATCGGCCATCGACACGATCTTGTGGTAGCGGCACTTCGAGAGGTCGAATTCCTCACCGATGCCCGTCCCAATGGCGGTGATGATGGCGAGGATCTCTTTGTTCTCGAGGATCTTGGAGAGCCGCGCGCGCTCGACGTTAAGGATCTTGCCGCGCAACGGCAATACCGCCTGGAACTCGCGCGCCCGCGCGACCTTCGTCGTTCCGCCGGCGGAGTCGCCCTCAACGATGTAGAGCTCGGCCTCGCTCGGATCCCTCGTCTGGCAATCGGCCAATTTCCCGGGAAGCGTCGTCGACTCCAGAAGGGACTTGCGTCGCACAAGGTCGCGGGCCTTACGCGCCTCCAGACGCGCCTGCTGGGCGGCCAGTGCCTTCGTACAGATCGCTCGCGCCTCACCGGGGTGCTCCTCCATGAACTCGGCAAAGCGCTGATTCATCGAGGTCTCCACGAACGACCGAATCTCGGTGTTTCCGAGCTTGGTCTTTGTCTGGCCCTCGAACTGCGGGCTCTTCAACTTGACCGAAACGATCGCGGTAAGCCCTTCACGGCAGTCCTCGCCGACGAGGGCCTCGTCCTTTTCCTTCAAGAGCCCCTTCGATCGAGCGTAGGACGTGATGACTCGAGTCAACGAGCGACGGAAGCCTTCCTCGTGCATGCCACCCTCGTGGGTGTTGATGTTGTTGGCGAACGTGAAGACCGATTCTGTAAATGCAGTGGTCCACTGCATGGCTATCTCGAGCTCGTGTTTGTCTTCTTTGGACTCGAAGTAAACGACTCGATTGTTGACTGCATCCCGCGACCCATTCAGATGCTTGACGAAGTCGACGATGCCGCCCGTGTAGCGGAACACCTCTTTGTGCTCCGGCTCGACCCTTTGGTCGATCAACTGCATCTCGAGGCCCTTGTTCAAGAAAGCCATCTCACGCAGACGCTGCACGAGCGTGTCGAACTTGAACTCACGCTCATCGGTGAAGATAAGAGGATCGGGCCAGAACGTGACGGTCGTTCCGGTCCGCTTCGCCGGCCTTATGGCCTTGAGCTTGCCGAGAGGCTTTCCGCGCTTGTATTCCTGATGCCACAGCTTTCCGTCGCGCACTACTTCGACGACGAGCTTCTCGGAGAGAGCGTTGACGACCGACACGCCGACGCCGTGCAAACCTCCTGAGACCTGATATCCCTTGCCCTCGAACTTGCCGCCGGCATGAAGCGTCGTGAGTACGACCTCGACGGCGGGTTTGCGTTCGCCCTTGACGACATCGACCGGGATTCCACGCCCGTTATCGGTTACCCGGCAGCCTCCGTCGGCCAATAGCTCGACGACAATGCGATCGCAATACCCGGCCATAGCCTCGTCGACTGCATTGTCCACAACCTCGTAGACGAGATGGTGCAAGCCGCGCGGGCCGGTGGAACCGATGTACATGCCCGGTCGTTGGCGTACGGGATCAAGGCCCTTCAGAACGGTTATGTCTTGCGCGGTATAGGACCCTTTTCCGCGCGCCTTGACGGCCGGAATGGACTCGCCGCGTGCGCTCATCGCGCCGTCCTGATTAATCCGGAAAAACACGACGGGCGGGCGCGCCGCGCCCACTCGGAAGCTCTCGGATTCATAGACAAATTATAGCATTTACCAGGTCTTTTCCGGTATTCGCGCGCACCGCGAAAGCGCCTTACACAGGCCTTCCGCGCGACCGACGCGACCAGGCGCGACGCGCTCCCTCAAGTGCTGCAGCAGGGTCGCGTTTCGTGTCCGCGGCGCGGCTCGCAGGTTGCAATGGCGGTGGTATTACGTGAGCTTCGCCTTTATCGCGCGGACGGGCCGGCTCCGGGCTCGTCCAAATCTTGACCGTGCGAATCAGCTCGCGACCGAGTAGTTGATTCGCCTGTTTCCGAATGTGTTCGGCTAGATACCCAAGCTCGGTTGCCCACATCGATGAATCGGTACGGATCCGCAAGACGCCGCGCTTCAGGGACGACGGGTGCGCGTGTCGGGCTATGTCGTCACCCACCAGCGCGGGCCACTCTCGCCACAGCCGAGCTACTTCCAGAGGGTCCTCCAGTCCGAGGCCCCGGCTCATCGAGTGCAGCACATCGCGTAGGCGCGTAGGGAAATTCGATGTCTCGCTCATGCCTGAACGACCCGACCGGCCTGTACCTGGAACACGTTGTCGGTGCCCGGCGGCCCCTGTGCCAGGCGCTCGGTCGCGCTGATCAGGATCTGTCCGCCGCCTCGCACGGCTGCGGTCAGCCATTCACGACGCGCCGGATCGAGCTCGCTGTAAACATCGTCGAGCAACATGATCGGAGACTCACCCAGAGCATCGCCCACTACCTCGTGCTCACCCAGCTTTAGTGCCAGCGCCGCGGTTCGCTGGTCGCCCTGCGAGGCAAATTGCCGAGCATCGAGCATGGGCGCGTCCGCTTCCCGATTGCCGAGGAGTTCGATGCGGAGGTCGTCACGCTGTGGGCCCGCGAGAGCCACTCCGCGCTCGATCTCGCGCGGTCTGAGCTCGGCGAGTCTCTGGTGTAGCCGGTCGGCTATGCCTCCCGGATCGAGACCCTCCGGCTCCAGCAGCGCTAATTGAGCCTCGTCCTCGCCGAACCACGCGCTCTCGTAGGAAACCTTCAGACGACCGCCACCGGCGAGCTCTTCGTAGCGCTTCTCCGCATAGGGCATGAGTGCCGCAAGTGCCTGGAGTCGAGCGACGGTGAGTGCACCGGCGGCGGCGCAAAAAAGGTCGTCCCAAACCTTGAGGCTCGAATCGAACTCGCTTCCGTGAGCGCGAGGCCCGCTGCGCAGTAACGCGTTGCGTTGTCGGAGGGCACGCTCCCACTCCCGTTTCACGGTTTCCCGCGCGGGTCGCAGTTTGAGAACCAGATCGTCGAGAAATCGCCGGCGTCCGTCCGGCGGTCCTTTGACAAGGGCAAGCTCGTCCGGCCCAAAGAAGATGCCGCAGCCGAGCTCGCGTAACAGACGTGCGCCCGCGGGCGAGCCGTTGATCGCACTCCTTATCCCGCGTCCCGGCTTGATCTCGAGATCCACCCGCACAGACCGCTCCTTCTTCACGATCTCCGCGCGGATGGCGGCCGCCTGCGCGCCCTGCCGGACGAGGTTTGATTCGCCCGGGCGCGGGGAGCCGAGCCCTCCCAGCAGATACACGGCCTCGAGCAGATTTGTTTTGCCCTGAGCGTTGGGACCGAGGACGAGGTTGATGCCCGGGCCGAACTCCACCGTCTCGTCCCGATAGTTGCGAAAGTCTTTCAGGACGAGGCGCGCGACATGCACGTGCTTGAGCTACGAGAGCCGCACCGGCATGAGCAAGTAGGTGAACTTCTCGTCAGATAGGCCGTGCAGAATCGCCGGCTTCAGCCCATCCGACGCCTCCAGCACAAGTCTCTCCTCTTGAATCGCCGAGGCGCCATCACTTAGAAACTGTGGGTTAAACGCGATGACGAGGGGATCCCCGTCGTACTCCGCGTCCACCACCTCTTGACCCTCGCCGACGTCGGGAGTGTGGGCCGAAACCTCGAGTTCCTTCTCGAGGCGCAGCTTCACAGGCAGGTTGTTTTGCGCGAGCAATCCCACGCGCCGTACGACCTCCAGGAGAGCTTCCCGGTCCACGGTGAGGCGGTTGGTGTAACCCTCGGGGAGTAATTGGCGATAGTTCGGGAACTCGCCCTCGATAAACCGTGAAGCGATGATTGACTCGGACGATCCGTCGCTCTCTTGCTCCAGGCTGATCGCGAACGCGACCAGGTTCTCGCGCACCGACGCCCTGACGCGGCCCCCGCCCTGAAGTGCTCGAGCCAGTTCCAGTAGCACACGCGCCGGTAACACGACCTTTCGATCTGGTCCGCCACCGGATACGTCGAGCGTGCGCACGGCCAGGCGATACGAGTCGGTCGCCGCGAGGGTCAATTTCTCGCTCGAGAGCTCCCACAGAACCCCGGTAAGAATCTGGCGGCTCTCGTCGCCCGAAGCACTGCGGGCCACCTGGGACAGTGCGACGCTCAGGGCGCCTCCATCCACCTCGATGGACACTGCATCGGGCGCGCCCTCCAAGTCTTCGACGGGCAGCGCCGGATAGTCGTCCGTGGCGAGCGCCTTGACGCGAAATTGGCCACGACCCGAGGAGATCTCTATCTCGCCATCGCCTCCGGCAAGGCTGACCTGGCCGGCACCGAGATTGCGGACCATCTCGCCGAAGAGACGGCCGGGGACGATCATCCGACCGGGCTCGTCGACCCCGGCCGTGAGGCTGGTCTGCATCGTGAGCTCGAGGTCGGTGGCGCCGATATCTACCCTGCCCGACTCATCCGCCTGAATTCGAAGTCCGGACAAGACCGGCAGCGTGGCGCGGTTTGAAATCGCCCGTGATGCGAACTGCACGGCTTCCACCAGGGCGTCACGCTCGCAGCGAAACTTCATCTACGTCTCCTCTTTCTCTCGTTCCAGCCGGTCTCACCGTAAATCGGGGGTGTGACATAAACAGGGCCTTATTCCTAAGTCTTTCTAAAAATCTTTCTTTTGTTGCAGTAGTACGGCCTGTGCAAACCGTGGATGACAAACGTTTTGCCTAATGAGACACCATCCGGAGCCCTTGGCGACGTGTGCATGAAACATAGGTGGCACAGCCTTCTTTTGCCCGTCCTGATAATGAACCGCGTGTTGTCCACGCCGGGACCCGGACGACCAACGCCTTATCCACGAGCTGATTGCTTCACGCGCGTGGTGAGTTCTTGGACCTGCTCGTAGGAGCTTTGCCGTTCGGCGAGCTGGTCCCGGATCTTGGCCGTTGCGTGGATGACCGTGGAGTGATCCCGACCCCCGAAGCGCTCGCCGATCTTTGGAAGAGAGAGGTCGGTCAACTCACGACATAGATACATCGCTACCTGACGGGCGTTTACGAGCGGTCGGGAGCGGCTGGACGAGCAGATCTCCTCGGCCGAGATACCGAAGTACTCGGCGGCGACGGCAATCACCAGATCCGCGGTGACCCGACCCTGGCTGGCATCGGGGAGAAGAGACTGGAGCACATCTTGGGCCAATTCCGCCGTGCACTCCGAGCGGGTAAGCGACGCATAGGCGGCCACCCGTATGAGAGCTCCCTCTAACTCACGAATGTTGGTTTGTATGCGGCTTGCGATGTAGTCCATTGCCGGGCCGGGAACCGGTAGGCGCTCGACCTCGGCCTTGCGCTTGAGGATGGCGAGGCGCGTCTCGAGATCGGGCGGCTGGATGTCGGTGATGAGGCCCCATTCAAACCGGGTGCGCAACCTCTCTTCGAGAGTCTCGATCTTCTTCGGAGGACGATCCGAGGACATAACGATCTGGCTGTTTGGATAGAGGGTGTTGAACGTGTGAAAGAACTCCTCCTGCGTCCGCTCCTTCCCCTCCAAGAACTGGATGTCGTCGATCAGCAATACGTCCGCCCGCCGGTATCGCTGATGGAAGGTCTGAATCGTTCGACGTTGGACGGCGGCGATGAAGTCGTTCATGAATTGCTCGCTCGAGACGTAGCGCACGCTGAGATGAGGATGGAACTGCCGGACGTAGTGCCCGACCGCGTGCAGCAAATGCGTCTTGCCCAGCCCTGCCCCGCCGTAGATAAAGAGCGGGTTGAAGCCTTGGGCCGGCGCTTCCGCCACCGCCTGCGCGGCGGCATGAGCGAAACGGTTTGAGGAACCGATTACAAAGGAGTCGAACGTGTACTTGCTGTTGAAGGGAACTCCCTCCTCCACGGCGGTCTCGGCATGTGGCTGCTCCCCTCCAGCAAAGACGCGCATGATCTCGTCGTCGTCGGGGGGTGCGGCGACCTCGTCGATCGAGATCACCAATTCCAAGGGCCTGTTCGCAGCGCGCGCTACCGCTTGGCGTAGAAGATCGAGGTAGCGCGCCTCGATCCATTCCTTGACGAAAGGATTGGGGACCGATAGACGCAGGGTGCTTCCCTCCAGAGCCGCCGGGCGGGCATGGCCGAAAGCGAGGGAGTAGCTGCCCTCCCCCAGCTGAGTGCGAAGGTAGCTGGACGCCGTCTCCCACACCGCGGTCAGGCTGGGCACGGATCCCGTGTCTTCGGGCGCTCGCTCGTGGTCCGTTCCAGATGGCTCGGATTGATTGATGGACGTGTGCAAGTCGCCCTCCCCTGTTCGACCGCCGCCGTTATCCACATCTCGCCGCCTCCGCCTGGTCGTTGGGAGCGCTTGCTTGAAATGGATGGCCCCCGCTGCCAGGCGGCCTTTTAGCGGCCTGAGCAGGGATTTCGACGGAGTCCACACCTTTGTCCACACCTGTGGAACTTCGCCTGCTGCCTGCTGAACAGGGGGAAGTACCGCCACAACCTGGACGCCGTCGTCCGAGTTGCTAGACCGAAAAGCATCCTAGGGGTGCAGCGCAGCCAAGCGTCAAGCACAAGTTCCTAGGTCGGCAAACTTTCTGCAGCTTGGCCGATGACTAGGGAGAATCGGTCGTTCGCTATACTCCGCAAGCACCCGAACCGCCCCGTCGATTTCGCGATGTCGTTAGCGAATCGACGAACGGGGCGCCCGAAAGGTACGTGAGACCGTGACCAAGCGAACTTTCCAGCCCAACACGCGCCGTCGGAAACGCAAGCACGGCTTTCGCGCGCGGATGAAGAGTCGCGCCGGCCGTTTGATTCTCAAGCGCCGGCGGGCCAAGGGGCGGGAGAGGCTGTCTGCCTGATCCGATTCGGTGACCTCCTCCGTGATCAGTAGCTCGCGCGAGGTGACTCGTGTCTACGAGCAGGGAACCCGAGCGCGTCGCGACGGGGTGGTGGCGATTGCGGCCCCTCGCCCCGAGGGGGGTGACGCTAGAGCTGCGCTCGCCGTGCCGACCCGGGTGGGGAACGCGCCGACGCGCAACCGGATTCGCAGACGCCTGCGCGCGGTGTTACGTGACTGGGACCTCCCCTCGGGCTTCGATGTTGTTCTCCAGGCCGACGCATCGGTCGCCGCGGCCGATTACCAACAATTGGTAATAGATGTAAAAGAGGCGGTCACCAGGGCGGTTGCGGGCAAATGAGCCCGGTGGCGCGGGTCTTGACGGTCTTATTGAGGCTGTACCGGAGGCTGGTATCACCCCTCTTGGGGCAGCACTGCCGTTACCACCCCACGTGCTCGGCCTACGCGCTGGAGGCGATCGCTCTCCACGGCGCCGCCAGGGGAAGCCTTCTAGCGCTGCGCCGGGTCGCCCGATGCCATCCCTGGAATCCCGGGGGGGTCGATCCCGTACCCGCGAAGAGAGCGGTCTGAACGTGGGTTTCTTCGAGCTTTTCGCGGGGGCCCTGGCGGCCTTCTATGCGGTCATTCCAAGCTTCGGGCTCGGCATCATTTTGCTGACTTTCTCGGTCCGGCTGCTGCTTTTGCCGCTCACGATCAAGCAGACCCGCTCGATGCGAGAGATGCAGGCGATCCAGCCCGAGGTCAAGCGCATCCAGGCCAAATACAAGGGCAACCGCCAGAAGATGAACGAGGAGATGATGGCGCTGTACAAGGAGCACGGCGTCAATCCCCTCGGCGGGTGTCTCCCGCTATTGCTGCAGCTACCGTTTTTCTTCGCGATCTTTACGGTGGTCAGGACGCCGCTTAAGTACCTAGGTTTCAGCATCCCCGACAACGTGCCCGAGAACGCCGTCGTCGCCCCCGCCCAGTACGTGGTCAACCAGGTCTCCGGTGTGATGGAGGCGCTTCAGAACTCGGCCTTCGCCGACGCCCTACGACAGAACGCGCTTCAGGTCAACCAGTTCATCGGCATCCGCCTGGATTGCAGCGCCCAGAACGCGCTCTCACGTCAAGACCCGTTCGAGCTCGGCGAGGCCTGCGGGAGCGGCTTTGTGTCCGCGATCCCCTACCTAATTCTCGTCCTGCTGATGGGGCTCACGACCTATTACCAACAGAGACAGATGCAGGCCAGGACGACTCCGGGCGACCCCCAGGCGCAACAGATGCAGATGTTCAACCGCATCATGCCGCCTCTCTTCATGTTCTTCGGATTCACGTTCCCCACGGGGGCGGCTCTGTACATCCTGAGCACGAACCTGTGGACCATCGGGCAGCAGAAGGTGATGCTGCAAGCATTGCCGCTTCCCGGGCCCGCGGCTCCCTCCGGCGACGGGAAAGTGAAGGGCAAGGCCGCGGCCAAGCCGGAGTCCGGGAAACCGGCCCCAGCCGCTCCGGCAAAGGCGGCGGAGACGGGATCGACGTCGGTCGCCAAGCGGAAATCGTCGAGTTCCTCCAAGAAGAAAAAGAAGAAGCGATGAGCGAATCCCCACGCCTCGACCACGAGGAAGGCGTGGCCTCCGACACGTCCCCGGAGGCGGACCGGACCGAGACCGAAACGCCCTCGTCAGAAGGCACCGAAGCCGGCGCGACCGCGACCGTCCCGGGCGACGAGTCGGAGGCGACCGCGGAGGAGGGCAGCGAGCGGGAGCGCGAGACGGCGCCTCCTGAAAGAGAGCCTCCGCCCCCGCCGCAGGAGGTAGCCGAGACGGCTAAGGAGTTCTTGACCGGGCTGCTCGAGGTGATGGGCCTGGAGGCCGAGATAACCACATCGGTCTCGGACTCGGGAGCGACCTTGGACGTCAGCGGCGAGGCCATGGGCGCCCTGATCGGACGCCGCGGCCAGACCCTGGATGCGTTGCAGGAGGTCACGCGCACCGCGGTGCAGCGGCGGCTGCGCGCCCGGGTGCGGCTGGTCGTGGACGTCGAGGGCTACCGGGCCCGGCGGCGCGACTCGCTTGCGGATTACGCGCGCTCCATGGCCGAGAGGGCGAGGGCGCGAGGAACCGAGATCGAGCTGGAACCGATGTCGGCCTACGAGCGGAAGGTCGTGCACGACGCGGTAGGAGAGACCGAGGGGGCCAGCAGCTTCTCCGAGGGCGAGGAACCTAACCGCAAAGTGATCATTCGGGGCGAATAGCCTCGGTGTTCCTGCAGGAACAGCCCTCTACCAGGGACTTTGCGTGTCCAAAGCCGAATTACTGCTCCAGCGCTACGCCCAGCTCATCCGCTATTGGGGCTCCCGGCTCAACCTACTCTCCGACGCCGATCTAGAGCGGCTGGAGGACCGCCACCTGGCCGACTCCCTCCGCCTCGCTCCTCTCATCGATGACCTCGAGGACGGGCCGGCCGTCGATGTCGGGTCGGGAGCGGGGCTGCCCGGGATTCCACTGGCCATAAGCGACCCGGCGCGCTGGTGGCGGCTGCTCGAGCCCCGCAAGAAGCGGTCCGCATTCCTGGAGGAAGTCGTCCGCGAGCTGGATCTGCCGAATTGTGAGGTGCTCACTAAGACGGCCCGAGAAGCAGCCGCCGATCCCGCTTTGAGAGAACGTCACGCCGTCGCCACGGCGAGGGCGCTCGCTCCTCCTCACCAGGCGCTTCCCAAATTGCGCCCTCTGGTGCGCCCCGGAGGCGTCTGCCTGTTGCTGGCAGGTTCTGTAGCCGAACTTCCGCCGGAAGCCGACTGGGCCGGGCCCGGGATTGCTAGGCTGGTGGTTCCGCCCGCGAAGGAAGGACCCGGGGCTTGAGCGTCTCGGCACCCGCCGCGCATGACTGGAAACTACTGGAAAACAGGCCGTTTCTACCCGGCCGCGGGCGGGTTATCTGCATCGCCAACCAGAAGGGCGGTGTCGGCAAGACCACTACGGCGGTGAACCTCGCCGCGGGCCTCGCGGCACGCGGCCGACGCATTCTGGTGATCGATCTGGATCCTCAGGCCAACGCGACCACGGGACTGGGGCTGGACCATCGGAGCGTGGAGACCTCGACCTACGACGTCCTCGTTGGGGAGTTACCTGTGACCGAGGCGACGACAACTACGGCCTGGCCAGGTCTCGAATGCCTGCCGGCGTCATTGGATCTGGCCGGCGCGGAGATCGAGCTTGTCAGCGCACTGGCGCGCGAGCGTCGCCTCGCCGAGATACTGGCGACGCTCGGCGACCGTTACGACATCGTGTTCGTCGATTGCCCCCCGTCCTTGGGGCTCCTCACGGTCAACGCCCTGGCCGCGGCCCAGGATCTGATCGTTCCCGTTCAATGTGAGTACTACGCGCTCGAGGGCCTCGGGCAGCTTCTCGAGACGGCCGAGCGCATAAGACGTTCGCTTAACCCCGACCTGCGGATCGCCGGCTTCGTGCTGACGATGTACGACGCGCGCACGAAGCTGTCGAGTCAGGTTGCCGACGAGGTCCGGCGTCACTTTGGGGCACTCGTTTACGACACCGTGATCCCGCGCAGCGTGCGGCTGTCCGAGGCGCCGTCTTTCGGTGAGCCCGTTCTCAGCCTCGATCCCAGCTCGCGCGGCTCCATCTCCTACAAGCTTCTCGCCGCCGAGCTGGACCGGCGGTACGGCCTTCAAGACATGGCGTCCTCCCTTGCCCCGCCGCCGCCGTCCTCCAATGAAGGCTCCTCTGCTCCCGCGGCGGAGCCGACTGAAGTAGTGCGAGGGCGGCCGGGTCCCGACGGACGAGGCTTCGGCACCTCGGCCCCCGAACCACCCGGCCTCGAGCAGGCCTGGCCTCGTCCGGCGCCCTGGAGCTCCTCGTGACCAGGAAATCGGGGCTCGGCCGAGGCCTGGACGCGCTGCTTCCGGGCGGAGCGGAGGTGGGCCTCGAGCACCGCGCCGGGATTGCTGAGGTCGACATCGGCGAGATCGATCCCAACCCGCGGCAGCCGAGGCGTTCCTTTGCCGACGAGTCGATCGCCGAACTGACTGCGTCGATCGCGGAGCTCGGGATCCTGCAGCCCATCCTCGTTAGAGCGACGGACTCGGGACGCTACGAGATCGTCGCCGGCGAACGGCGATTTCGAGCCGCAAGCAGGGCCGGCCTGGAGAGGATCCCTGTAATCGTCTTGGAGACGGACGAGATCGGTTCACTCGAACGCGCTCTGGTTGAGAACCTGCATCGCGAGGATCTCAACCCGCTCGAGGAGGCCGCCGGTTACCGGCAGTTGATCGACGAAGCGGGACTCACGCAGGAGGAGCTCGGACGACGCATCGGGCGCAACCGGGTGACGGTGGCCAACATGTTGCGGTTGCTGGAGCTGCCGATCGGGGCGCAGCGTTTGCTGCAGGAGGGTCGCCTGACCGCGGCACACGGCAAAGCTATTTTGGCGGCGGCTCCCACGTGGCAAGAAAGGCTCGCCCAGCGCGCGGCCTACGAGCAGCTTTCGGTGCGGGACACCGAGGAGATGGTGCGCCGCTGGCAGGAGCGGTTTGTAAAGGCTCCCAGCGTCAAGGGCAGTTCGCACGCGACTCCGGCCATCGTGGCAGAGACGCAGAGGAAGCTCTCCGATTATCTTCAAACTCGCGTGCGAATCGAACTCGGCAAGCGGAAGGGTCGTATCGTGCTCGACTTCCATTCGATCGATGAGCTGGAACGACTGTTGACCCTTCTAACCGGCAACGTTCAGCGGGACGAAGGGCCACCGTCCTCTGAGGCAGCCGGCACTTAACGACCGGCGGCGAAGAATCGCTGGATTCCGGTAACGATCGAATCCGCGATCGCATCGCGGAAGTCAGGATCGCCCAACTTCTTTTCTTCCTCTGCATTCGTGATGAATGCCGGCTCCACGAGAACCGCCGGCATCCGAGTTTCCTTCAAGATGGGATAGGAGCGCGCGTGTGAGCGACAATCGCTCGCACCGAGGGAGATGAGCTCGTCCTGAATATGTTCGGCGAGAGCCTGTCCGGCCTTGGACGCTCCAAAGTAGTAAGAGGAACTTCCCTGCGCATCAGGTGTCTCGTGGG
>JBHELF010000113.1:0-7070 GCA_046263155.1 Actinomycetota bacterium
CGGATGATAGTCGTAGGTGGTCGTCGGAGTGACCATCGACGAATAGCCGAGGCGGTAGGCGTCGGGAGCGAACTCGGGGTTGCCGTGGAAGAAGGCGGTGTAGCTCGCCTCCGCGAAGGGGATCCGGCTTTCGCCTTCGCCGGCGTAGGTGCGAAGCACGAGCTGGTCGAGGCCTTCGACGCGCTGTGAAATCGCGAGATGGTCGCGATAGGCGCTGACGCCGGTCAGATAGACTCGGTCGGAGCCGGCAATGACCGTTCGCCATTCCTCCGGATTCGCGGGATCGGCCTCGGCGAGGCGGAAATTCACATGATCGTCGTTGGTATGGACCCAGAGTTTCCCGTGCGCGGCATCCAAATGATATTCGCGGTTCGGCTTGCGCTTCGAAACCAGGGTCAGCGGCTGCGCCGGGTCGGCGGCGGAGACGAAGCGGACTTCGCTCGTCGCATTGTCCCCCGTCGAAACGAAGAGCAGGCTTTCGTCCTTCGACTTGTGAATTCCGACGCTGAAGCCGACATCCTCGGTTTCTTCGTAGAGCGGGATGTCCTCGCTCGTGGGCGTCCCAAGCCGGTGATAGCGCGCGCGATAGCTGCGCCACTGCTCGTTGACCTCGGTGAAGACGATCCCGGCGCTGTCGCTGGTCCACACCGGCAGGCCGATGCCGACGTCGGTAACGGTCTCGATGTCCTTGCCCGCGGCGAGATCGCGGATGCGCAATTGGAAACGCTCGGAGCCGTTGTCGTCGACCAGGGTCGCGAGCAGCCTGCCGTCGGGGCTGACCTGGATCGCGCCCAGGCGGAAATAGTCCTTGCCCTCGGCCTCGACCGGCTCGTCGAAGATGATTTCGGCCGGGCTGCCCTCAACATCGTTCGTCCTGAGCGAAGTCGAAGGGCGCTGCTCGTGCGGTTGTGCAAGGCGCCCTTCGACGTAGTTTATCCTGAGCGACGCCGCAGGCGGCGTCGAAGGGCTCGCCTGCGGCTCGCTTCGCTCAGGACGAACGGATTGCGGTGCGCTGGCGATCCGTTGCCGATACCAGGTGCGGTACTGCGCTCCGGGCCGGAATGCCCACCAATATTCGAAGTCGCCCTGACGCAGCGGGACCGAGCTCTCGTCCTCCTTGACCCGGCCCTTCATCTCCTCGAACAAAGCGTCGATCAGCTCCTTGTGCTGCTTCGCCCAGGCGTCGAAATAATCGTTCTCCGCATGCAGGTAGGCGAGGACGTCGGGGTCGCTGACCTGCGGGTAGTCGGGGTCGCGCAGCCAATGCCACAGGTCCTCGATTCGGACGCCGTGGCGCTCGTAGCAATAGGGGCGCTTCTCGGCTACCGGCGGCGTGGGAATTTCGACGGGCTTGTCCATGCGCGCCCTCTTAGCGCGTGGACCGGCGACGAAAAGAGCAAGCGGCGATGCGAATGTCTGCTTTGGGTGGAAAGCGGACATTCCGGCCAGTCGGTTTTCCGTGACACCGGCCCGCAACCTTCAGAATATGGTAGCCCGCGGCAACCGGAGAAGGGAATCTGTGCTCTCAAACCAGCATCGACTGCTGGGCGAAGATACCCGCCATCGCGCCGTGCGATGATGCCAGGGTGACCGAGGGCATGAGGGGGTTGGCGAGGTCGCCGGCGGCGTAGATGCCGGGCATGCTGGTTTCGCGGCGCTCGTCGACCTTGAGGGCGATGCCGCCCGGCGTATCGACCGTGGCGAGGCCCAGTGATTCATGCAGGCTTGCGGACGGCTTGTTGCGCGGATGCGCGAACAGGATGTCGACCGCGACATTGCGGCCGGTCTCGAGATTGACGGTGGCGATATGGCCCCCGTGATGGGCGATCTCGATGATCCGGCCATCGGCGACAGGTATGTTGCGGCGCGCCAGATCGGCCCGGATATCGGGCGGAATGGCGTGACCATCGGCGAAGAGCGTCAACGCGTCGGTCCAATCGTGGAACAGCCTGACATGATTGTGCGACTGCGGGCCGGACCAGACGAGGCCCCAATGCTGGCCGGCGACTTCAAAGCCGTCGCAATAGGGGCAGGGCACGATGGACGTGCCCCAGCCTTCGGCAAAGCCCGGAACATCAGGCATCTGGTCGGCGACGCCATAGCTCAGGATCAGGCGGCGCGCCCCAAGGCCTTCGCCATCGCCAGTGAGGACGGAGAAATCGTCGATGGCGCCGGAGATGCTGTCGGCCCGGGCATTGACCAGCCTGATCGTGGGATAGCGCGCCAGCTGCTGCCGCGCCTCGGCCAGGATGTCCAGCGGTGGCTTGTGATCGTGGCCGAGCAGACCGTGCGAATGGCCGGCGAAGCGGTTGCGCGGCAGGCCGGTATCGAGAACGGTGACCTTGCGGCGGGCACGGCCGAGCTGCAGGGCGCCGGCGAGACCGGCAAAGCTGCCGCCGATGATGATGACGTCATCCATGGTGATGGGCTCCATGTTGTGGTCGGAGCTGTCCTTTTTGGGCAGTACCGGCAGACAACCCCATCACGCTCTTGGCGGCCGCTTGCAAGAACTGCTTCGACAGCTGCTCGTCATTGACAGCGCGCGAGAGGACCATCGCGCCGACCATTGTCGAAAGAATCGCCATGGCCTTGCCGCCGGGCTCTTTGCCGTCGGCTTCGTCAACCCAACGGCCGAACATCTCGAGGTATTCTCTTATCCCGGCTTCGAATGACGCCTTCACGTCGGCGCCCTGTCTGGCTGCATCCGAACCGAGTGCTGCGACCGGGCAGCCGTCCATCCGCTCTTCGCGATGTTCCGTGCTGAGGTAGAGCGCGATTACCGCGCCAAGGGGATCGTCGGGATTTGCCGCGGCCTCGGCTGACAAGCGGTTGAAGGCGCTCGCCATCGCCCGCCTGGACGCCTGCGCGGCCAGGTCGTCCTTCGATGCAAACTGCTTGTAAAAGGCGCCCTGGGTCAGGCCGGCGCCCTTCATCAGATCCTTGAGGCCTATGCCGTCAAAGCCGTGCTCCCTGAAGAGGCGGCTCGCCACGTTGATCACGGTTTGACGGTTTTCCGCGGCTTGAGTGCGACTCACTCGCATCGTCGATCTTCCTTTTTTAGGCGACCCGCGGCCGCGCTCACGGCGCCTGCGTTGCGCGGCCCTGCTGCGTCGCCGGCTGCGTCGCCTGCGTCGTCCGCTGCATCGCGCGCACCGACGGCGTGCGGTTCGGGGTGCGCTGCAGCGCGACCTCGAGCACTCGCCGGGCGTCCGCCGGGCGTCCCGCCTCGAGCAGGAGCTCGCCGTAGAGCTCGGCCGCGGGCTTGATCGGCTCCGGCGGCCCGGACGGCGCGTCCAGCGTGAGCTCCAGGTCCATCGCCTCCTTCGCGAGCGCGAGCCCCGCGTCGCGCTGGCCGCGCGCGAAGCGCGACACGGCGCCGAGCTCCTTCTCCAGGATCGCGACCGGCTTCGCGCCGTACGCGTTCCCCGCCGCCTCGAGTCGCTCGCGCGCGGCCTTCAGCCCGGCCTCGGCCGCGGCGGCCGTGGCGGTGTCCCCCAGCTTGGCGGCGCTGTACCCGGCGACGAACGTCCACGTGTTCCGGCCCGCGTACGTCGGCGAGGCCAAGGCCGGCATGCCGGGCATGGCGGCGTGCGCATCCCCCGTGGCCGTCGCCGGCGCGGTGTCGAGCGCGATCCGCTCCCACCGCCCGCTCTCGAGGATGTAGCGCGCGCGCATGCCGAGGTAGGCGTCGCGGACGCCGGCGTTCCCGGGGTTGCGGTCGGCCGTGGCCCTCGCCGTCTCGACGTTCGCCCGTGCCTCGTCGAACCGCCCCATCATCAGGTTGGCGTACGTCAGCCAGCCGAGCGTGTGGAAGTCCTCGCGCCCTTCCGGCAGCTTCATGCGCGCGATGAGGTCCGTCGCCGCCTTGAAGGCCACGGTGTTCGAGCGGGCGACGTCGGGCCACATGCCGCGCTGCACGAAGATGTGCGACGGCATGTGCAGCGCGTGGGCTGCCGCCGGCGCGATGTCCGCGTACGCCCGGGCTGCCGGCAGCGCGAGCGGCGCGTGGTCGGGGTCGTCGAACGCGTGGATGATGTAGTGCACGGCGCCGGGGTGCCGCGGGTTCTCGCGCCACACCGCCTGCGCGACGGCGGCGGCGAGCGCCTGCCGGCGGAAGCCCTTGTCGCCCGGGCGCACGGTCCCGAGCAGCGAGAGGGCGTAGAGCGTCGCGACCTCGTGGTCGTCCGGCCAGCGGGCGTGCATCGCGGCCATCGAGTCCGAGTACGCCACGTCGCGCGCGAGCTTGCCGCCGGGCCCGTAGAAAAGCGCCTCCGCCGCGCCGAGGTACGCCTTCTCCTTCGGCGTGCGCGCCTTGGCGGCGCGCCCTTCGAACGTGGGCGCGAGTCGCTCGAGCGTGCGCCTCGCGACCGCCGAGTCCTGCTGCGCCCAGAGCGGGTGGTTGTAGCTCATCGCCTCCCCCCAGTACGCCATGGCGAACGACGGGTCCGCCTTCTGGGCGCGCCGAAACGCGTCGGCGGCCTCGTCGAACTGGAAGTTGTAGAGGTCCTTGACGCCCTCGACGAACGCGGGCTGCGCGGCGGGCGCGCCCGAGGTCGGGAACGCGATGGTGCCGCGCTCCTCGGCGCGCGGGGGCGTGGTCCCGCGCGCCTGACCGCCGGCGGGTGTCCACGGGAGCGCCACGAGCGTGGCGACGAGCGCGGCGACGAGCGCGGCGAGCGAGGCAGGGGCGAATGTGCGAGTCATGTCCTTCTCGGGTGGAGGAAGCGCGGGGTTTTTTAGCTTGCGTTCGCATTCTATATAGCCCATATAGAGTTCGAACGCAATCTATTTCATGGAAGACGATGGGCGACGTGGACGACATCGCGTCCGAAATCGGCATGAGCCGAGCGAACGTTTACCGTTTCGTCCCCTCCAGGGATGCCATCAACGAGTCGAGAGCGAACGTCGGTGAGTTGTAGCGAGGTGGAGTGTGTGCGGCGTCATCGCTGATGCGGGCGTTGGCCGCCCCCTGGGTCTGGAGGAGGGTCGATGCCGCGCGCCTACTCGCAGAATCTTCGAGCCCGCGTGCTCGCCGCGGCGCGCGAAGAACTGGCTCGCCTCTTTGATCACCTCGAAACCGAAGTAACCGCCATGCGCGACGCCGGAGCCCCGAGCGGTATCGAGACGGAGAGGGATCAGCTGAGCTGCGTCGTTCGAGTCGCGCGTGTCAGCCTCGCCCTTGGGTGGCACTATTCGTATGCGAACACGCTGCGTTATTCGGGCCTTCGTGTCCGCGAGTTCGATCGGCCGTTATATCTGCGTGGGAGCGCAAGGCGCCGAAGGGAGCCAACGGAGGAAGCGGAGTTTGCTTTTACTCGGACGTTGGAAGGACGATTGGGTTGGGCAGGTGAGTCTGACGGCGGGCGCGTCTGGTCAAGTCCGCAGCTTGCTGATCACTACCTGAAGCGCTTGTTAGATCGCATGAAAGCGCAGCGAAACGATGTCGACCGCTCCGACGATGATGATGACGACTGGTGATTCCAGCGAGGTGCGCGTTCGGACTCTTCGCGACGTACTACACAAAAGCGCGCGTTTCAGCCGGGATCAGAGGTTGGCGACGTTCTGACATACTCCTCCTGATCTACCGACCGGCCGTAGACTCTGCGGGGAAGAACACCCGGCCGTCGATCCCATATGAGTCGGTCCGGAAGTGAATGTCTTTCCTCCCGCGCCGGACCTTGGCTGAGCATGCGAAACTCGCGGTGTAGCGGTCCAGCTCCGGTAGCTGCTTGCACAGCCGAACCTCGAACTCATTGAGCCGCTTGGTGAGGTGCACCTCGGTCGCATTACCGAACCTTGCCGCCTGCACAACAGTCAGCGGCCTGTCGCGCTCTACGAGTTCGGCGTTGACGCTGCCAGCGGCCACACTGAATCTGCTCAGGGAGACGGAGCAGTCTGGCAGGTCGTCGTCTACGTAGCTGATCAGCAGCAGCGTCACCACAACGTCAGGTAGCGGCAAGTGAAGCCGCAACTCGAACGACAGCGGGTAGAGTTCGAGATCGTAGCGCGGACGCCGCAACACCGGCGGTCTCAGCATCACCGGCGAACGCACTGGTCCCACCAGTGCTTGCCCCTGCTGGGGCTCCGCCCGTCGGCGAAGCATCCAGACACCGACGGACGTAATCACGCTGACGATAGCGAGGGCCGAGGCCCATTCGTTGACACCCCATGCATCCAGCATTGTCGAGATCCCCGCGCTTAAGGTCCTACGCCAGTAACCAGAATCGATTCTTCTCACACATTCGACCAAGCCCACCAAGCGTCGCACCGCTGGAACGCACGTCTTCTTGTTTACACCACCCTACCCGCGGCTGAAGCTGGGCAGGACAAGAGCACCCTGACTGCCTACCGATTCCGAAAACCGCTGGCCCTACATACCGTGAAAAGCTCATTATCGCGGCCGGGCTCGCCTCGTTGACAAGTACCCCAGAACAAAAAAAGCCCCCAAAAACTCCTGGGAGTCGTGGGGGCCTCGCGTTCCGTCCGGCGGAGATTACGCCAGACGTTCCCCTTAACTCCTGGGTCCTCGTCCGGGCATCCCGCCGCTGAACTATGTGCCTTGCTCGTAGAACCTTAGCAGATTTGCCGAACATGAGCAATGTCGCTTGAGCACTGATCTATTCTTGCGTGCGTCGCGCGAACGGCGGGCGCATCCCACAGCGTTTCGCCAGTCACGCAGCTCGGGATTGAACTGGCGACCGCACGACTACGATTCGACCATAGACAACGAGCCCGCCGCGGGTCAACCACGGCGGGCTCTCATGAGGTGGTTGCTATGCGTCGGAACCTATGCCACGAGGCGAAGCGCTCGACGCCACTGGCGCCCGCATGACCGATCGGATGCGGGCCCTCCGTGTTTGGGCTCAGCGTTGGCCGAGGCCATGCGGCCGACAGGCGTCAGGTTGGAAATCGGGTTGGAAATCGGCCTCGAGGGCATGAAGAAGCCCCTCGGCGCAAGGCCGCTAAGTCGTTGTCATTTCAGCGGACGGGGCGGGATTCGAACCCGCGATACGGGGTTACCGTATACACGCTTTCCAGGCGTGCGCCTTCAACCACTCGGCCACCCGTCC
>JBHELF010000114.1:0-22344 GCA_046263155.1 Actinomycetota bacterium
CGGCCTCTACTTCATCGGTCTCAAGTTCCTCTATTCGGTCTCCTCAGAGCAGATCCACGGCGTCGGACGCGATGCCGATCGCATCGCCCGGAAGATCGAATCCCGGCGCGGAGTACGCCGAGCAGATCGTTCCACGGACGATGCCCTGGACGCGCGGAGCAACGCGCGCGGCGCCCGCTGAGAGGAGGACATCCCATGCCCGACACGACCAGATCGAGTAGATCGAGAGCTCGAGCAACCATCGTCGCCTTCGCCCCCGCGGCGCTACTGGTCGCTCTTGTCTCCCCCCTTTCTCCCCGGGCGGCTACCGAACGACTTGGCGGTCGCCGACGCGGTGACCGCCGACACCAGGTGGGGGCTCGTGCACTTTGCGACCGGGGTGGCCTCCGGGCTGCTGACCACCGCCTTCCTCGCCATCCGCAGCTACCTGCGAGAAGTCGGTGAGGACCGCTACAGCGCCCTGGGAGTCCCGTTCATCGTCATCGGCAGCACGCTCTTCACGTTGCCGCCCGGCATGGAGTTCGTACCACTGGCAGTTGCCGAGACCGGAGGCGCCACACCGGAGATCGCGGCAGCCCAGGCGGCGCTCGAACCGTGTTCGTCTCCAGTCTGGCGATCGGCGCGTTGACCTTCTCAGCCGGAGTCTTCGGTTTCGCCAAGGGGATCGCAGACCTGAGGGTTCTCGGCCCGCGGCTGGCCACCATCGTCGTCGCTGCGCTGATCGTCATGGCGGCGTCGCGCTTCGTGCCGCTGGCCGTATCCCAGTTCTATCTGCAAGGCGCGGCCGGCATCATCGCCCTGTGGCCGCTGGCATACGAGATGTGGAGGCATCCCCAGGCGCGAGTCGCGGAACGTCAGCGACCGATGCCGGCGCGCTAATACCATCGGAGCCCCCTGTTTGCGCCCCCGGCAGGTTCGATAACGCTTTAACAGCCGCCCATTAGCGCGGTGGCGCCATGATGGCCGGTCCGCTCGCTACGCTCGCCTGTGCCCCCGGCAAGGCAGTCCCTACATCTGTGCAGGGGCGACCTGCGGCTTCGCGCCGTCGGCTCGTCATAGCCGCCAGCTTCGAAGTGCCGCGGTCGCCCTGGGCGCGTCGATGAAAACGGAATGGAGCGTACTGGGCACTCATACGGCTTCACTGAGCGACTGGATTCGGACTCCCTGCTCGCATGCGGTCGAGCTGGGCGGTAAGAGCTTGCTGCAGGGTCTCGCGATCGTCTCGTATCATGCCCTGGTAGGTCGCCATCTGGATCAGGGGGTGCGCGAACCTAAAGGCGCCGGGATCGATACGTTCGATCAGCCGCCTCCGTTCAAGCGTCTTCAGGTGTCGGTCTAGGAACGGGCGCGCCTCGGCGTTGAGCAGCGCCTCCACGATGCCGATTTCGACGTCGGCACCGGCAATTTTCGCCCCAGAGTTCGTCGATCAGCCGCTCGGCCGCGATGGGCTGGCCCGGATCAAGGATCAACAACGCCAGGAGTGCGCGAGCCCGCCCCGAGGGCAGCTCGACGCGCCGATCTCCGTCCACGACGTCCATGGAGCCCAGGATCCGGAACTCCATATCCCGCCGTCCTCCCCAGCGTTAGCGAGTCGTTAGCGGCCTTGTCCAGTATGTCAGTGGAGGCGCTTCCCGCAAGAGGTCGGGAAGGTAGGACGAAAGGAGACTGCGATGGTAGGGCCGCTGATCTACGTCGGTACCTACTCGATCAAGCCCGGCAAAGCTCTCGCGGCGGAGCTGTCGAAGCGGGACGAGCCAGGAGTCGAGGCGATCAGGATGCCCGTGCACGAAGCCGGTTTCACCCGTACGAGCGTCAGATAGCAGTTGTGACCCTGTCGAGCGGGCTCATGGCGAACGCAAAGGAGGAAGCCATGTCGGACAAGAACAGGACTCTGGTACGACGCTCTTGGGAGCTGCCAGATAACTTGGACATCATCCACGAGGTCTACGCACCAGATCTCGTGTGGCACGACCCCGATCGAGACATCAAGGGCGCAGAGGAAGCCAGGCAGTTCGTTTCCAACTACAAGACTGCTTTTCCAGACCTCCAGACGACGGTTGAGGATGTGATCGCCGAAGGTGACAAGGTCGTCACTCGCTGGACTGTGCGCGGTACTCATCAGGGCGAGGTCGAGGAGTTTGGCCCTCCGACCGGCAAACGAGCGGAGATCAAAGGCATCACGATCCACCGGATCGAAGGGGACAAGATCGTCGAGGAGTGGAACAGCTACGACAATCTGAGCGTGATGCAGCAGCTTGGGCTTATGCCGGAACAGTAGGCGCCAGCACCATGTCACGGCCGGGCCTCAGGAGACCCGGCCGTGTTCTTTCGCAGGGTCTGCTCGTCCAGGCCAGTTGTCCATCAGCGATGTCCCCGGGACGGGGTGACCACGGCCGCTAGGCGACTACATGCACCTGGCGTGCGCAGATGTAGAGAGTGCCCCCGGCAGGATTCGAACCTGCGCACCGCGCTCCGGAGGCGCGTGCTCTATCCCCTGAGCTACGGGGGCCTGTGTCCTCAGGCTATTTCATAGGTTTGCCGAGGCGGGCCCAAGACCTAGCAGCGGCGCATCTCAGGCTTCTATTCCCACCAGTAGCATCCGCTCGATGGCCAAACCCAAACGCATTCTGATCTGCGACGACGACCCGGCGGTGTTGCGCCTTATCGAGGTGAACCTCGAGATCGAGGGCTATGAGGTGGTCGCTACTCACCATGGCGAGGAGGCCGTGGCCAAAGCCAAAGCCGAGCGGCCGGACCTGATCATCCTGGACGTGATGATGCCGCGCCTCGACGGATACGGGGCCGCCGAGAAGCTGAAGTCGTTGAAGGAGACCAAGAACATTCCCTTGGTGTTTCTATCGGCGAAAACCCAACAGGTGGATATCGACAAAGGGAAGTCCTATGGAGTGGCGGATTATCTGACCAAACCCTTCGACCCGACGGACTTGATCAAGATCGTCGAACGACTGACTGCCTGAGCGGGCCTCGGCAGTGATCACCGACCGGCTCCAGGACCTTGTCCTCCAGGCCCTCGAAACGCTTCAACAAGAAGGCGTCCTCACAGTCGAGACTCCGCCCGTCGTTGAATTCGAGCGCCCGCGCCGGCGAGAACATGGAGATTGGTCGACCAACGTGGCACTCGCGGTGGCGGGGGGCAAGGCTCTCCCTCGGGAGATTGCCGCAGCCCTGGTGGAACGTTTGAGCGCTTCCGACCTCCTGGAGCGCGCCGAGGTAGCCGGCCCCGGCTTCGTCAATTTCCATCTGACTCCCAAGTGGCTGCACGACGTGGTCAGACTCGCGTGCGATCCAGGCTCGAACTTTGGACGCAGCAATGTGGGGGCCGGGACTTCGGTCAACGTCGAGTACGTCTCGGCGAATCCCACCGGACCGATCAGCGTCGTGTCCGGCAGACACGCGGCGGTCGGGGATGCCATCTCAAATCTTCTCGCGGCGATCGGCCATTCCGTTACGCGCGAGTTCTATGTAAACGACGCCGGTCGCCAGATCGAACTCTTCGGTCGGTCGATCCAGGCCCGTCTGCAGGAACTCAAGGGAGCCGAGGCGCAGATTCCCGAGGGCGGTTACGCGGGACAGTACGTGCTCGATCTCGCCCGTCGGATCGCCACTGAGCAACCCGAGCTGGCGTCGCCCGAATCCAAGGACCTCTCCACCATCACCGAGTTGGGGGTGGGGATGATGCTGCAGGCGATGAAGAGTTCGCTCGAACGCTTCGGGACCAGTTTCGACCTTTGGAGATCGGAACGCGACCTTCACCAGGCCGGCGCCGTACGAGGTGTCGTGGAGAGGCTTCGCTCCGCGGGTCTCGCCTTCGAGGGCGAGGGAGCTACATGGTTCGCCGCGTCGCGCTTCGGCGACGACAAAGACCGAGTTCTGACGCGTGCGACCGGGGAGACCACCTACCTCGCATCCGACGCGGCGTACTTGGTCGACAAATTCAACCGTGCCTTCGACGGACTCATCTATCTCTGGGGCGCGGATCATCACGGGACCGTCGCACGGCTTGTCGGAATGGCCGAAGCGCTCGGCTTCAACCGCGAGGCGGTGGAGGTTCTGTTGGTGCAGATCGTCACGCTTTCCGAAGGCGGGAAGGCCCTAAAGGGTTCCAAGCGCGCGGGGGTGATCGTCGAGCTCGATCAGCTCGTCGACGAGGTTGGAGTCGATGCGGCGCGCTATACCTTCCTGTCACGATCGATCGATGCTCATCTCGACTTCGATATCGAGCTGGTCAAGCAGCAGGCCCCCGAGAATCCGGTCTATTACGTGCAGTACGCGCACGCACGGATCTCTTCGATTCTGCGCAAGGCAACCGAGGAGGGCTTCTCGACGGATCCGGCCACAGCCGATCTTGCGCGGCTCACGCATGACAGCGAGATTGAGTTGATGCGAAAGCTCGCATCCTTCGAGGAGCTCGTGCTGTGGGCCGCTCAACGGCGCGCTCCTCATCGCGTCGCCGGATATCTGGAGGAACTGGCCGCCGCTTTCTCCGCGTTCTATCGCGACTGCAGGGTGATGTCGGAGGACGTCGGGCTCAGCGACGCCCGACTCTCACTTTGCATTGCGACTAGACGCACGATCGCGGACGGACTCGGACTATTGGGCGTCGGCGCTCCCGAGAGGATGTGAGAAGTGGACTGGCTGCAGGTCGATGTTTTTGCCGAAGGCCCTTATCGCGGGAACCCTCTCGCTGTTCTCCCGGACGCGGGTTCGCTCACCGGACGGCAGATGCAGGCAATCGCGTCGGAGATGAATCTTTCCGAGTCAACGTTTGTAACGAAAGTCGGGCGCGACGCGTACGAGGTCCGGATCTTCACGCCAATCACTGAGTTGGGCTTCGCCGGTCATCCCACCCTCGGCACCTTCTGGGCGCTCAACCATCTCGGGCTCGTCGATGAGGAGGCCGTCCAGAGATCGCGCGCCGGCGAGACGCGCGTCTGGCTGGACGCCGACGTCACATGGTTCGAGCGGACCGGAGCCTCCGGCGAGGACCTCGAACGCACGGACGCCTCCTCAACCCAGCGGATCGCCGACGCTCTTGGCCTTCCTGTCGGGGACCTGGGCCTTGAGGCCCGCGAGCTGGGGCGCAGCGGGTTTCTGCGGCCGGCCTTTTCGAACGCCGGGCTCGAGGACCAGCTCATGATCCCGCTCAAGAACCTCGACGCGCTGACCGCGTGTCGTCCGGTGCCGCATCTTCTGGCACAACTTGCCCCCGTCGGGATGTACTGCTTCACCGGCTACAAGGCCGGAGTGATTCGCGCCCGGGGGCTTTTCCCGGGCGCGGGAGTCGCCGAGGATCCCGCGACCGGTTCGGCCGCCGGGGCACTCGGTCTTTACCTCGCGAGTCGCGTGGGCGCGATCGATCTGACCATCGAACAGGGCATTGAGATCGCGCGTCCGTCCCGACTCGAGATCAAGGCTTCAGGTGAGCGTGTCCGCGTCGGAGGGAAATGTCACCTCGTGCTGAGGGGGCGAATCGAGGCGCTTCCATAGCTTCGCGGTAAGCCTGCGGGTGGAGTAGGGGAGCGCATTCGCGAAAGCAGCCGCGGCCCCCCGACCTGACGGATCGCGATGCCCTCGCCGTTGTGCAGGGCATACGGGAGCCCGGAGATGCACATTCCTACGCAGTCGTCCGAGGCCGTCGCCCAGAGCTCGCCCGTGGGGCCGATCACGATATCGAGGAAATCCCACATGCCCGCGCACCTGCCGTTGCAACTTCCCCTATGAACGGGATCATCGGGATCGTTGGCGGTCGCCGAAAGAAAGACCGGATTCTTGCTCAGAGCATTCGTAGAGATGACAACGTGCTGATTCCAGGGACGCTCCGGACCGTTTCGATCCTCGTCCGTTGAGCTCGGGAAATTGATTGCGATCTTTCCCGGATCTCCCGCCGCTATCACGGGAAAGTTGGCCTCGGTGACGCCGGGCGGGGCGATCATCATGGGTTTCTCCCAGGTGCGTCCACTATCGCGCGAGATCGAAAGGAAAGGCAGACGCGTTTCGTCTTCCCACCACACGAAGTAGAGGTTCCCCGCCGTGTCGGACGCGACCGAGAGGTGATTTCCCGACGATGGAATCTTGCTGACCTGCACGCGCGTCCAGGAATCGCCGGCGTCCTCGCTGATCGAGATCCACGGAAATCCACAGTGGCCCTTGGGAACGAACAATCGGCCTTGCGGATCCGTCTCGATATGTCCATGAAGCCCGCCGCAGAGCCGGCCGTTCTCACTTACACCCAGGAAGGAGGGCTGGGCCGTCGGCCTCCACGTGAACCCGCCGTCGAGGCTGCGCCCGCAGCCCGCGTCGACCACGCGATTGAAGCAGTAGTAGAGAACGTTGGGGTACCCGATGGTGGCCACCCCCTTTGGAGGAGGCCCTCCGCCGATCGTTTGATGGTCGTTTACGAAGTTGCCGCACGACAGGGGACTCGTGTGCCACGTCTCGCCTCTGTCATAGGAGTAGTTGAGCCACGAGCAGGCGGCGTAGAGATCGATGTTGAAGATTCTGTCCGTTCCCTTGTCCACCCACACGAAGGGATCCGCGTTCGCAGGAGGGATCGAGCGATCGGTGTTGGGGACCTTGGGTTGCACCGAATGCCAACTGCGGCCCCCATCTTTCGAGCGCAAGACATCGGTTTCGGCGACGCCCCACGTGTAGGGCGATTCGAGGATGATCTCGGACGAGGCGAAGAACGCGGTTCCGTCGCTGATCACTCCGATCGTCGGCTCTGCCGCCGTCTTGCCGATCTTCATGGCCTGCAACTTCAACAGGGGGCCGCGGTAACCCGTGATCGGTGTGCTGGGCTGTTTGAGGGTGCCCGGGTGGTAGACCTGTCGGAGCGAGCCCTTCAAAGCGCGCGTCCCGCGCTCTTGCGCCGCGGCCGGCCCACCCACATCGGCTAACGCGGCCGCAGTGATCAGGATTGCACCGAAGAACACAAGAGATCTGGGGCTACGTCGACGCATGTCTCCCCCTGAGAGATAGCGGCTGGCCGATTGATCCTTCGGCGCGCAGGCTGCCGTAACCTTCCGCGATGCAGAGAGTCCTCCCGGATACGGCCGCGATCGAGGCCAGCGGCCGGCTCCATCTAGCGGGCTGTGACGCGGTGGAGCTCGCCGAGACCTTCGGCACACCGCTCATCGTTCTGGATCGGGCGAGCATCGAGACGCGCGCCAAGGCTTTCGCATCCGTGCTCGAGGCCGAGCGCGTTTTCTACGCGGCGAAAGCCTTCTGCTGTGTGGCCATGTGCGAGCTGCTCGAGTCCCTAGGCCTGAGTCTCGACGTCTGCACCCGGGGGGAGCTGGAGACGGCGCTGGCCGCCGGTTTTCCTCCAGAGCGCATCTTGTTCCACGGCAACAACAAGTCGGTTGCCGAGTTGGAGCGCGCCACCGACGTCGGCCTCGGGCGTGTCGTAGTTGACTCCTTGGACGAGCTGACGAGGCTCGACGAAGTGGGGTTCGCCGGTCGCCTGTTGTTGCGGGTGACGCCGGGGGTCGAAGCCCACACCCACGAGTTCGTCCAGACGGGCCAAGAGGATTCCAAGTTCGGATTTGGCATCGGGGATGTTGCCATCGAGGGCCTGCGTCGCGCTCGGGAATTGGAGCGGCCCGACCTCGTTGGTGTTCACGCGCACATCGGCTCGCAGATATTCGAGTTGGCCGCCTACGACCTCGCGATCGAGCGACTCGCAGACTTTCTTTTGCGAGCGCGGACCGAACTTGGGTTCAGCGCGCAGGAGCTGAATCTCGGAGGGGGTTTCGGAATCGCGCACACCCGCGACGAGCTCACGCCCGATCCCGCGGACTCGGTGGGTCGACTAGTAGGAGCCGTGGAGAGGGAATTCGCGGCGCGCGACCTCCCAGTTCCGGCGGTCGCGGTGGAGCCGGGGCGAGCGATCGTCGGCCAGGCGGCCGTCACCCTTTATCGCGTCGGCACGGTGAAGAGGGTCCCCGGCGCCAATACCTACGTCGCCGTCGACGGGGGCATGGGCGACAACATCAGGCCCCCTCTGTACGGTGCCAAGTACGAGACGTTGTTGGCGAACCGCGCGCGCGATGAGGCGACCGCGCGCGCCGACGTCGTGGGCAAGTTCTGCGAATCGGGCGACTTCCTGATCAAGGGAGCCCATCTGCCGTCCGACGTGCAGGCCGGAGATCTTCTCTGTATCCCGGCAACCGGCGCGTACACGTACTCCATGGCCTCTAACTACAACCGGCAACCGCGGCCCGCCGCCGTCATGGTCGCCGACGGAAAGGCGACCGAGATCGTGGCGCGTGAGACTTACGAGGACGTCCTCCGGCTCGACCGGCGGCTCGACGGCAAATCGATTTTGTCGCCAGGATGACGTGGCCACGCTATTGATGTAAGCAACGGGGATCCTTAGGCTTCGAGGCGTGTCGTCACAGGCCCAAGACCTTCAGCCGGCCGCCGTGGACAAGCCACAGCGCGGCTGGTCGCTTGCATCGCTATACCTCTTGGATGCGCCCGATCCCGCGGAGCGCCTGAAGCAGTTCGCCTCGCTGGGCGGCGCACTTCTCATTGGCGGCGGCGCCCTCACGTTGATCGTTTCGTTCTTGCCGGGCGCACCAGAGGTCTTTCGCTATGAACGCGCCGTCGGGCTGACGGGACTTGTGGCCACGCTGGTGGGTCTCGGCCTCACGTCATTTCCACAGCTCGTGAGTCCATTTCTTATGTTCAGCATCCTGATAGGGGCCGTCTTTCTGATCACTTTCGGTTCGTATGCGGCCGGAGCCGACCAGATGGCCTACGGAGCGATGTTTTACTGCCTGAACGCCGCGCTCGCCTTCTGCGGGCTGAAGCGCCGCTATGCAACCATTGTGCTGGGGTTGATCGGGGTGTGCTTCGCCGTCGTCCTGCTCGCTCAACAACCGCTCGCGACAGCTATCAGCGCGTGGATCTTCACGATAGGCACGGTGTACGTGACCGGTGCCTTTGTCGCTTGGCTGGTCCAATACGGTCATCGGCTCGCAGTATCCGAACGAACGGCTCGGACATTGGCCGAGCGCTCTCAGGCGGAGCTGGCGGAGTTGAATCGGGAACTCGAGAGTCGTGTTCAACAACAAGTGGCCGAAGTTGAGAGACTGGCTCGCCTTCGCGGCGTGCTCTCGCCGGAAGTGACAAATGCCATTCTGGGGTCCGACGAGCTGCTTAAGCCTCACCGAAGGGAGATAGCCGTCTTCTTCGTCGATCTGCGCGGCTTCACCAGCTTCGCTTCGGAGGTTGAGCCCGAAGAGGTCGTAGACCTTCTCTCGCAGTTCTACGCCACGCTGGGCAGGCTCTTCGCCCGATATCAGGCAACCGTCGGAATGTTCGAGGGTGATGGAGTCATGGCTTTCTTCGGCGATCCCGTTTCAGTGGAGGCGCCTGCGGCCAACGCCGTTGAAACGGCGCTTGCTTTGAGAACGGAGATGACATCCGTCTTGAGTCCCTGGCGCGAGCGCGGGTTTGAACTCCACTATGGCGTCGGTATTGCACTCGGGTATGCCACCCTCGGTCTGGTTGGTTTCGAGGGCCGGCAGGAATACACAGCCGTGGGGACGATAGTGAATCTTGCCTCTCGACTCTGCGACGAAGCGAGTCCTGGAGAGATCCTCTTGGATAAGCGTGCCGCGACGGCTGCGCCTAAACACGTTGAGCTCCAGCCCATTGAGGCAGTTCAGCTGAAGGGATTCCGCGACCCCGTTATGGGTTTTCGCGTCGTGGAATTGGGCGGCCGCGCGGGAAAGCTGAAGCTTGTCGCCGGGGACGAGAAAACTGGAAGCGGCAGCTAAGCCTTCCTTTACGAAAGCGGCTGTCGGTATCGCGGCAGGTATGCCGCGTTATTCGATGGGATAGGGGTCCTGCTACTCGATAGACGAGCCCAGAACCTGCGCCACCTGCTCGGCGTCCTTGCGGAACTGGCGAGGCACGTCGAACTCCCAGGCGGAACCGTCAGAAAAATCTAGCTCCAAGATGCTTACGAGCTTGCCCTTCTTGAGGCGCGAACCGGTCAGCTGGGCGCGCTGCACCTGGCCCAGCACCTCGTCGGAACGCTTGGGCTTGAAGTTCATGAGGTTTTTCTTGATGTTGTAAAGCACGAGCGAGTCGGGCATGACCGTCAAGAATGCGCCCTTGCCGATACCTGCGGCAATGGGTGAGTTGGCGCCCTTCTTGTCCATTTTCACGGCGATCGCGGCCCCCACGAGACCTCCCGCGCCCATAGCTGCTCCGGCCCCGATCGAACCGCGGCGCGCCACAAAAACGGATGCGATCCCACTCCCGGGCTGACTCATCGTTCCTCCTTCTCTCTTATCGACACCGATGAGCTTAGGGTCTTGAACTCCCGAAAAAAAGAGGCTTAGGCCGTCGGTTTCGGGAGCTGCGACGTATTGACCACATCGAAGTTCTCTCCCAGCACATCGCCGATCTCGCGGAGGGCGTCGTTGTCCCAGTTGCCGTTGGGTGTCCCGCTGATGAACCAATCCGAGCCGTTGTCGGCGACGATCATTCCGTACGTCTTGAGCGCCTGCAGGATCACCCGAGCCTGCTCGGAGAAGCCGGATATGTCGAAGTCGGCCTTCAACCGCAGGCGCTGGCCCATCGCCGGCAGGTCGGGATCGTCGGAGTCCGAGGCGAAGTGACGCGCGGGATAGATGTATTCGCGGCGGGTCTGAGAGACGGTGAATCTGAGGGCGTGGTCGATGACGCCCGTAGCCACCTCGTCGTAACGGGCGAGCCCCGGAAGGATCGGAAGCCCGGCTGCATCGGCGGAGGTCCAATCCTTCGGCCGCAGCGCGTTTGACTCGAGGTCCCAGGTGGCTCCGGAGGCTGCTTTCCAGGACGCGCCGCCGTTAACGGGGAATGCGCGATAGAGCTCGTACAACCTGCAGCGGCCCCGATCGACGACGAGCACATGACGGTCTCCGGTCGCCTGTCGGCCTCCCTCGATGGGGGCGTTCGGAGGAATGGGAAACGGCCCCGGGTCCGACTCGTCGCCGTAGGCGGTGTACCTGATTCGCACCTTCGGCTGATCGCGCGGGACGACCGTGAATGGGATTCCGATCCTTGCCCCCTCGTATAACCCCGAACCGAAATCTGGATGGAGGCCCTGGTCCGCTCCGATGTTGGCGATGATCGCGTCCGAGTTCTCTAACACCGGGAGTTCGTCGACCTTCAGGTTCCAATGATTGTCGGTCGGGAACATCGGACATTTCGGCGCCCGCTTCAGGGGTGTGGAGGAGGCCGGCGGAGCGGTTGCGGTGCTGCAGCTCAGCAGGATGGTGATTGCGATCGCAGCGGGGGCCGGCTGACGCATCGCGTCAGCTAACCATGCGGTCGGCTTTACGAATAGAGCGGTGCATCCCGTTTCCAATCGGTTCTTCCTGCAGGAGGCGTCGAAAAACGACGCCTGGCTCCGGACGGAAGCTACTTAAGCAACTTTGACAGCCGGCGATCGGCCAGCACCTTGCCTCCGGTCTGGCAGGCGGGGCAGTAGACGACCTCATGGGACTCGAACGACACTCGCTGCAGGCTCGCGCCACAACGGGGGCACGGGTTGCCGAAGCGGCCGTGGATCGTGAAGTGCTCACCCAACTTCGGTGGCAGTCCGCCGATTCGCGTGCGCTCTTTAGCCAGGCCCTCCTCTAGCACCGCGCGCACGGCGTCTAGCAGACGAGTTCGCTCACTCTCGTCGAGCGCGGACAGCGAAGCGAAAGGAGAAAGCGCGGCACGGTGAAGAGCGTCGTCGGTAAACCCCCGCCCGATACCAGCCACGGTGTGCTGGTCGCGCAGCATCGTGTGGAGGTGTCGTCTGTCCTTTCCTTCGAGGATCAGCTTGGCGAACTCGTCCGACGACGGTTCGGGGCCCAGCCCTCGCAGGGGGCCGTCATCGTCGGAACGCAGGATCCAGAGGCCCGCCTTGCGATCGGTGCCGTATTCCTTGACAAAGAGGGCCGGCAGCGCGGCGAAGTGAAAACGGGCGACCGCTCCCTTCGGTTTCCCCGTCCTCGGAGGATCCTCGAATTCGACCCTCCCCGCCTGTGAGAGATGCATAAGGACCCGAAGTTCGTCGAAGTTCAGGGTCAGAAATTTGCCGCGGCGACCGGTGGCACGCAGGCGCGCGCCGTGCAGTGCCGTCGGCGGCGGATCGAACGTCTTCAGAGCCGAGAACTGAAGCAGGTCGACGCGTTTGATGATCCCGTCTCCAAATGTTTCCCAAACTCGTTCGGCAAGCGCTTGCATCTGCGGGAGCTCAGGCATGCGTTGATGGTAGGCGCGTACACGGGCGCTGGTAGCGTTTGGTGATGAATGGAGCGGTGCGTGTGGGCTTGCTCGGTTGCGGCATCGTGGGAGGCGGCACGGCTCGCATCCTCATCGAGCACGCCGACGACCTCCGCCAGCGCGCGGGTGTTCCCATCGAGCTGGCGCGCATCGCGGTCCGCGACCTAACGAAACCCAGGGCGGTCGAGCTGCCCTCGGAGATCTGGACGGACAACCCCAACGAGGTCGTTAAGGACCCCGATATCGACATCGTCGTCGAAGTCATCGGCGGGATAGAGCCACCCAAGAATCTGATCCTCGATTCGCTGAGCGCCGGCAAGCACGTGGTGACCGCGAACAAGGAACTGCTTGCAACGCAGGGGCAGGAACTCTTCAAGGTCGCCGCCGAGAAAGGCGTGGACTTTCTCTTCGAGGGAGCGGTCGCGGGCGGCATTCCAATCATTCGTCCGCTGAAGGAATCGCTCGCGGGGGATCGCGTCAAGCGTGTTCTTGGGATCGTGAATGGGACCACCAATTTCATCCTGACGCGCATGTCCGAGCAGGCGGAATCGTTCCCCGAGGCTCTTGCGGAGGCCGAACGGCTCGGTTACACGGAGCTCGACCCGAGCGCCGACATCGAGGGATACGACGCGGCAGCAAAGCTAGCGATCCTCGCCTCGATTGCCTTCAACGCGCGCGTAGTGCAAGACAACGTCCATCGCGAGGGCATCGCGCAGGTGAAGAAGAGAGACATAGTCGCCGCTCACGACCTCGGCTATGAGGTGAAGCTACTGGCGGTCGCCGAGCGCCAGGACGACGAGATCGCGCTCTCGGTCCATCCCTCGATGATCCCGAGGAGGCACCCGCTCGCGGCGGTACGCGACGTGTTCAATGCAGTGTTTGTGGAGGGAGTTGAGACCGGCGAGCTCATGTTCCTCGGCCGGGGAGCCGGTTCGGGCCCGACGGGGTCGGCAGTGGTCGGCGACATCGTCGAGATCGCGCGCAACATTCGTACGGGCGGACGCAGCCCTGGATGCACGTGCTATCGCAATCCAGCTCGGATCCGTCACAAGGACATGGCGCGGGTTCGCTATTACGCCGTTCTCTCGGTGGTCGACCAGCCTGGTGTGCTGGCCGCAATCGCCGGCGTCTTTGCGGACAACGGTGTCTCTATCGCGAGCGTGCGCCAGGAAGGGTTCGCCGACGAGGCCACGCTCGTAGTCATCACGCATGCTGCAACCGAAGGTCAGCATCAGGCGACTTTCCGCGATCTCGCGGAACTGAGCGTGGTGAAAAGTCTCGACTCCACAATGCGCGTCCACGGGACGGCGGAGGAGGAGTGACCGGGCCCCTCGCGGTCGCCGGCAGGAGAGGGGTCATCCAGCGCTACTTCGAGCACCTCCCCGTCGGCGACGCCACTCCGGTGGTCACGCTCGACGAAGGGGACACCCCGCTGATCTATTCGAAAAGTTTGTCAATGGAGGCGAGGGCGGAGGTGTGGCTGAAGTACGAGGGACTCAATCCCACCGGTTCGTTCAAAGACCGCGGCATGACGGTTGCCATATCCAAGGCACTCGAACAGGGGTCACGCGCGGTGGTCTGCGCCTCGACCGGAAACACTTCCGCCTCGGCGGCGGCCTACTCGGCGCGCGCGGGGCTGCTTTGCGCGGTTCTGATTCCGCAGGGCAACGTGGCAATGGGGAAGCTGGCTCAGGCCCTGGTTCATGGCGCGCGTGTGTTCGAGATCGAGGGCAATTTCGACCAGGCTCTCAAACTCACACGCGCCATGTCGGAGAGCTATCCCATCACTTTGGTTAACTCTGTTAATCCCTATCGCATCGAGGGTCAGAAGACGGCGGCGTTCGAGATCGTGGAGTCCCTTGGGCGCGCCCCCGATCTGCATCTGATGCCCGTCGGCAACGCCGGAAACATCACCGCGTACTGGCGTGGGTACAACGAGGCGCGGACGCTCGGATGGTCGAGTTCGCTGCCGAGAATGTTCGGGTTTCAGGCGGAAGGCGCAAACCCGATCGTGCGAGGTCATCCCATAGCCGAGCCGAAGACCGTAGCGACCGCGATCCGGATAGGAAATCCCGCATCGTGGTCGGGCGCCACCGAGGCGGCTGCCATGTCGGAAGGAGAGATTCGCTCCGTGCGCGACAAGGAGATTCTCGAGAGCTTTCGGACTCTCGCCACCGAGGGCGTCTATGTGGAGCTCGCGTCGGCCGCGTCCATTGCAGGGCTCCGACAGCTCAGTGCTGCAGGTCTCGTACCACCCGGCGCTCATATCGTGTGTGTCCTTACCGGGCACGGGTTGAAGGATCCGGACTGGGCCATCGCGGGCGCTCCGCAGCCGAAGCGCATCGCAGCCGAGGTAGACGCACTCGTGGGAGAGCTTGACCTGTGAGACATCAGGCCGCATCCTTCGACGGACCCATCAACCAAAGGGAGCGCGCATGCCGGCAGCGGTAAAGGTTTCGGTTCCCGCCACGATTGCGAATCTAGGTCCGGGCTACGACGCGCTCGGTGCGGCCGTCCGCATGCACCTCGAGGTTGAGATCGAGCCCCGGCGCGATTCGGTCGAAGTCCAGGTTGAGGGTGAGGGTGCGGAGCATCTCCCGCAAGATGAAACCAATCTCGTCATCCAGTCGATGAACACCTTCTTCGACTATGTCGGGCGACGCCCACCGGGCTATGCGGTCAAGGTGCGAAATCCGATCCCTATCGGTTCAGGCCTCGGTTCGTCGGGTGCTGCGGTCGTCGGAGGTTTGCTTGCCGCCCGCGCGATTACCGGTCGCACCGTTCCACAGGTCGAGATGGTGCAGCTCGCAGTCGAGGTCGAAGGCCATCCCGACAACGTCATGCCCGCCCTTCTCGGTGGTTTGGTTGTTTGCTACCGAGCCGAGGGGGCATCGGATCTGCGTTACTTCCGCCTCGAGCCAAACTCGCGTCTCGTTCCGGTCATAGCGGTGCCCGCCCAGAGATTCGCAACGGTCGAGGCGCGCCGCGGTTTGCCGAGTGATGTGCCCTTCGCCGACGCGCAGTTCACCGCGTCGCGCGCGGCCCTTCTCGTCGCCGCGCTCACGACCGGCGCCGGCGCGGACGTGTTGTCGGATGCGATGAGCGACCGCTTGCACGAACCACATCGTCTGCGCCTGATGCCGGAAACCGCGGCCGTTCACCGCGACCTTCGCGCTGCGGGATTACCGACCGCCTTGGCCGGCGCGGGGCCCTCTCTGCTCGTCATCGTTCCTCGTCCTGAAGTGGCGACCCGGGCGGAGCAGGTCCGCCGCATCTGCCGCGAGCGCAATTCCGGGTGGCGAGTTTTTGTCAGCGAATGGGAGCCCGAGGGCGCGATCTCCGAACCCTAGCCGCCCGGTACGCGGTCTACTAACTAGCGATAGACGTGGCGCTCGGTGCGCGTCTCTGGAGGCCGGGCCTCCTCCACTTCTTCCGCGTCGGGCTTGGGCTCATCTGCGCGCTCGGGCTCGGTCGGGGCGGGAGTCTCAATCTTCTCTTCGCTCTCGGCGAGGGTCCGGCTTTCCAAGCGTGAGTGCCACCGGGAACCGGCGAGTCCCCCGGTGATCCCACCTAGGAACATCGCCAGCATCGCTCCCAGCGCGACGCCGAGACCCCAGTCGACGACGTATTCATCCTGTAACGGGATCCGGGCGGAAGTGAAGGGGAGGCTCGGACCGGTCGGTGTCTCCGAGACGGCGGCCAAGACCGCGCCCGCTCCGACGGCCAGAAATAACGCGATGAGGGCGACGAGGAAACCGTTGGCCGCTCCGGCTCCCCGGCTCATCCTGCCGGCCGTGTAACCGCCCCAGAGGTACGCGAGGAACTGAGCCACTATGAGGGCCGCGCCGGCGAATGGGCCGGCCTGGATGGATTCGCCCTCGCCGACGTCGAGGTCCACGCCGAAGGCGTAGAGGACTCCCGCGACCGCCGCGGTCAGAAGAAACATCGCGCCGAACGACACAACGACGCCGGTGAGGACGGCGCCGATCGAGACGCCACCACGGGCCCGGAGCAGCGGGCGAGCGGTGGTCTCCTCGGGCTCCGACTTCATTAACCGATTCCTCCGGTGAATCGACGGGACGGCCGACCACCACTATCGTTCCCGCGGGGGCCCAGGACAATCTTTCCGCTCGGGAGGTCACCATCCGTTATCTGGCCATCGTCGATGGCGAGCACTATCCGCCCGTCATAGAGGCGGCCTTAGACGATCTCAGACGTGGGGGCGGAACCGTCGTCGCTGCGCTGCTCGCCGGTGGCCGCGAGAAGCTGGCTACTGCAGCCCCCCCGCGGCTGGGGGAAACCTTCGTGTTGACCGGACCGGACCCACGCGCCGTTCTCGACATTGCGCTCGCCGCGCTGACTCCCGATGAAGTGGTCGATCTCTCCGACGAGCCGGTGCTCGACTATCGCCGACGTCATCAGCTCGCGGCGATCGCGCTGGCCCACGGCGTGCCCTACTCGGGAGCCGACTTTCGTTTCGAGCCGCCGCCGCGACCCAAACTCTGCCGACACCCGTCTATCGGCCTCATCGGCACGGGAAAGCGCACCGGGAAGACGGCCGTCGCCGGCTTCACCGCGCGGACCTTGAAAGAGGGGGGCCGAGCTCCGGTCGTCGTCGCGATGGGCCGGGGGGGTCCTCCGGATCCGGTGGTCCTGCGTGGCGATCAGCTGGATCTCAGCGCCGAGGAGTTGCTCGCAATGGCCGACGAAGGCCGACACGCCGCCTCGGATTACGTCGAGGATGCCCTCCTCGCCCGAGTGCCGACGGTGGGATGCCGCCGCTGCGGTGGGGGCCTCGCCGGGGGCGTGGAGCACTCGAACGTGGGTGAGGGCATCGCCCTGGCGAACCAACTCGAGGGCGACCTTCTAATCCTCGAGGGCTCCGGAGCGGCGATCCCTCCCGCCTATACCGACGTGACGGTATTGATCGTGGGTGGGGGACTACCGCCCGAATATATAAGAGGATATTTCGGTCCCTACAGGCTGTTGCTTGCGGACTTTGTGGTTATTACGATGTGCGAGGATCCATTCGCGTCCCGCTCCCAGATCTCCGAACTCGTCTCCGACATCCAAAAGGCTTTTCGTTCATCGCATGTCGGAGGCTTAAAAGGAGCAGAGGCAAAGATTGTGCGTACCGTATTCCGACCACACCCCATAAATAAGGTCGACGGCGCCAAGGCCTTCGTGGCCACGACCGCTCCGCCCGCCGCGGCCTCTCTCATAAAGGGTCACCTCGAGGACCATTACGGCTGTCGCGTCGTCGGGATGACGCATGCGCTTTCGGATCGCCGCTTATTGCAGAGCGATCTCCAGGCCATGGGTAGCGATGCGGACATACTTCTTTGCGAGATCAAGGCGGCCGGCATCGATGTGGCGGCCCGGCACGCGCTGGCAAGCGGGCTCGATGTGGTCTTCATGGACAACGTGCCTCAGGGAATAGAAGGCGACGACTTGAAGTCGATGATCGATGCGGCCGGGGATCTCGCAGCGCGGCGCTTTGCGGAGCTGGGCGATGGCTGAGAAGCGCCGAAAGCACATCCTCATCTCGGACCGGGAGTTCGGCCTGCCCTATTCGAAGGGCCTCACAGCTTCATCGCTCATGGTCACCGGACTCGGGCCGGTGCGGTCCTACAGCATCGCCAACAAGGTCGAAGAAGAACTGATCGCCTTGGGCAAAGCGACCGTTTCCGCCGAGGATCTGCGCGAGCTCACGGTCGACATCCTGCGGCGGGAGGCCGGAGATCAGTACGCGGAGGCCCTCCTGAAGTGGCAGTCGGTTGCAGAGCTCGATATGCCGCTCATCATTCTCATCGGGGGCGCGACCGGCACGGGGAAGTCGACTATTGCGCACCAACTCGCTTACCGTCTCGGGATCACGCGGGTCGTGTCTACCGACGCGGTGCGGGAGGTCCTGCGCAGCGCGCTTACCGAAGAGATGTTTCCGACGCTCTATTCGTCCTCATTTGAAGCCGATCACGCAGTGCGACAGCCCATCCCACACTCCGCCGACAAGCTGATCATCGGTTTCCGCGAGCAGGCTGCGGCGGTTGCAGTCGGGGCCCAGGCTTTGATAGACCGCGCCATTCAGGAAGGTACTGACATGGTGCTCGAAGGTGCCCACCTCGTGCCGGGCTTTCTCGAGGGCGTGGAGACCGACGACGCGGTCGTCGTGCCTCTGCTGGTCACGGTCGAGGACGAAGATCTTCATCGCAGCCACTTTTATCGGCGGACGCGCGAAACCCGGTCGCGTCCGGGTACGCGCTACCTCAACTCATTCAAGAAGATTCGGAGACTGCAGAAATACATGACGTCGTCGGCCCTCATGCGCGGCGTCCCGACGATTGAGAATTACGATCTCGACGCGGCCCTTACCAAGATCATCGACCACGTCGTCAAGAAGGCGATCCAGACCGTGGAGCGTGGAGCGGTCGTGGCCCAGACGGAAGAGAAGCTGCTCGAGAGGGCAGTGGAGGCCATCGACCGCCAGAGCACCGAAGGGAGCGAACCCCGTGAAGCTGTTCCTTGATAGCGCAAACCTGGAAGAAATCCGGGAGGCAAATCGTTGGGGAGTATTAAAGGGCATTACGTCCAACCCCAGCCTGGTCTCTAAGGAAGAGCAGGATTTCCTGCCCCTCATGAAAGAGATCTGCTCGATCGTGGACGGCGAGGTCTCGATCGAGACGGCTTCGGACGACACCGACACGATTGTGGCCCAAGGCCGCGAGATTGTTCAGATCGCCGACAACGTCATCGTGAAGGTAGCGCTGTCGCCCAACGGCCTCGCCGCGGTTCGCCGGCTTACCGATGAAGGGATCAAGGTAAATGTGACGCTCTGCTTCTCGCCGGGCCAGGCGATTTTGGCGGCCGAGGCAGGTGCCTACATCATTTCGCCTTTTTTGGGTAGACTGGACGACATCGCGACGGATGGTCTCCGTCTGCTCTCCGATATCTGCGAGATCTACGCCGTTCAGGGTTATCAGACGCAGGTTCTCGCAGCGAGCCTCCGCCACCCGATCCATGTTGTGGAGGCGGCCCGCATGGGAGCGGACATAGCGACGATGCCTTTCAAGGTTTTCGAAGCCCTCGTGAGCCATCCGCTCACGGATGCGGGATTCAAGAAGTTCATGGATGACTGGGAGAAAGCTAAGCCGGATCTAGGCGAGCTCCCTCCCTCGATGCAGGAGGCGTAGTTGGTGGCAGTTCCCCTGGACCGCTCGGTGCTCGAGGCGAAGGCCGTCACCGAGCTAAAGGAGATCGCGAAGTCTCTCGATCTCAAGGTAACGGGCCTCAAGAAGGCCGAGATAATCGACGCAATCGCCGGAAGCGGCAACGGCGGACGTCCGGCTCCCAAGCGCGAAGTCGCTCCCGTTCCCGCGCCCGTGGCCGACAATCCGTCTCCCGGGCCGGCTCCTACTACGTCTCCCGCGCCGACACCAGAGCGCTCACCCCTTCGTGACGAGGGCGCGGTCGATGATCGGGATCGCAGATCCGACGATCTCGCCCACCGACGCAACAACCGGATGGTGCGCGACAACCGATCGCGTCCGCGGGAGAAGGCCGAACCACGCGAGGGCCGGGGCCGCCGTCGGCGCAGAGGCCGGGGTGGCGGTCAGGGCGGTGGAGGAGTGCCTCATTACCTGCGCGAGGAACGCTTCGACGACACCGAGATCGAAGACGATCCCAACGCAGAGGTTCGAACCGGAATCCTCGATCTACTCCCCGAGGGCTACGGCTTCTTGCGCACGACGGGCTACCTGCCGGGTGAGAAAGACGTCTATGTCTCCGTCTCGCAGGTGCGCCGCTTCCACCTCCGCAAGGGCGATGAAGTCACGGGCTCGGTGCGCTCACCGAAGGAGTCGGAGAAGTACCAGGCCCTCCTGAAGATCCACCAGATAAATGGTCTCGAGCCCGAGAACGCACAACGCCGTCCGAGGTTTGCAGACCTCACTCCGCTTTACCCAGAGGATCGAATGACGCTGGAACAGCCGGACAATGCCCGGCTTATCACTCCGCGCATCATCGATCTCATCGCTCCGATAGGTAAGGGCCAGCGGGGGATGATCGTGAGCCCGCCGAAAGCCGGGAAGACGACGGTGATGAAGGAGATCGCCAACTCCGTTCGGGCCAACAATCCCGAGGTCAAGCTGATCGTCCTTCTCGTCGACGAGCGTCCCGAAGAGGTAACCGACATGCAGCGCTCGGTCGATGGCGAGGTCATCTACTCGACGTTCGATCGGCCCTCCGACGACCACATCCAGGTGACCGAGCTGACCCTCGAACGCGCCAAGCGCCTTGTCGAGATGGGTCAGGACGTCCTGATCCTGCTGGACGGAATTACTCGTCTATCGCGGGCCTATAACCTCGCTACCCCTGCGTCCGGTCGAATCCTCTCCGGTGGTGTGGACTCGACGGCGCTCTACCCGCCGAAGAAATTTTTCGGAGCGGCACGGAACATCGAGCACGGCGGTTCGCTGACGATTCTCGCGACGGCCCTCGTCGAGACCGGCTCCCGTATGGATGAGGTCATCTTCGAGGAGTTCAAGGGCACCGGTAACTGGGAGCTCCGCCTGGATCGGAAGATGGCGGACAAGCGGATCTTCCCCGCGATCGACATCCAGTCCTCGGGCACCCGGAAAGAGGAGCTTCTGCTCACGCCGGAGGAACTCCAGCTTGCTTGGCGTCTGCGACGAGTACTCCATGCCCTGGAGGGCGGGGGAGCGCTCGAGCTCCTGATCGACAAGATGAAGGCGACGCAGGGCAACGCGCAGTTCCTGAGAGAGATCGCAAAGGTGCCGGTAAAGGGCGACTAGGAAATAGCCGGGGAGACACAAGTGTTCCTGGGTCTTGGATGGCCGCAGTGGCTCACGATCGTGGGCTTGATCGGCGGCCTGTTCTTGACCTTCTGGGTCATGGCAAAGGCCTCTGTCGCCTACGAAAAGGCGAGACAGAGGCGTGAGGGAAGCGAAGAGGTGAAGGAATGAAGCAGGGAATCCATCCCGAATATGTAGAAACCCTCGTTACGTGCTCGTGCGGAAACACCTTCACTACGCGCTCGATCAAGCCGGAGCTTCACGTCGAGTTGTGCAACCAGTGCCATCCGTTCTACACGGGCAAGCAGAAACTGGTCGACACCGGTGGACGCGTCGAGAAATTCCAGAAGAAGTACGCCGGCCGGACTCGGCAGCCCCAGAGCTAGTTCAAGCCCGCGTCCTTGAGTAAGCGACCTTCTATCGGGGGCCAAGCCGTCCTCGAGGGCGTGATGATGCGGGGGCCCGCATCGTGGTCCGTCGCCTGCCGGCGTCCCGACGAAACAATTGCCGTCGACAAATTCCCGCTGCCCTCGGCCGCGCAGCGACATCCCTGGCTCAAGTGGCCTCTGGTACGGGGTTGCCTCGTCCTCGGCGAGTCCCTCTCGATCGGGATCAAGGCGCTGAAGATCTCGGCCAGCCACGCGCTTTCAGAAGAAGAGGAACAACTCTCCGACAAGCAGCTCGGCTGGACCCTGGCCATAGCCATGGTCGTGTTCTCCGCGATCTTCATCGTCCTGCCGGTGCTGGGCACCAGGTTCATCGTCGGAGAGCGGGAGAAGGATCTTGTCTTCAACCTGGTCGAGGGGAGCATCCGACTCGGCATGTTCGTCGGCTATCTGCTCTTGATCTCGCTGCTGAAGGACATCCGCCGCGTCTTCCAGTACCACGGCGCCGAGCACAAGACGATCTATGCGTACGAGAACGGCGATCCGCTCGACCCGGCCGAGATCGACCGGAAATACCCGACGCTGCACGTGCGATGCGGGACCAACTTCCTCTTCATCGTTCTGTTCCTCACTATCGTCGCTCACTTCGTGATCGATCTCACCGTGTCCGCCTCGCTGTTGCCGCGTATCGGACTACGGCTCGCCGCGATTCCCGTGCTGGCCGGGCTCGGTTATGAGGCTATAAAACTGGCCTCCCGAAACGAAGACTCGTTGTTCTTCAAGATCTCGATGCTTCCCGGCCTCGCTCTACAGCGGATCACTACAAAGCCGCCGTCTCTGGATCAGATCGAGGT
>JBHELF010000115.1:0-27369 GCA_046263155.1 Actinomycetota bacterium
CCCCAGCTGTAGATGTCGAGCCATCCCGGAGAGATGCCCTGGACTCCCTGACCCGCGAAACAGCCGTAATAAGGAGGCCACGGTGTCGTGTAAAGGGGATCGGAATCGTCGTGTCGAGCGACGTCCTGCAGGCAGAACGAAACCTTCTCGCTCGTCCTCACCAGGCCGCTCTCGCTCATATCCGGTTGGCCGTCCTTGTCCAAACGCCGCAACTCGTAGAGAGCGAAGTCTTCGAAGTGGTAGTGGCCGTGCGCGTCGTGATACGAGAGCATCCCGATACTTCGCCGTTGGGAGCAGGCTCGCGGGCCTGCCCACGCGACACACTGCTCGGCGGCGGCATCCGTCCCGGAGGAATAGCCGTCGGCGCGAGCCACGAGTTCGAAAGCGTAGTCGCCCTCGTTGGCAATAGAGACACTGAAACGGAGCGCCGGCTCGTTGCCGCCATCGATCTTGCGAACCTCGATGTCGTGTGGGGCAAGCGGGACGAGGTTGGGTAGTTGCTCGCCCTGCTGGAGCGATTGGGAATAGCCGAATGGGGCTGCCACCAATAGAAGCAGCATCGCGAGACCTGCTGTAAGCGCCCTTTTCATCTCACGGGCAGTCGAGGAGTCTGACAGTCGATTGGGAAGGTCTGGATTCATGGGCGGCGGGCTCACTCCGCTTCGGTGCTTACGGGCAATCCGGCAGCCTTCCAGGCTTCGAAGCCCCCCATTACGTCGGTCGCATTCACGAAGCCGATCTCTTGAAGCCGCCGAGCCGCAAGGCTCGAGGAGTAACCATGTGCGCAGATGAGCATCAGGCGCTGATCGAGGGCGCCGATCGCAGGGTCCCTATGGGCGGATTCGGGGTCAACTCGCCACTCGAGGACGCTCAGGGGAATGTTGAGCGCCCCGGGGATGGATCCGAACGCGTCACGCTGATCGTCGGAGCGCACGTCGATGAGAAGAGCCCCGTTTTGCATCTCCTCGACTGCTTGGGGGGGCTCGACTCGACGTAGGTGGAGCCGGGCGTCGGCCAAGACATCGTCGATCGTTCTGCGATTCACCTACTAACTATCGATGCCGGCCGTCCAGACATCAAGGGCGATACTCATTTCATGACCACCCGGCGCGCCGCAGCACAAGGGGTATCGGGTCGCGCGCTGCAGTTGGTCCTCGCCTTATTGGGACTCGTCGCCATCTTCTTTGGTCCTTTTGGAGTGTTTGGCGGCCTTGCTCAGGTCCCCGAGGCCGGAGAGGTCTCCGCCAACGTCGACAGCGAGGTCCGCTTCTTCGCCGCGTGGTACGTGGTCGCGGGAGCCGTATTGCTGCGCGCAGCCGTTCGCCTCCGTGCCGAAACATTTGCCGTCCAAGTGGTGTGCGCAGGGTTCTTTCTCGCTGCCTGTGGGCGCCTCCTCTCGTGGATCGTTGCGGGGCGGCCCCACTGGTCGCAGGTTGGGCTAATGATTCTCGAATTCGTGATACCGGCTGTGGTGCTTCCCTGGCATGCTGCCGTCCTGCGCAGTCAGCGACTGGGCGATCAGACGGGCTGCATGAAGGCATCGTCGGGATAGCAGTACATCCAGTCCTCGTCCCGTTCGAAGGACTGCACGATCGGGTGATTCGTGGCGTGATGATGCTTGGTGGCATGTCGGTTCTTGGATTGGTCGCAACAGCCGACGTGCCCACAGGATTGACAGATACGTAGATGGAACCAGTCGTCGCCCATCTGCAGGCACTCCTCACAACCGTCGGCGCTCGGCTCCACGTCTCGGATCTGACCGGTATGGCTGCACTCGGCGTCCTCTACGGCCAACTTCAGATGCCTTCCAGACGCAGTATCGATTTCGTAGAAATTCATCGCGGTCCATGATAGGTCGCGCCCGTCAGCGCGACGACTGTCTCACCTTGCCGTCTACCCCGTGGACATGCAGTTCTACGCCCTGTTTACGAGCGAGCTCGCGTCCCGCGCGGATGGCCTCTTCCTGCGTGTCGTAGTAACCCTCCGGCTCCGTAGAGTCCGCGGCCCGCAGCTGCCATCCCTGCATCTCATCGGGAAGGATGTGCAGGTCTTTGTTACCTCCGGGTCCCTCGGAGGCCGGCTCGGTTCCGAGCTTTTCCTCGATGCGCTTCAAGGCCGCCTCGATGCGGTCGTCGCCGTCTTTGGATTCGGCGCTGCCCTTGTGAATGAGCACCGCGGTGATGATCGTGAACGAGAACAACTGGAGGAACTCCGATTGCCAGTTCTCCAGTGTCGACTGGCTGAAGTCGGCCACGAAGTCGCCCAACTCAATGGGCTCGTTGTGTTCTCGTTGGTCATCCGTGAAGCGTTGCCACTGGACGATGCCCTGCGCGATCCAGGTCACGAAGAAGAGGGCACAGAAACTCAGGCTGAGCCCGAAGTTCTTCCACAGCTTCATGCTCGTGCTCTTCTCGCGCTGGATGCTGCGGACGAGCGTTCCTACTAGGTAAAGGGTTACTACGAACGCGATGAAGACCGCGATCGTCAGTGAGATGGCGCCCCCGTTCACGGCGGACCTCCTTGCCCCAAGATGGAATGGGCGAGCGGCGCGGACTTACCCCAATTGCTCGCTCTGCTAACGCGCGGGGGCGCCGTTTACCGACGACCCCGTCGGGTACGACCGAATCGTTGCGTCGGATGTGTGCCCGAGAGGTGGAGGCCGTCAAAAGGAGGTCGTTCTGTGGCGACAGCAGATCTCGACTCATTGCTCAACAGTTACCTGCGCGATGCGCACGCGATGGAGAGAAATGTCCACCAGATGCTGGTTTCGATGATCGCGACCACCGACGACCCTGAGATCAAGGAGGGTCTCGAGCGGCACAAGAACGAGACCGAACGACAAGTCGAACGATTGGCCGGGCGGCTGGAGGCGCGCGGCGAAGATGCCTCGATCATCAAGGACTCCGCGGCCATCATGGCGGCGTTCTTCAAGGGGCTGGCGGACCTGGTTCGAACCGACAAAGCCGGCAAGAACGCGCGCGACGGCTACGTCACGGAGGCTCTAGAGATCGCCTCGTATCACCTGCTGGAGCGCCTCGCGGAAGCTGCCGGCGACGCCGACACCGCGCAGGTCGCACGCACCAACCGGGCGGAGGAAGAGGCGATGCGTGGTGCATTCGACTCCCATTGGGATCGCTTCATGGAGCTGGTGCTGGAGGAGCGGGGAGTCACGGTTAGTTAGACCGCATTCCGCTATCGCCCGGCGGCAGCAACTTCCATTCGTCGCGAATCTCCGATAAACGCGTCTCGAGCGCCCTGTATGCGTGTCGCATCATGGCTGCCGCAAAGCTCACGCGCGCGACGCCGAGCTCGGCCAGGCGCGGTATGGGGGGAGCCGAGGGGTTGGCGTAGATATTGACGGGGGCCTGAACCTTGGCGACGAAGTCCTCGATGAGCTTCTCGTCGGCGAGGCCGATCGGGTAGACGCAATCCGCTCCGGACTCGAGATAGGCGCGTGCCCGGCCCACTCCTTCGCTGAAAACCTTTGCTGGGGGCTCTCGGTCCCCGCGGAAGACATCGACGCGCGCATTGATCACGATGTCCACGTTGGCGTTCTGTGCCGCGGATCGAATGTCCCTTAGACGTTCGACCTGGTCGTCCAAAGCGACCAGACCTCCGCCACGATGGTGGTCGGTATCTTCGAGATTGCATCCAACGGCGCCCGTCGCCAGCAATCGCGCAACTAATTCCTGGGCCGGCAAGCGATAGCCCGCTTCCAGATCCGCTGTGACCGGTACCGAGACGTTGCGTGCGACCCGGGTTATCGCCGCGAAGGCCTCATTGGCCGGCATCGAGTCGTCGTCCTTTCGCCCCAACACGGCTGCGACCGCGCCGCTGGAGGTCGCGACGGCTTCGAACCCGGCAGTCTCGACGAGGCGCGCGCTTGCCGCGTCCCAGGCGTTCGGCAACAGGAGCGGACGTGAGCCGTGATGGAGCTCTCGCAGAAGCTCGGCCTTATCTGCAAGCGACGTCACGTCGCCCCTGGTCGGCTCCGCGGCTAGAGGCCGGGCTTGGTCGTCATCAAGAAGAGGATCACAAGGAGCAGCAAGAGGTCGGCCCGGGAGATGTTGCGGATACGGGCCAGTCCGGCTCGAACCTCCTCCGTGACCGCGCCCGCTTGCGCCAGCGCCGCGCCGGTTCGACTGGCTGCAGGCTGGATCATGCCGAAGCCGATGATCGCGGTGAGAACAAGTCCCACCAAACCTCCGATTATGAAGAGGTGGTCGAAACCCCAGTCGCCTTCGAATACCAGCCACAGGCCGGCGAGCAAGGTCACCATGGTTGCGGGACCGAAGTAGCGCTTCCCGAGTGCCTCGCCATCCTGCAGGAGCGCCGAGATTCGCCCCACATCGTTGGATGCCGCGGCGCGTTCCGCGATGACGTGAAACATCACGGCTCCACCGACCCAGATTGCAACCGCGGTCACATGCACGAACAGCAAGATGCGGTACAGATTCATCTGCCCTCCTTCGCCGGTCGTCTAGCACAAGCTAATGACGGAGGAGCGGGCGGTCAAACGGCTATTGCGCGATCACCTTCAGAAGAACTCCACCGAGATCGGTCGCGTACAGACGTCCTTTGGAATCCTCACCGAACGAGCTGAACGAATGGGGTGCCTCGAGCAAGAGTTGAGGTTCCTGCTGGTCGGGGCCCGCGGCCTCCACCGACCAGATGAGCCCGGTGCAGTAGTCCGCGAAAAGGTACAAGCCGTAAAGCTGGGGGAATTCCCGCCCCCGATAGACGTAGCCACCGGTGACCGAGCACCCCGCGTCGTGGTCGTAGACCGCCAGCGGCATGTGAAACCCCTGCGTCAATGGATTCGTGCGGCAGTCCGTCATCGTCGGGAAGCAGTCGTTTCCCTCCATGATGTTCCAGCCGTAGTTGATGCCGCCCTGGTCGGGTTCGGCCCGATTCACTTCCTCCAGGCGGTTCTGCCCCACGTCGGCCAGCCACATGTGACCCGTCTTGCGGTCGAAGCTGAAGCGCCACGGATTGCGAAGCCCGTAGGCCCAGATCTCCGGCTGCGCGCCGGGCGTTCCCACGAACGGATTGTCTTCGGGTATCCCGTACTCGCGGCCCCCGCCCGGGTTGTCGACGTCGATCCGCAGTTGCTTGCCTAAGAGATTGTCGAGACGTTGCGCGTCGAATTCGGGATCACCGGCTCCACCGCCGTCGCCGATCCCGAGATAGAGAAAGCCGTCGGGCCCGAAGACGATCGATCCGCCGTTGTGGTTGACGACGGGATGGATGATCTCGAGGAGGGTGCGCGCCGAATCGGGGTCTGCACGATTTGGATCTTTTCCGTCTACCTTGTACTCGGCGATCGTCACGGTGCCCGTTGTCGTCGCGGTGTAGTAAACGTAGAACAGGCCGTTCTTGTCGTAGCGGGGATGAAAGGCCAGACCCAGTAGTCCTCGCTCTCCGGCCTCTTGCGTGAGAGAGGTCAGGTCCAGGAAGGGCTCTTTCTGGACACGACCCCGTTCGAGGATCCGGATGGTGCCGCCCTGCTCCACGATGAAAAGCCTCTTGGTTCCGTCTTCGGGATCCACGACTCCCAGCGGCGACTGCAGTCCCGAAGTCACCACCTCGAGCGCGAGCTTCGGTTTGGCGGCCTGGGCCTCGCCCATCCTCGCCGGGATCGTCGTCACTGCCAGAAGGCACAGCAAGCCGATGAGGGGTAACGACCGAAGCCTCGTGGTCATGGCCTGCGAGTTAGACCCCGAAGCAGCAACTCCTGTTCGCGCATCCGTCGAGAGGTCAGACCGCGGGCGTCGAGGGATTCAGGAAGCCTGCGAGTATTGAGACTCTAGGACGGCCACATGTCGCCGGCTGCGATCTCGAGCATGTTCCCCGCGGGGTCCTCAAAATAGAAGGAGCGGATCCCCTTGTCCCAAGTGATCTCGTCGATCAACTCGACGCCTCGCTCACCGAGGTAGTCCTTCCAGCCGTCGTAAACGTCGGGAGCGACGAGAAAACAAACGTGAACGCTTCCCGAGGCGCCGTGCGGGGGTGGCTCATCCTGAACGCTCGATTCCTCGGAATTGAACAGCAACAACAATTGGGGCCCCATGCGGTAGGCGAATCGGCTCACTCGCCGGAGCTGCAGCACGTCCTCGTAGAAGCGCCGTGTCTCCGCCTCGTTTTCGGACGTGCAATAGAGCACGGTTTCCAGTACCGCTGTGATCGGTGCGGGAACCTGTTTCACGGCGCCAGTCTGCACGCAAATTCCCTCTTGAAGCCGGGAACCCGACCATAGAAGCTAGCGGGACTAATCCAATCGGAGGTGAGTCGTGGCGACCGTTGCTCCAAGACTGCTAGAGGACTCTGCGATCAAGGACCTCGAGGCCAAGTTTGAGGGTGAAGTAATCGGACCCGCCCACCCGGCCTATGAGGAGGCTCGGCGGGTCTGGAACGCGTCGATCGACAAATATCCCGCGCTCGTCGTGCGACCTTTAGATGTAAAGGACGTGGCAGCGGCCCTCCACTTCGCGCGCGACAAGGATCTCATCGTCGCGGTTCGGGGTGGCTCGCACAGCGTCGCCGGTTTCTCGACCTGCGACGGCGGGCTCGTCATCGACTTCTCGGCCATGAAGGGGGTCCGGATCGACGCCGAGCAGCGCCGGGCCTACGTCGGGCCCGGGGCCGTATGGGGTGAGGTCGATCCCCTCACGCAAGCGTCTGGCTTGGCGGTCACCGGGGGGCTGATCTCCTCCACCGGCGTCGCCGGGTTTACCCTCGGCGGAGGAATCGGATGGTTGCAGCGAAGGCTCGGCCTCGCCTGTGACAACCTCCTCTCGGCCGACGTCGTCACCGCGGATGGATCTCGACTTCACGCATCCGAGGACGAGAACTCCGACCTCTTTTGGGCTCTTCGGGGCGGAGGTGGCAACTTCGGGATCGTGACTTCCTTCGAGTTCCAGCTGCACCCGGTGGGGCCGGAGATCAGGGCGGGGCTGAGGATGTGGCCCGGCGACAGGGCCACCGACGTCCTGACGATGTATCGCGACTATTTCGCGGGAGCTCCCGGCGATCTCACTCTGGCCGCGGTGCTAAGACTCGCGCCACCGGCGCCGTTCGTGCCCGCGGAATTTCACGGCAAACCGATCGTCGGGTTGGCCGTCGTGTACGTGGGACCTCCCGAAAAGGCCGACGAGGTCTTGGCTCCTATCGATGCTCTGGGAGAGCCAATCGTCGATCTGGTCGCCCCGCGGCCCTACATCGAAATGCAAACTCTTACGGACGCCGCCTGGGGGCCGGGTTTCCAGAACTATTGGAAGGCCGAATACCTGAGCGGGCTGCCCGATGAGGCGATCGCCGTGCTCGTCGATTTTCTGGGAACGATCACGTCGCCGCTGTCGGACTTCAAATTCCCATATCTCGGCGGTGCCATCGGTCGCGTCGGCGAGGACGACACGGCCTACGGTCATCGCGATGCGCCCTTCATCCTCAACATCAACTCGCGCTGGGCCGATCCGGAGGACTCCGACCGTCACATCGAATGGACGCGCGCCTTGTGGCAAGCGATGCAGCCTTATTCGGGCGGAGGGACGTATACGAACTTCATGAGCGCCGACGACGGCGATCGCATCGAGGATTCCTACGGATCCGCAAAGTATCAACGACTGGCGGAGCTCAAGCGCCGTTACGACCCGACCAATCTCTTCCGTCTCAACCAGAACATCCAACCAAGCGGGTAGCAATTGGGTAGGCGAGTGGGTGGCTACCATCACCGCCGGTGGCCACTCACCTAGTTCCTTTTAAATCCGCGTTTCGCTACTGGCTGCGCCTCGGGTTCATCAACTTCGGGGGTCCTGCGGGCCAGATCGCGATCATGCAGGACGAGCTGGTCGAGAAGAAACGCTGGATCAGCAACAACCGCTTTCTTCACGCGCTGAACTACTGCATGTTGCTTCCGGGGCCGGAGGCACAACAACTCGCCATCTACATCGGCTGGCTTCTGAACGGCGTCTGGGGAGGGATCGTCGCCGGGGTGCTGTTCGTTGCCCCCGCTTTCTTCTTGATCATGGGGCTGTCCTGGACTTATGCGGTCCATGGCGACGTCGATTGGGTCGCCGCGATTTTCTATGGATTGAGGGCGGCCGTGATCGCGCTCGTGTTCGCGGCGCTTATTCGCATCGCGTCGAGGACGCTCAAGAGCCGCGCCATGCTCCTCATCGCGACGCTCGCCTTTGTGGCGATCTTCCTCGTCAAAGTGCCGTTCCCGCTGATCGTGGCGTCCGCCGCGCTCGTCGGCCTGATCGGTTCGCGCGTCAGTCCGGGCGCGTTTCCCCGCGTCGTCGAGAACCCTCGGGAGACCGAGGGCAGCGCGGCGCTGATCTCCGACGAGGAGGATCGCCGAGCCCGCCCCCGGCGGGGGCGGGGGCCGAAGGTGCTGGTCTTGGGTCTGGCCGTCTGGTGGGTCCCGCTGCTCGTTGTCTACGCGTTGCGCGGAGGCGACGACACACTGAGTAAAGAGGCCCTGTTCTTCAGCCAGGTCGCCATGGTGACGTTCGGCGGGGCCTACGCCGCGCTCTCGTACGTAAACCAAGCCGCCGTCCAGCACTTCGGCTGGTTGGAGCCGGGGCAGATGATCACGGGGCTGGGACTCGCGGAGTCGACTCCTGGCCCACTAATTATGGTCACCCAGTTCGTCGGGTTTCTCGCGGCGTACCGCTTTCCGGGTGAACTGGATCCCGTCGCCGCGGGAGTCCTGGGAGCGACGGTGACCGTGTGGGCCATTTTCGCGCCCTGTTTCCTGTGGATCTTCTTGGGAGCACCTCATATCGAGAGGTTGCGAGGCAACCGATCCCTTAACACGGCTCTGGCTTCGGTGACTGCCGCGGTCGTCGGCGTGATCCTCAACCTGGCCGTGACCTTCGCCATCGCGGCCTTGTTCGGCGTCGTACAAACCGGAGCGGTGCTGGGCCTCACCTTTCCTCGTCCGGTTTTCGGGACGGTGGACGTCTTCGCAATTGGTGTGGCCCTCGTCGCGTTCGTCATTCTTGCGCGGGGACGCGTGAACTTTCTCTGGGTGATCCTGGGCAGCGCGGTCGCCGGCTTCGTCTACCGCAGCGTGATTTGAAGCCGATTACGGTCTAACTTCGATGAGCTCCAGCTTCCCCTTCGGCCCTTGGACGCTGCGCTCCAGGACCACTCCGACACCGCGCGCATAGAACTTGTGCTCGAGCACGTTGGGTTCCAACGGGGTCGTGTCCGCCGTCACGAGAACGTCGGAGAACGAACCGAATGGAACCTGAACGGATGCGTCCAGCGCCAACACCTCGCCCATGTCCTCGGCTTCGCCTAGGTAGTACTCCTGTCGGTAAACGTCCCCGATCTGCGGATCGCCGAGCATCACGATTCCCGGCTGCGCCCGGTCCACTCCGGCCTCCCAAGATCCGGCTCTTCCGGCCGGCTCGCCGTTCTCGTACTCGAGCGAGTTTTCGCCGAAATACCAGACGTTTCCGTAGCGGTCCTGGGCAAACCAGTCGAACGTCTTCTCCACGATCTCGCCTTCCACGCGCGCGACATCACGCACCACGGTGCAGGTGACCCCGAGTACCTCCTTCGTTTTGCGAGTGACCGCCACGATCACCGTCTCGGTCTCTCCCTCGGAAGCCCCCTTGTACACGTGCGTCGTGCCGGGAAGCAGCGGCAGATAGGGATTGTCGATCTTGGCTACGAAGTCGGCCGGATCGATCTCTACGTTGTAGGGCTCGACCTGGGGAGGAAAGGAAGGCTGCGGTGTGTCGCTCCTCAAATTGGACGACCCATCCTCGGCACAACCCGAGGCGATCCCGACAAGGGAGATGATCAACAAGCTGAGAACCAATCGCCTGGTCATGGTGTGAGCCTCCCGCGGCAGGGACCTGAATTCATCGTAGTGACCCCAGCGGGATCAATCGAGTTGCGGTGGCCTTGAACGACGCGACGACGGGTACGCCCACCGCCAGTCGCAAGCGTCGTGCCGACGCCAGCGTCACCTCGGCCGATAACGGCCCGACGCGAACCCGCACCCGATTTCCAAGTTCGACCACCGACGTGATAGCCGCTGCTAGATGGTTGAGCGCCGAGTCGTCCGGGAGCTTCAGAGCCAGGGAGATGTCCCACGGATAGACCACGGCACCCACCTCGCCCCCGACGCGATCGGTCGAGAGAACAACCTCGCCGGTTGGGAGTGTCACTTCCGTCAGTTCGTCCTCGCGTATGCGTGCCTCTCCGATCAACACGTTGGCGCCGGTAAAGCTGGCAACGAAAGGATGCGTCGGCGCCGCCACCAACTCGGAAGGAGGACCCTCCTGGAGCAGTGCACCCTCGACCAGGATTGCTACGCGCGTCGCCAGTGTTGCCGCGTCCTGGAAATCGTGGGTGACGACGATGGTCGGAACGGACAGGCGAGTCAACGTGTCTCGCAGCTCGGCTCTGACGTCGTTCTTGAGCGCGGGATCGAGCGCGGCCAGTGGCTCGTCCAACAGCACTATCTCGGGTGTCCTCGCTAGAGCTCGCGCGAGAGCCACGCGCTGACGCTCTCCGCCCGACAACTCCGGGGGCCGGGAGCGAGCCAACGGACCCAGATCGAAGCGTTCGACCATCTCATCAGCGCGAGCGCGGCCCCCGAATTCGATGTTCTCCATCACGGTCAGGTGCGGGAAGAGCGCGTAGTCCTGAAAGACCATTCCCACGCTTCGCTCTTCGGGGGGCAGGTTCACCCCCGTTTGGGAATCGAACCAAACGACATCGTTGACAGTGATCCGCCCGGCCCGCGGCCGGCGCAATCCAGCGATGGACTTGAGCAGCGTGGACTTGCCGGCCGCGGATGGGCCGGCGATGGCCAGGGTCTCGCTTCCTGCCTGGAGAGTTACGTCGAGTTCGAAGGCGCGAAGTGGGACGGTGACTGCGACGTTAAGGGGAGCCATGAGGGCACAAGTTTGACGGTCGCGAGGACGACGATGCTGACCGCCACGAGTAGAACGCTGATCGAGACGGCTGCCTCGAAGTTCCGATCAAGCTCCGCGTAGATGGCCAGTGGAAGAGTCTGAGTGGAACCTTGAATGCTTCCCGCGAAGATGATGGTTGCCCCGAATTCGCCGAGTCCCCGTGCGAAGGCAAGCGCGGCCCCCGCCCCGAGCCCGCCCCAAGCGAGCGGGAGGGCAATCCTTCCGAACACCCGGTGTGCCGGAGCACCCAGAGTCCGGGCTGCTTCGAACACATCGGGGTCGATCGCGGCAAAGGCAGCCACGCCCTGGCGCAAGAAGAAGGGACTCGCGACGAAGGCCACGGCTAGCACAACCGCGATCTGGGTGAAGGAAATCGATAGTCCAGAGGCGTTCAATGCGTCGCCCAGGAGTCCGGCTCGTCCGAAGGCGCTCAACAGGGCGATTCCGGCGACCACGGGAGGGAGCACCAGAGGAAGCTCGATCAAAGACAGCAGAACTTGTCGCCCCCGGAACCTCCTCGTGGCCAGCAGGTACGCCGCCGGAGTCCCGACCACGAGGATGAGCCCCTGGGCAATCAGGTTCGTCTTCAATGTCACCACGAGTGCGTCGATCACGGCGGGGCTGCCGAGAGCGCGAAACAACTCGCCTGGAGGCGCTCGAAGGATCAGTGCGACTAGGGGAAGCACAAGGAATCCGATGCAGACCCCCGCGCAGATCACCAGCAGGGACGTAAACCAGCGATTCCTCACCATCTCACGGTGCCGCTACTCCAGTCGCTTGAGATCGCTGGTGGCGGGCCCGTGCAGGACGCGTCCGGTGTAGTCGAAACGAGAGCCGTGGCAGGGGCAGTCCCAGCTTTTCTCCGCAGGATTCCAAGCGACGACGCAGCCGAGATGCGTGCATACCGCGGAGACGGTGTGTCTGACACCGTCGTCGTCTCGATACACCGCGGCATGACCGAGGCCGCGCCGATGCACCGCGGCCTCGCCCGGCTCTAGATCGGCCGGTTCATCCGATTGCGGATGGCGGATTCGATTACGCCAGAAGTGCAGCGCGACTTTGGCGTTCTCTCGGGCCAGCTTTGGAGTGGATGCCTTAACCGTCAGCCGGTGCGGGTCGTACAGCGAAGCGAATTCATTACGCCGCCCAAGGATCCTGTCGGCGATGACGAGCGCGGCGGCAGTCCCGTTCGTCATTCCCCATTTGCCGAATCCGGTTGCGGTAAACAACCGTTCACTTGAACGGCGGGCGGTGCCGGCGTAAGGAATTAGATCAACCGTCGTCCCATCCTGTGTCGACCAGCGGTGCGAGATCTCTGAAACCGGAAAGCGATCGATCATCCAGTTCTCGAGATCCCGGTACTGGCTCTCCGTGTCGTACTCCTGACCGACTGCGTGTCCGTTTCCGCCGACCATCAGGAACGTGTCGGCACCATCGCGAATCGTTCGTATCGACCGCGTGGGCTCGTCCGAGCTGATGAACATCCCGTTCGGAGCTTGGGTGGAAGCGATCGGTCCCGCTACGACGTAGGAGCGTTGAGGATGTACTCGCGCGAAAAAGAGACCTCGATCGACGAAGGGATAGTTCGTCGCCACGACGGCGTAGTCCGCTCGGACATTCCCGGCCCCAGTCGCGATGGTGCAGGCCTCGTTCTCGTTTATCTTGGTGACGCGCGTGTTTTCGAAGATCCGCCCCTCGCCCGCGGCGATCTCGCGTGCTAGGTGCAGCAAGTATTTGCGGGGGTGAAACTGGGCCTGGTTCTGGAGACGAACGGCTCCCGCGATCGAAAAGGGAAGGTCCGTCTCGCCGACGAAGTCGGCGGCCAGTCCGGCGCGTGCCGCGGCTTCCGCCTCCTCTTTGATGTCCGGTAGTCCCGCGCTCCCGTGCGCATAGACGTAATTGGCTTGCCGCTCGAAATCGCACGCGATGCTTTCGTCCTCTACCAGGCGAGCGATCCATTCGAGCGCGTGCTCATTTGCACGTGCGTACATGCCTGAGATCTCTCGCCCGTGCAACCTCTCGAGCTTGCGATAGATCAGATTGTGTCCTGCAGTGATTTTTGCAGTCGTGTAGCCGCTCACGCCCCGAGCCACGCGATCCATCTCGAGGAGTGCGACCTTCAACCCCTCGCCCTGCAACGCACGGGCGACGGTAAGCCCCACGATGCCGCCGCCGACGATGGCCACGTCGACCTGCAAGTCCTGGTTCAGTTCCGGATGGGCTGTGTCCTCGGTCGACGTGACCCAATAAGAGATGTTGGGAGTACTCATCATCCAACACTCTAAGCAAAACCTTCCCGACACCCCGTTCATGGAGGGGCGGCGACCCGGAAGGGGGTTAAGCCGAAATCTTACGAGTTAGAGCGAAAGCGAGCGATCGACTCGTAGTCGCCCGAGGGGAGGTCGAATCGAAGTTTTAACTCCGCGCGACGTTCACCGGCACGCGGGCGCAGGAAGAACGATGCGTCCTCTGCTTGTTTATGCACGACCTCACCATCGGAATTCTTAACGATGAGCGTGAAGGTGCCGTCGTAGCGAGCGGCCTTGCGAGAACTGAGCTCGAGGCTTATCCGAGCTCGCAATCGTTCACCGACCTCTGCGTCTGGATCGGATTTGACGCCCACAAGGAAACTGACGCGGTCGTCGCGACGGATCCGGCGGCTTGATGCAGCGAGCGTAATCTCTCCCTCGTCGGCGTCGTATGTGAATGTGTAGGTGTTGTCCGTCCTGTCGCGGCGGATCTCAACGGGAGAGGCCTGAGCCGAACCTGCCACTGTCAGCAGGAGGTTCAGCACCGTGAGGCGACGGAGCCAGACGCTCCGCGGGGATGTGTTCATGGAATTCTTCGAGTGTACTTTTGACCGTTTCCTAGGTACAGCATTCAACCGCTGCAAGATGTTCTCTGCGCCGTGGTAACGGGGCGCGATCGTCTCTCATCCGGGGATTCCTTATCGCGGTCCCTCCAGTTAGAGTTGCGGCGATGGCTAGGTCACGAATGGGGGCCTTGCTTGTCGATGCCGGTGTCCTGACCCTCGACCAGCTCAAGGCTGCTTCAGACAAACTAAGGAAAGGCTCGAACCGCAGCAGTTTGATTGCGGTGATAGCCGAATCCGGTTACGCAACCGAAGAGCAAATCGCGCGCGCCTTCGCGCAGCAGCTAAACCTTCCTTATGTCGAGCTGGGGACCGCGGTTGCCGATCCCGACCTGATCCAGTCCGTGCCCCGACAGATTGCGTTGCGGCATCAGCTGGTACCCATAGGCCGTATCCAGAATGGCATCGTGATCGCGATGGCCGATCCCACCAACGTTCTCGCCATCGACGATGTGCGCACCGCCTCGGATGTCGGGAAGGTCAATCTGGCAGTGGCCACCGTTAGCGGGATCAAGGACGCAGTCGATCGTCTCTATTCGGTCGACGTCGTCGCCAACGACATGTTGTCCCGTCTCGGCGTGGCCTCGGAGATAGATGTCGAGAGCGAAGAAAAGCCCGTGGACTCTGATGAGCTGACCGCGTTAGAGAGCGCGGCTCACATGGGTCCCATCGTCAGGTTGGTGAACGCGATCCTCGCGGACTCGGTTCGCTCTCGGGCGACAGACATCCATATAGAGCCGCAGCCCGCCGAGCTCAAGGTTCGCTATCGCGTCGACGGTCTTCTGCGTGAGGTGATGACGCTCCCGAAGAACGTTCAGGCTCTGGTGGTATCACGGTTGAAGATCCTTTCTACTCTGGATATCTCCGAGCGCAGGAAGCCTCAGGACGGCCGCTCTCGCTTTCTCGTGGAGGGCAACAACATCGACGCGCGCGTGTCGACGATTCCGACCATGGCGGGCGAGAAAGTTGTCATCCGATTGCTGCCGAAGGATCAGGAAGCCAAGGAGATGAGCGGCCTTGGCCTCGAGGAGTCGGAGATGCGAATCCTCAAGCAGAACCTCGACACCCCACAGGGATTCATCTGTTTTACGGGCCCAACGGGGAGTGGCAAGACATCGACGATGTATGCGTCGCTCAAGTATCTGCACACGCCAGAAAAGAACATGATCACGCTCGAGGACCCGATCGAGTACGAGCTTGTGGGTCTCAATCAGGTACAGATCGACGAGAAAGCGGGGATCACCTTCGCACGTGGGCTGCGCAGCATTCTGCGCCAAGACCCCGACGTGATCATGGTGGGAGAGATCCGCGACCTCGAGACCGCCCAGATCGTGATGCAGGCGTCCCTCACCGGTCACCTCGTGCTCTCAAGCTTGCACACGAACGATGCCCCCTCGGCCGTAACCCGCCTGGTGGACATCGGGGTGGAGCCGTTTCTCATCGCCTCGGCGCTGTCTCTCGTCGTCGCACAGCGCCTCGTCAGGGTGGTGTGCACGCATTGCGCCGAGGTATCCGAGCCTTCAGATCGGACGCTCATGCTGCTCGAGCTGAGCCCGGCGGACCTGGCCGACGCGAAGTTGGTCAGGGGAGCCGGATGCGATCGCTGTAACTACACGGGGTACCGGGGACGGACGGGGATCTACGAGATCCTTCCGATCACAGGCCCCATCCGGCAGCAGATCGGCGCCCAGGTCTCCGAGAGCGCGATCGCGCAGATGGCCCGCAACGCCGGCGTCAAAGGGTTGCGCGAGATGGGTCTGCGCAAGGCCGTCGCGGGGATCACCACCCTCGACGAGGTGCTTCGGGTGACGTTCACAGAGCGCGAGGAGCTACCCCGCTGTCCGAGCTGCCGTCATCAGGTGAACTATTCGTTCGTTATCTGTCCTTATTGCCAAACCGAGCTGCTGAGCAATATGTGTCCCTCCTGCCACCGCGAGGTGCACGCGGACTGGCAGGCATGCCCCTACTGTCGAACCGACCTCCCGACGCACGAGGCGGGCGGCGAGAAGAGGGACGGACGACTGCGGGTCCTCACCATCGACGACGACGCGTCGGTCAGAGGGGCGATCAGAACCCTGCGCGCCGACATCTATGAGGTGATCGCGGCGGCGACCGCGGAGGAGGGTCTCCGTCGCGCCACGCTCGAGCGGCCCGACCTCATCTTGTTGGATCTGGGGCTTTCGGATCTGCAGGCCAACGAGGCCATCTCGCGGCTTAGGGAACACACTTCGACTAGTTTGATTCCCCTGATCCTGATCGGCGACCCGGATCGGACCCGTGCGACGCCCGGCCTAATGCGCGAGGGCGTGGACGAATACCTGTCGAAGCCGGTCGACATCGAGGCCCTGAAGGCCACCGTCTCACAGACGCTGGACCGCAGCCTCAAAGGCGTGCACGGAGGGACGGCCCCCATAGCCGGCTGATCCTCGATCTGACGCGCCCGGCCCGGTGGGTGCCATAACTAAAAACAACTAGTCCTTCCCGGTCTCGAAATGAGCCCTTTTCGCCATGTTCTCGGGCTCGCGCGCGTTCGACTCTTTCAACGGAAGCAATCGGGCTTTCCTGAGAAATCGACCAGATCGGGGGAAACACGAAATGTCCAGCAAACGCAAGTTCTTCGCAGCCGCGCTTCTCGTCGCGACCGGGGCCGCCCTGGTGGCGCCGATGGCCGTTGCCGGCTCCGCACCCGCACGAGGCAAAGGAGAGGCGAGCTCCACGTTTCGCGCCTTCGAAATAGCGCTTACACACGTTCCGCAGATCGGCGACGTCTCGGCGTCGGTCGGGGTCGTGCACCTCGATGCCTCCACCCTGAGCGCGCCGGTGGCGAGCGTCGTGATCGAGGCCATCCGTTCGGGCGGTCAAAGCGCGGGAACCTTCTCGGCATCCTCGAACGATGCCGAATCCTCGCAATCGGTCACCGTTCCTTTTGACGGACCTCTTACCTCAGGCGAGATTTCGATCGCGGAGCTTCTCGCAATGGCCGACACCGATTCCGCTACCGCGGCTCTGGGGGCCCTTCAGAGCGAGCTTGGGCTCGGCCCTCTCGGCATGTCGGCGAGCAGCCCGCGTCAGGGGATCGAGTCGATCGCCGATCCGTTCGGGTCGGTCAGCTCTTCAGGATTCTCGGTCGGACCTTTCGCCCTCACAGTGGGAGATCTACTTCCGCCCGACCTCTTGGAGGCCCTTCCCCTGAGCGTCGTCTGGGATCTGGCGAAGAATCTGCCGGTCGACGCGGCCCAGCAGCTGCGCTCCACGATCCGGACTCTCCGGGATCTCGCCGACTCGATCGAGGCAATCGAGACCGTGAACGCTCAGCTGGACGCGGCTGAGGCGCAGCTCGACAGCATTGCGGCGGGCAGTCCTGCCCTCGACGACGCTCTCGAGGCAGTCGATGCCTCGGAGGCAGCCGTCGGCCCGGCGGTCGCAAGCGTGGACGCGGCGGAGGCTCAGATGTCCATTGCACAGGCTGAGGTCGATGCCCGTCAAGCCGAAGTGGATGGATTGGTCGAGCAGCGAGACTCACTGGATCAGCAACTCGCGGCCTGCACCGTGCCTGCCGTCTGCACGAATCTTCAAAGCCAGATCGATGGTGTCGACGCCCAGATGGCGACCGCAGAGGTGGAGCTGGCCGGCGCCCAGACCGAACTGGAGTCCGCTCAGGCTGCTCTTGCCGACGCGGATGCTCAGCTGCAGGCTGCCGAGGAGGTCCTTGCCGAGGCGATCGCCGCCCTGGAGGCACTGCTGGACGAGACGAGCGCCCAACTCGTGGATCTCGTCGATGAGCTCCAAGCGGAACTCGATGAGTTGCTCTCCACACTCGACGAGCTGCTGGCGTCCATCCCCAATCTTTCGGATCTGATCTCCGATGTCGTATTCGAAATCGCCGGCACTCCATTGTTTGAGATCGGAAAGATCGAGGTGAGGTCGTTTGCTCAGTCCGACGCGGTCGATGGCGCAAGCGACGTGGGTTGCAAGATCACCGGCGCTCGCGTGCTCGGTGAGGCATTGCCGGGGACAAGCTGCGACGCAGTCAAGCAGGCGTGGAGCGACGTCGAATCTGCAATCTCCGGAGTCCTCGATTCACTGCCCGTGTCGAATTTGCCGCAGATCTCGGTTGAGGGATTGCACACGTATGCCCTGGCTTCGGATGGGCCGGACGCCCAAGGATTCAATTCCTCCTCGGCCGGGCTCAGCGCGCTGCGTCTTGCCGTTCCTTCGGTCGCACTGATCGATGTCACCGATCAGCTCGTTGCGAACGTGACGGCGGAGGTTGAGGCGCTTCTGGGGACGGACATCCCGGACGCGGAGCTGGCTTCGATCCTGGACCAAGTCACGGCACAACTGGGCGCGCTGCCGGTCGGCGACGCGCTGTCGGGCCTGCGTACCGTGGGCGTCCAAGCTGCAATGGCGGAGGTGGCCAACCACTCGCGGTTCCGGGCCAACAAGGCTTCCGTCGCTCCCGTTCCCAACCCCCACACCCCTCCAACGCCCGGCGACCCGAACAGTCCTCAGCCGCACGCGCCGATGCCCTTCACCGGCCACGAGGTCACCTACTGGGCCGTCATGGCGAGCGTTCTTCTGACCGTGGGCGCCATGGTGTGGCACGCGGGCCGGCGGTGGGAGAGCACGATGGAGATGACGCCGACTCGAGTCGCGCGGCCCGCCTCGGCGCCGGTGAGCGCGGCTGCGACGAGCGCGGCGCAAGCCGGCCCAATCGCTGCTGCCGTCACCGGTACGAAGGCGACCCGTAAGTCGCCGACCAAGAAGCCGAGCGTACGAGCACATGCGTCTGCCGCGACCCAGAGGCCGCGCGCAGCCCGCACCGTAGCCAGCAAGCCGAAGCCAAAGTCCCCCAAGGCCAAGTCCGCGACGAAGCGCGTCGGTACGGCCCAAGCCGCCGCGAGCACACCCAAGAAGCCGAGCGCCAGGCGAATCGTCGTCCGCAAGACGACCGTCCGTAGGCCGGCGCCGAGAAAGGCCTCCGCGCGCTAGCACAAACAGCCGCACCCCCAGAGGTCCCCGGACAGGTCCGTCCCCCCTGGCCCCCGGGGACCTCCCTTTTTCTCTCGGGTCTTTTTTCGCTGGTTTTTCACTGCGACTCGGTTTTCGCAAGCCACCCGCCCACCCGAAAACCGTTCATCGAGGCGCATGCCGACTCACGTTCTAGTCTGGAGTCCATGCAAGAGCCGGATCAGGCACCTCAGCCCCCGGAAGCACCCACCGCACCCTCTGGTGCGGATGCCGTCGAGCCCGAGGCGATCACCGGTGAGGCCGTTCACCATCCCGCGAAGGTCATGCGCATCGGCACGATGGTGCGGCAGCTTCTGGAGGAGATTCGCGCCGCGCCTCTTGACCCGGAGAGCCGCGACAGGCTTAAGGAGATTTTCGAAACCTCGGTCAGCGAGCTGACCGAGGTGCTATCTCCCGATCTCCGCGACGAGCTCGACCGCCTCAGTTTTGATTTTGAAGACAAGACCGTCCCGTCCGAGGCGGAGCTGCGAGTCGCGCACGCGCAACTCGTGGGTTGGCTAGAGGGGCTCTTCCACGGCATCCAGGCCATGCTCTTCGCGCAACAGGCCGAGAGCCGCGCTCGCCTCGAGGAGCTGAGACGTCCCAGCCTGCCGGCCGCCGGCGATCAAGCGCGCGAGCCGGGACAGGGCACCTATCTGTAGCTACGAACGAACGATGCGAACTATCCGCGTCGGCGTGAGGTAGTAGAGCCACCCACCCGGACCCTTCGAAACATCGGTGATCCCGTCCGAGTCGGAATGAACGATTCGATCCTCGAGGACGCGCGTTCCTTTGTTGTTCATGATGAATCGGTGCAGGTTCCCGTTTTCGAAATCGCCCATATACAGCGATCCCGACATGGCCTTTAGTCGACCGCGGTACCACCACGTGTCGGTGGGAACGATGATCGAGCTCCAGCGCACCAGCGGACCTTTCGGATGATCTCCGACTCCGTTGGTTCCGCAGTCATATCCCGGCCCCCACCCGTAGTTACGTCCCGGGCGGATCCGATTCAGCTCGTCGTCGCACTGGGGCCCGTTCTCACTCGAATAGATCCGTGCGGTGCCCGGTTTGTGTGCAAGCCCGAAGGGGTTCCGGTGTCCATAACTCCACACCGGATTGCGTTCGGCGGCGTTCGAGAAAGGGTTTCCTTCCGGTATCGATCCATCGCCGTTATAGCGAAGGATCTTTCCGAGCCTGCTGTTCGTATCCTGCGCAAGACCGGCATTGTGAGTTTCCCCGGTGGCGACGAAGAGTTTGCCGCGCACGAACTCGAGTTGACCGCCGTTGTGATAGCCGGACGTCGTCGTGATCCCCGTCACGATATGCCGCGGCGATGTGCACCTGTTGCGCTGGACGACGAACCGAGTGACGCGATTCTCTAGAGGATCTGCATTGGTGTAATAGACGTACAGAAAGTGATTCTCCTTGAAGCGGGGGTCCAGAACGATTCCGAGTGCACCTCGCTCTCCACTTGATTGAACGTCTAGGTCCACGCACGGCGTCTCCCGCAGGTTGCCGCCCACCGCGACCCGGACGCGGCCCGTGTTCTTTTCGGTGAAGAAGATCTTGGATGTGCCTTTGACCCACGCCATGTCCACGGGAAAGTCCGCGTTGGCGATGTAGCTATCAGTCGTGGTGCCCGGCGGCAGAGGAACAGGAGCTTGTCGCGCGGCCGCCGGGGACAGGAGGGCGCCGTCTCCCGCGTCGTGGCCGCCTCCGAAGATGAGAGATCCGGCAAGGATTGCCCCGATCAGCTTCTTCATGGGGGCGAGTTTCGCAGCTTAGTGAACCTGGAATGCGCTCGTCGGCACGGGCGTTGGCTCTCGTGGGCGCAGATATCATCTTTTCTGGAGGTGTGCCCGAGTGGCCGAAGGGAGCGCACTGCTAATGCGTTAAGGGGGGTTGACCCCCTTCCGGGGTTCAAATCCCCGCGCCTCCGCAGGTAGCCTTACTTCTCGTTTGCGCCCGTAGCTCAGTGGATTAGAGCGTCCGGCTACGGACCGGAAGGTCGGGGGTTCGAATCCCTCCGGGCGTACGAGGGCTTTTACCTTCTCTTGTGGTTCCGCTCCCGTACCCTTCTGGCGTGATCGGAAAGCTCGCGGAGCTGCGGCGGCGCCAGATCGTGTCCCACGCCCAGCCCTACCTGGACGACGACGACGATGTGCGCCATTGGGCCCGGGCGAGGAAGCCCTCCTCGCGCCATGAGGGTTTCGCCTACCTCACAGACCGGTTGTACGTCGTGCACTGGCGCGGGCGAGACGACGGGCACGAGTCGATTCCCTGGGACGAGATCACCTCCTGGGACGTGAGCTACGAGGAGCGCGGCGGGCCTGTTATTCGCGTGCACACGAAGGATCGGGAGTTCACCGCTCAGATCGCCGTTCGCACGACCCGGATGGCCGAGACGGCCGCCGAGTTCCTAACCGAATTCTCTAAGCGCGCTCCCCAGCAGATCCCGGAAGTCAGATCGATTTACGAGGTCGCCCTGACTCCTCGGTCCGTGCGTGACAAGACCTTGCGCGTCCTCGTCACTGTTCTCGGGGGACTTGTCATGTTCGTTGGCTTGATCATCACGCCGTTGCCGGGCCCATGGTCGTTTCCCATCGTCCTGATCGGATTAGCGATCCTCGCCTCGGAGTACGACTGGGCCAAGGATGCCCAGGACTGGCTGAAGTCGAAGTTCCAACAAGCCAGGCAGAGGCTGCGAGCGCGGCGGGAGATGGACTGAACTCCTCTTCAGACGAAAGCTACATGCGAGTCGCGCTCGAGCATGCCCGGCAGGCGGCGACGCACGGAGACGTTCCCATCGGCGCGTTGGTGGTTGCCGAGGGCCGGATCGTCGGGGCGGCCGGCAACGAGCGCGAGCTCAGAGCCGATCCGACGGCGCATGCCGAGATCCTGGCACTGCAGCAGGCGGCCGAGGATCGCGGTAGCTGGCGCCTCGAGGACGCCGCCATGTACGTGACGCTGGAGCCTTGCGCGATGTGCGCCGGAGCTTTGGTTCTCGCCCGCATCGCGCGCTTGGTCTACGGCCCCCAGGATCCCAAGGCCGGCGCCGCCTATTCCCTTTACAACATCCCGCAGGACCCGCGGCTCAACCACCAGGTGGAGATCACCACCGGCGTACTGGAGGAGGAATGTGCCTCCGTGTTGGAGCTGTTCTTCAAAGACCGGAGAAGGTAGGTCTAAAGGCTCAGCCGGCCGCGGTCGACTATGAGAGCAACGGAACTCAATTGGGGGGATCGTGGCCGATCGAATCGGAGTCGTCTCGCTGTTGATCGAATTCGGGCGTCAGCTCGATTCGATGATCACGGCATCCAGCATCGAAAATGCCCGGGAGCAGGTTCGCGAGGCCGAGCATCGGGCGCAGCTCGAGGCGGCATTGGAAGCGGCGGATAGCCAGACCTCGACGGGGGTCGCGGTTCGGGCCTAACGGCTTCCTATACTTGGCCGTTCCGCCTGGTGGGGTACCGAAGCGGCCGAACGGGCTCGCCTCGAAAGCGAGTGAGGGACCTCCCTCCGTGGGTTCAAATCCCACCCCCACCGCCACTTAAACTCAGTTACGGAGACGTGCGGGAGCGGCCTAACCGGCACGCCTGGAGAGCGTGTGGCCCCTTTGGGGCCCCAGGGTTCAAATCCCTGCGTCTCCGCCACCGTTAGAAAAGAGAAGGGCCGTGCGGCCCATCCTGGACTTGCATAGAGCCGTCGCTTTCCCGGCAGCCGGCTCCGGCCGGGAGTCCCCGCGGCACACGCGGGACACCGCTTACGGCTGCTTCCTTCCGGACCTGACCGGGTTCGCGGCTCCGAGTCGCGCGGGACCCGACCATCGACGCTGCTTACCGGGGGCTGCCCGGTCCTACACAAGCCGCAGATGGGTACTCAGCCCGGCGTATCGAGGGTTTCCGGTACAGGGGACCCCGAGCCCCCCACCTAGCACGGCCACTCCCCAGCTTAAGTGCGAAATCTCCGCCCTGACGTCAAGTGCCCCAATGAAGGGTTTGGGGCGGGCGGGTGGCATGCCAAATTGAGTCAGCAAACAGTCAAATCGAAACTATTTCCGGAGATTTCGACGCCGGGAGAGTCGGCCCGCAAACATAGGATGCGGGCGATGGCTTACCTCTCTCTTTATCGAAAGTACCGCCCCCAAACGTTCGCCGAGCTTCTCGGTCAGGAACACGTAGCCACAACCTTGAGCAACGCGATCGTCGAGGACCGGGTCGCGCACGCCTATCTGTTCACGGGTCCGCGGGGAACGGGCAAAACGAGCACCGCTCGCATCCTGGCGAAGGCTCTGAATTGCGCCGAGGGCCCGACCCCAACTCCTTGCGGCGTGTGCCCGTCCTGCGTAGCCATCACGGAGGGGTCTTCACTGGATGTGATCGAAATGGATGCCGCCTCACACTCCAAGGTCGACGAGACGCGCGACATCCTCTCCGGTGTTCCTTTGGCCACCGCCGGAGGGCGACGCAAGGTGTATGTGATCGACGAGGTGCACATGCTTTCGACTCCCGCCTTCAACGCGCTGTTGAAGACGCTAGAGGAACCGCCGCCCCATGTGGTTTTCATTCTGGCGACTACGGAGGCGCATAAGGTTCCAGCCACAATCATCTCTCGTACTCAGCGCTTTGATTTCCGCCGCGTCGCTACCGAAGAACTCGAAGCCTTGCTCGCCAAAGTTGCGGAGAAGGAGAAGGTCGACGCCGATCCCGCCGCCCTGAGTGCGGTGGCGCGCCGTGCGGAGGGGAGCGCGCGCGACGCCCTCTCGGCCCTCGATCAACTCGGAAGCCTGGGCGGTCCTATCGGCGTGGCCGATGCAGAACGTCTGCTCGGTGAGCGGCATGAGGATGCGCTCGGGATGATCTTCCAGGCGATCACGGACAACGACGTGGGGGCTCTGCTGGGCGCGGTCTCGGGTCTGGTCGCTCAGGGCGCCGACGTCCGGCGTCTTGCACTCGGCGCTCTCGAACGTGCTCGACATCTCTTGCTCGTCAAGACCGCGCCGGGCTCCGAAGAGTTGCTCGACTTGTCGGAGGCGGAGCGCGCTGAGCTTGTAGCCGCGGCCGAACTTTTCGAAACGGCCGAGTTGCTGCGCGCGATCGAGCTGCTGGCCGCCGCCATCACCGACATGCGCGAGGCGCCAAACCACCGCCTGCTGCTCGAGGTTGCGCTCATTCGCGCGACAGCACCGGAGACGGATGTCTCGGCCGCGGGACTGCTGGGGCGGATCGAGCGTCTGGAACGGCGTTTGAGCATCGCGACCTCGCCCGCGGACGCGACCCCTTCGACGCCGGAAAGCACAACTCCACCGCGGAGAGGTGCCACACCTGCCGCGGTGACGAGTCCGCGGCGACAGGACGCGGCTTCCGGTGCGACGCGGCCCGCGCGCGCGGTAACACCGAAACCGAAACGCGCGTCCGCTACGGAACCGCGTGCGCACACCGACGAAGTTTCCCCGCCCGAGTCCGTGCCGACCCCACAAGACGCGGTCGAGAGTGATCTCAGGACGGTCCCGCCACAGGTCGGGCTCGCGCACATCAAAGATTCCTGGCAAACAACCTTGGCTGGTGTCAACAAGCGCAGTCGTCGCGTGGGGGCCTTTCTCAATCCCTCGCGGCCGATTCGTTTCGAGGGCGGCTCGCTGATCGTCGAGGTCCAATCCGAGTTCCATCGAGAGACCATGAGCGAGGACCGTCATCGTGCGGTACTGCTGGATGCTCTGAATGATGCGTTGGGCATCAAGCCCTCGGTGGCCTTCGTCGCTAAGGATCACGCGGCGGCGATCGCACCGGAAGCGGTGGCCGAGATCGAGGATTCTCGGAATTCAAGCGAGGAGCACGATCCCGTCGAGCTCGTGAAGCGCGGTCTCGCGGCGGAGGTGGTCGAGGAGATATGAGAGACCTGCAACAAATGATGAAGCAAGCTCAAAAGATGGCGGCGGAGGTTCAGAAGGCTCAAGACGAACTGGCCCAACAAGAGTTCGAGGCGTCGGCGGGCGGCGGCGCGGTAAAGGTTGTTGCCAGCGGAGATCAACGCATAATCTCGATTTCAATCTCCGCCGATTCCTTCGGGTCGGCCCCGGATGCAGATGATCTCGAGATGCTTGAGGATTCGGTCACAGCGGCCGTCAACTCGGCTTTGGACCAGGTGCGCGCTGCGCAGGCAGACATGCTCGGCCCCCTCGCCGGAGGTATGCCGGGCCTCGGGTTGCCCGGTTCCTAGGGCCGCGTAACCTTCGTGTACGCGGCGCCGGTCGAAAGTCTCATCGAAGAGCTGTCGAAGCTTCCCGGTATCGGGCCCAAGAGTGCTCAGCGCCTCGCGTTTCATATGCTCCGATCGAACAGCGGCGATGCCATTCGACTTGCGGACGCGATTCGCCGGGCAAAAGAAACCGTGCGCTTCTGCTCACTTTGCTTCAACGTGTCGGATCAGGAGCTGTGCGTGTTTTGCCGAGACGACCGGCGCGATCGCACCGTCGTATGTGTCGTCCAGGACCCGCCCGACATAGTCGCGATCGAGCGCACCCGCGAATTCCGTGGTCTTTATCACGTGCTCCAGGGAGCGATCTCGCCGATCGAGGGAATCGGCCCGGACGATTTGCGCGTCGCCGAGTTGCTCGAGCGCATTCGAAGCACCGGTAACGAGATCTCCGAGGTGATCGTCGCCACGGATCCAAATGTCGAGGGGGAGGCCACGGCGATGTATCTCGCGCGGCTCCTCGGCCCCCTCGGGATGAGAGTCACCCGACTGGCGAGCGGTCTGCCCGTGGGAGGCGACCTCGAATATGCCGATGAGGTCACTCTGGGCCGCGCCCTCGAGGGCCGACGCCTGATCGAAGGTTGATGTAGTTAGGTTCCAGATCGCCGGTTTGCAGGGCGGGCGGGTGGCATGCCAAGGCGGCAGCGAGAAATGACGATCGGCCAAGGTGAACACGGCGACCCTCGACCCGAGGCAACTACTGAGTACTTTCAGCGTTACTGCTATTGGGGCAGGTGACCTGGGAGTGGAAATCATTTACAGTTAAGTCCGGCAAAACGCATGGGGTGGTCGGATGGCGCTGCCACGCCGAGCAGGATGGGTTCGATGAGATACCCGGTCCGCTCCCTCCACGTCGATCGCTATGTGCTCCATGCAGTCGCTGCAACACTCACTGTAGTCATTCTGCCGATCGTCGCCGTGTGGAGCGTTCTCGCCGTCATCGATCCCGACCCTCACCCGCTGGCCACGAGCTCGCTCGGACTGGGCCTTGCGCTGACCGCTTCCGTGGGGGGCGCGGCGTGGTGGATGCGCCGCCCCGATTCCGCGGACATCAGCTTCGGCGAGTTGATGTTGTGGAGCTGGCTCCGCCGCAAGCGGGCCGAAGACAAGCTTTCCAGCGGCACTCGTCTGCTCGGGCTGGACGAGCCCGGCATTGCGATCGATCATCCGCTTAGCCCCCATGAACAACTCGAGCTGCTGAAGGATCTCAGCGCGGCGCTCGAGTCCAAAGACCCCTACACGCACGGCCACTCGCGCCGAGTCGAACGCCATTCGTACCGGACCGGCCTCGCTATGGGTCTTCATCTGAGCGATCTCGATGACCTGAGAAAGGCCGCCGCGCTACACGACGTGGGCAAGGTGCGAGTTCCAGACCGAGTACTGCGCAAGCCGGGCGATCTCACCATCGAGGAACGCGCCATCGTCGAAAGCCACGTCACCGTCGGAGCCTGGATGGTGACCAATGTCGGCAACAAAGATGTAGTGGCCGGTGTTCGCCATCACCATGAACGCTGGGACGGCACGGGTTATCCGGACGGCGTCGCCGGTACCGATATCCCGCTTTTGGCGCGCATCATCGCGGTGGCGGATGCGTACGACGCGATGACGTCGACGCGGCCCTACCGCGCAAGTCTCGGCAAGGATCCGGCCATCGACGGGCTCTTGAGAGGGTCCGGCACACAGTTCGATCCCGAGATAGTTCGGGCGTTTCTCGAAAGCCTCCCGCGGCCCGTCGTGGCCCCCCTGGCCGGCCTTTTCCTCGTTTTTGCCGGCCCCGGCCGGGTCCTCCGAGAGCTAGCCGTGAGAGTGAAGCAGACCGGAGCGACGGCTGTGGCACCCGCCGCAGGTGCTGCCGGCGCGGTCGCGGTTCTGACCGTTGGACTGGTAAGCCCGGCGGCCAGTCTGCCCGAGGTCGCTCCGGCGAATCCGGTGGTGGCCGCGCCCACGACCGACCTCACCGCTCCAACCTTGCCGGAGAGCCAACGGCGCGAGCGTCGGGCTGTTGCGCAGGCTCCGCCGCGCCGGAACGAGACATTCCTGTTCGCGCCGCAGGTGCTCGGCGAGCGCATCACCGCGGCCGATCCCGATGGGGACGGCGGTCTGCCGGGCGATCCTGCACCCCCAAGCCGGGGCGGCGACTCGCCTCCGCGTGACACTCCAGCCCCGGATGACCCGCCGGCGAACGAGACTCCTCCCTCCGGGGACGACTCACCGCCGCCGAATGAGCAGCCCACTCCGGAGGAAACCCCGCCGGCGAACGAGTCGGGATCCGACCAACCGCCGGCGGCCGAG
>JBHELF010000116.1:0-37314 GCA_046263155.1 Actinomycetota bacterium
AGGTTGCCGAGTGCGACGTCGATTTCCGTGAGGGCGGGAGTTATCGACTGGGTCCCGGATACGTGGACGCGACCGTTCCAGGACCCGATCTCTTTGTCACAGCGCCACACGGGCGGCATCTTGGCGAAAGCCTTCCAGCTCCTCCCGTTGCTTTTCCGCCCGGCGCAACAATTGCTCGAGGTCCGCAGTCACGAGCTCGGGATAGCGGTCGGCGACCTGGTTCAGGTTCCGCCACAGGGCGACCTTGCCTTCGACGCCAAGGCTCAGTCCCTCCAGTTCGATCAAACGGCTCAGATCGGAGTACCCCACGAGCTTTCCGTTGAGCTTGAGACGTCCCACCTTTTCGGCCATCCAGGCCGCCGCGTCCTTGACAAGGTCCTTCTTTATTCCGAGGTCGCCCATCAAGTCTTCCAGCGCGCTGCGATCCTCGTCGATCTCGTCCGCGAGGCGAGAAAGAAAGGCTCCTACCGGCGTGCCTTGGTTGTTGCCGGCCGCCCTTTTGGCGAGCTCGTGACCGGCGATCGCCCCAGCGAGATGATCGTTCAGATAGATGGCGAGGTAGCGATTGTCCGCCATGAATTCCTCCGGTTCCCTCGAATGGCTGGAAGCTAGATACCCGATCTGTTCATCTGTAACGCACGAGGGAGCCAAGCGGGCTGTTCGGTTACCGAACTACCGGGACGGCCTGCTCCTCGACCCCCGCCGCTCCGATCGGCGCGGCCTCGTCCTCGGGGGCTTCCTCTTCAATTACATCTGCCGGTTCCTGTCTGGCTCGGAGCCGGCCAAAGATGGGAATCGCCAACGCGGTAGCAAGCCCACCGGCCACGAAGGCGAACGGAATCGAGCGTTCCTGGGAGAGATAGCCCAGGCCCGCCTGTCCTCCGACGGCCCCGAGGCTGCCCACCAGTGAATCGAAAGAGACCAAGGTGGCTCTTTCCGACGTGGGGATGGATTGATGAAGGTACGTCTGGCGAACCGGCTGAAGGACTCCGCCGGCAACTGCGCCTATGAGAAAGATCGGGACGGTGATCCAGAAAGACTGAACCGCGCCCGTCGCTACCATCGTCGCGGTTGTAATCCCGGTCGACCATAGGAGGATGGTCGTACGACGTCGTCCCGGTACGGCGAGCCGTCCCACAAGAGCATTACCGGCGATACCCGCGGCTGCGAACAGCGCCGCAATCACTCCCGATAACCAGATGGCGTTCTCGCCATAAAGCTCCAGAAAGTAGGGCTGCCACGCGTACCAGGCCCAGGCGAAGAAGCTCCAGCTCAGGAACGCGTCCATGACGAGAAGTCGTACGGCAGGCGTCCCCAGACCGTAAGTGACTCCGGCTCGGCCCACCTTGCGCATCTCCCCGACGATGCCCTTAAGCCGAAGAGTTCTGGGAGTGAACCCGATGTCGTGCATTGTTTGGAAGCCGATCGCGAGCGCTATCAGGAGCAGCGCGACGCGCGCCAGATAGGGCAGCGAGAGGTGGAGCTGACCGAGTAGGCCGCCTCCTACCGTCCCGACGATCATCGCAATGCTCGACACGATGGAAGCCCGAGCAAAGACGCGATCCAGCTCCCCGCGGTGACCAGTTGCCTTGAGCGCATCCACGAGCCACGCTTCGACCGCTCCTGAATAAAACGTAAAGCCGAGTCCGAGGATCACCCCTGCGAGACAGAAGAGAAGCAGCCCGCCCTGGATCGCGAAGACGGCTACATAGGCAAGCGTTCCGAGTGCGAGCGTCGCTTCCGCGAGGAGGAAGGATGCTCGCCGTCCGCGGGTGTCGGCCACGACTCCCGTAGGAACCTCGAATAGAGCCATCGCCGCGGTGAACACCGCATTCGCGACGAAGACCTCGAAGATCGAAAGGCCGGCCTCGAGGAGAAACAACGTGTTGATGCCCCAGATCAACGAGGCCGACAACGTGAAGAGTCCGCTGATGATGAGATAGGTGCGGATCACGAGTTCCGGCTTCATCGTTCTCCTGCTGATACGGGCGGTCGTAGGACGATCGGGCGACTCGAGCCCGAGGGAAGCTAATTATGCTGGCCTCGGTTGATCAGGCTATGACCACACTTACGGCGGCAACGAGCACGGGGCTGCACCTTCTGGGTGCGCAAGATCGGGTCGAGTTCGAAGACCGGGACGTTCGAGCCCTCTATCTAGACGCCGCCGCCGGGCGCTGGGTGATTGTGGACGGGCAAGAGCTGTGGCGCAATACAGGCGCCGGGTGGAAAGCCGTCGCCTCATCTTCGGATCTGTCACTCAACTGTCTGTTGATCGACGGGGACAACGTCTGGGTGGGCACGAGCGACGCTCGGCTGCTGCGGCTGGATGACGGAAAGCTGACCCGTGTGGCGAGCTTCGACCAGGCCCCCGGACGCGCCGAGTGGTTCACGCCCTGGGGAGGACCACCGGATGTGCGCTCGTTCACTTTGAGCGGCGGGCAACTCTTCGCAAATGTGCACGTGGGCGGAATTCTGCGTTCCGAACGTGACGGCTCAGCGTGGGAGCCGACCCTTGATATCGGTGCCGATGTGCACGAGGTGACAAGTGCCAATGGGGTCGTTGTGGCCGCGACCGCGTGGGGATTCGCATCCAGCCGCGACGCGGGGAAGTCGTGGGAGTTCGAGGACGAGGATCTGCATGCGAGTTATGCGCGCGCGGTGGCGGTGGGCGAGGACACCCTGTTCATGACGGCATGCGACGGGCCCTTTGGGGGCCGATCGGCGATCTATCGAAGACCACTCTCGGGCACGGGTTTCGCCAAGTGCGAGGTGGGCCTTCCCGAATGGTTCGCGGACAACATAGATACCGGCTGTGTGAGCGCGTCCGGCACATCGGTATCCTTCGGGACCAAGGACGGCCGCGTCTTCCTGTCATCCGATGGTGGGAAGTCATGGGAGCAGGTCGGCGCGGATCTCGGTCAGGTCAGATGGCTGGAATTCGGGGGCCTCGATTAGGCTCGGCCCGACGCAACCGAGCGCGAGGAGGTCTGCGGTGACCGAAAAGACTCTGACGGACGAGGACATCTCCACCACCTGGCTACGTTCCGGTAGCAGAGCCGAGCTGTTTGCCGACACGGACGGGACAGACACGGACACCGACGGGACGGATTCGGACGGCACGGACGGCACGGACGGCACGGACGGCACCGATTCCGACGGGACCGACGCGGACACCGGCGACACCGACACGCAAGACAGCTAACACCGCCGTTTCTCACATCGAGCTGCCGGCGCTGCAGCGCTGCGTCGGGGATGTCGACACCTTTCTCGATCGTTACTGGGATCGCGCGCCTCTAATCCGCCAGCCCTCGGCAGGAGGGTCCTTTGACGATCTCTCGTCCTGGGAGGACCTCGATCACATGGTCGCCTCCTTGGGTCTGCGCGCCTCAAGCCTCCGCATGGTCCTCCGCGGAGAGAACCTCGACCTCTCGACTTACACGGTCACTCCGAGGATGAGCACGCGGACCACAGAGGCCCAAGTCAGCCCGGCCCTCGTTTACCGACGTTTCTCGGAGGGCGCGACGATCGTGCTCGAGTCGCTTCACAAGTTCTGGCAACCCCTGACGGATTTCTGTCGGGAGCTCGAACTTGCGCTCGGACACCGGCTACAGGTCAATGCCTATGTCACTCCTCCCGGCTCCCAGGGCTTCTCCACACACCGTGACGACCACGACGTCTTCATCCTTCAGATCTCGGGGGTCAAGCATTGGGTCGTCTACGACGAACAGGACGAGAAGCGTGTCCTCGTCGACCACGTACTTCGTCCGGGCGCCTGCCTGTACATCCCCAAGGGTTTTCCGCACGAGGCCTCCACGGCCGAGCAGGCGTCGGCCCATCTCACGGTGGGTGTCCTGACGCATAGATCGATCGAGATCCTGGAGGTCCTGACAAAGCTCGCGGCGGCAGAGCCGGCTTTCCAGGAGCGAATCCCACGACGCGCGACCGGCGATATCGAGAGGCTCAGTGAATGGATCGGACGCTATCTCGAAGAGGTGCGCTTGTGGCTCGACAAGGTCGATATCGATGAGCTGACCGAGAGAATGGCGCGGCGAATGATGACCTCCGCCCAGCCGATCCTCCGCGGTCAGCTCCAGCAATTCGAACTGCTTCGGGAGATAGGGGACGAGACTAGTTTGATTCGGCGCCGAGGCGCCATTTGCGCGCTGTTTCCGACATCTCAAGGCTTGAAGGTTCTGTTGGTCGACCGCGAGCTGAAGATGCCTCTCATCGCAAGACCGGCGATGGAGGAAATCGCTCGGCGACAGCAGTTACAGGTCAAAGATCTTTACCCTCTGCTAGATCGCGACGGCGCCTTGGTGCTCGTGCGTCGTTTGATAAGAGAGGGTCTGCTCGAGGTTGCCATTGGCGGGTGACACCCTCCGATGCGCGGACTCCTCGGAAGCTCGAGCCGAACCTCTTTACGGAACCGCCTCGATCGTTCGCCGGTGGGTACTTCTGGAACAACCCGGATCGTGGGGGTACGACGCGCCTACGCGCAGCCGGCTTCCCGAGCGAATGGCGACAGAGCTCAGGGCTCGTGCGCGCTCCGCGGGCGTTCGGATAATCCTCATCCGGAGGGGAACCCGCTTCGCGGGTTCAGAGCGTCAGGTCTACTTCGCCCGTACCCACGAAGCCGGTGTCAATCTCTCCCACGCCACGCTCGGCAAAGTGGACGACCTTCTGGATTTCGACCTGGGTGCGTTGAACGACACTCGGCCACCGGCGGGAACCACAACAAAGGATGAGCCGATCTTTCTCGTATGCACTCACGGCCGCCACGATGCCTGTTGTTCGATTCGAGGCAATCAGGTAGCGAGGATTGCGTGTGCCGCGGACAGAGTGGAGGCATGGGAGTGCTCGCACATCGGCGGAGATCGCTTTGCCGCGAACCTGGTCTGCTTTCCGCACGGCATCTATTACGGGAGGGTAACCCCGCAGAGCGTCGCCGGCCTGATGGAGAGCTATGCCGAACGGATCATCTCGCTCGAGCATTACCGGGGCCGCTCCTGTTACGGGTTCGCGGTTCAGGCAGCCGAGTACTTCCTACGGCGCGAGACGAACACGCTTGGCGTCGATGACGTCTCGCTGTTCACGCGAACACTGACGCGGGACGAACTCATCGCCACCTTTGCCATCCCGGGGAATCGCAGTGCCGAGGTGCGCCTGCGGATCAGCACCGGTGAAGAGCAACACCGTCTGACGTGTCAGTCGCCCGTGACCTACTCCATCCCGAGATACGAGCTCATCTCCTGCACGTTGACCTGACCTGGTTTCCCCGGCCACGGTGCGGCTAGGAAGGTTCGAGCTCCCGAAGCACGGCCTCGTACTCGCTCTGCACACGGATGGGGCCGTTCGTCACGTCGCTGTCGACCTGTTCTCTAAGCGCCAGGATGTGCTTCGTCCAGAACCACGTCCTTGAGTTCTGCTCGCCCTCTAGGGCGCCCGAGAAGACGATCCTCGTGTCCACTACCAGCGCTCGAATGGTGCGAGAGTCCACCGTCACGTCGTCGAAGCCGAGCGCCTTGATACGTACGTTGGCCCGCGTACCCGAGCCCTCCATCTCGAAGGAGCGTGAGAAGCCCGGCTCAATATCGCGTGGGGCGATCAGCTCCGGGGGATCGAGTTTGAATTCACGGACGTCGGTCAGTCCGCCGGGGAATTTGGACGTGACCTTGACGTATGTCAGATATACGCCATCGTCCGCAAACATCAGCTTCGTCTCCGTGACGGTGCCGTTGCCGTCGGAGTCGCGCAGGTCTCGGACCAGGCGTTGGACGTCACCTTGAGGAGGGTCGGCGGTGAGTGTGGTGTTCTCCGGCAGCGGCCGCCTGTTTCCCGACACCGTGACCGTCCCGTCGGTGTCGTACGAGTACGTCCCTGCGGAGAGTGGGGAGGCGCCTCGCGATGCTGAGGGCCCGGCCGTGTCGCTTGGGGCCCCGGTGTCCGACTCAGTTCTCTCGGCGGACCGCGCCTTTCGCGATGCCGCCGAGCCGCCGTCTCCCTTGGCCTCAGAAGTCTTTTTTGCAGCCTTCTGCCTGCCGGTCTTGTCGACCGACTTGGCCAGGCGCGAGGAATCACCGGCGTCCGATTGGCCCGACTCCGCGACGCCCTCATCGCCCGGTGCAGCCGAATCGCTCCGACCGCACGCCGATGCGGAGAGCATCAAGACGAATAAGAGGGACAAAACCTTTCTCATCCTTCGACACCTCCCAGGGGGGCCTCGCGAATGCCAAATCTTTCGTACACCCGGCGAAGGGGAGCGGGAGCCCACCAGTTGGCGGATCCCATCAGTTTCATGAACGCGGGAACGAGCGCCGCCCGCACCAGGGTCGCATCCATGATCACCGCAAGCGCGAGACCCATGCCAAATAGTTTGATGAACGCGACTCCAGAGCTGATCATCGCCACGAAAACAATTGCGATGAGGGCGGCCGCAGCAGTCACGATTCGCCCGGTCCGCTCCAAGCCCAAGGCCACGGATGTCTCGTTATCTCCGGTGCGGTCGTGCTCCTCTTTGATGCGCGACAGCAAAAAGACCTCGTAGTCCATCGAGAGTCCGAACGCGATGCAGAACATAAGGATGATGTTGGCCAGCACCAGTGACCCCGTCGGCGTGAAGTTGAGTGCATCCGCGAAATGCCCCTGCTGGAATACCCAAACCATGGCACCGAAGGTCGCGGTCAGGCTGAGGAGGTTGAGGAACACGGCCTTCAGGGGGACCACGAGGCTGCCAAAAAGAAGAAAAAGAGTCACGAATGTCACGAGGCCTATCCACGTCAAGGCGATAGGGAATCGGGCGAAGGCGATTCGCTTGCTGTCCACCAGATCGGCAGAGGCACCCGTCACCTGGACTATGAAGGGGGCCTCCAGCGTGCGGATGTCTTGGACGAGTTTCTCGGCCTCCGCGGATTGGGGCTCCACCGAGGGATCGAGCACTACGGAAAAGAAAGTCGCGTCCTCGGCCGTGAACCGTCGACTGAGTAATTCGCTCTTGAAGAGCAGGCTTCCCGCTACGTAGCTCCCTGTCGCCGCGTCGACCCGCGCGACCTCATCGATCTTGGAAAGACGCAAAGCGAATGCTTCGACTTCCTCGTTCGCATCCCGCACGTCTACGCCGTCCGCCAACACCGAGAGCGCGAAGGCCTCGTTGCCGGCGAAGTCGGCGCGCAGCTCATCGGAGACGACGCGCCCGGGGGCGCCTGGAGGGAGGACCCGATCGTCGGGAAGCCCCAACCTGACGTCTAGAAATGGCGCCCCCAGGAAAAGGAGGATGGCAACGCCCACTGCGGCGATCGGAATGGGTCGCCGCATAACGAATGTGGCAATCCGATGCCAGGTCTGTCTCTCGGCCGTCAGCTTCTTGGGTCGGCGCACGCTCAAACTGTCAATCCGAGGTCCCAGAAGAGTCAGCAGGGCCGGAAGTGTGACGGTCGCGCCGATGGAGGCAAGCGCGACCACAGGTATGCCGGCGTAAGCAAAGGACCTAAGAAAAACGATCGGGAACACGAGAAGTGCCGAGAGTGATGCAGCGACCGCTACGGCGCTGAATACAACGGTCCGGCCCGCGGTCTCGACCGTTCGCACGACCGCATCGTCGACGGATTTGCCTGCGGCGAGTTCCTCGCGAAAGCGCGACACGATGAACAGGCTGTAGTCGATGCCGAGTCCGAGGCCCATTCCGGTGGTGAGATTCAGGGCGAAGATGGATACCTCGGTCACTGCAGCTACGAGCCGCAGGACCAACAGAGTTCCCAGAACGGCGACGATCCCCACGCCCAAAGGAAGCGTCGCCGCGACCGCGCTTCGGAACACAAACAGGAGCAGAATGAGCAGGATGGGGATCGCCACCATCTCCGCACGGACGAGGTCCTCCTCCACCTGTGACGTGACCTGACGAAAGACCTCCGCGAAGCCCCCGACCGACACCTTGATCACATCGTTGGAGCGTGAGTACTTAGGGGCCAGGACCTCGAGGGTGTCGTTCTTGTCGTTCTGAGTCCCCTCGAGATGCGCGAGAACCATCGCCTTGGATCCGTCCAGGCTTCGCAGCGGGGGAGCCCCGCCGAGGCTCCAGTAGCTATCCACGCGCGCGACGCCCTCCTCCTCGGCGAGGGCGCGTGTCAAAGAGACGCCGGCGGCCGCAACCTCGGGATCGTCCACCGAGCCGGTGCGGGATTCAACCAGAAGGACGACGTCTGGATCGGCGACGCCGAAGGCCTTCTCGATGCGCATCGCGGCGCGACTCGATTCGCTGTCCGGATCCTCGAATCCGCCCGTCGAGAGATGGTCGACTACCGACGCGCCGAGGCCGCCGGCGAGCGCGAGCAAGAGAGCCGAAACGATCAGAAGGCGACGCGGATGGCGAACGACGAATCGGCCCAGGCGGCGCATACTTGACTTCCTATAGTAGCCACTACATTCTGTCAAGCTGACCTATACTGGGAGTCTATCATGCGTAGCTACGAGCAGTACTGCCCCCTGGCCCGTGCGCTCGACGTGGTCGGTGATCGCTGGGCGATGCTGGTGCTGCGGGAACTCTTCTTCACTCCCAAGCGCTTCACCGATCTGCAGACGCGTCTCGAGGGCATTGCCCCGAATCTCCTCAGCCGCAGGCTGAAGGAACTCGAGGCTGCGGAACTCATAGCGCGCCGACGCCTGGATCCGCCCGCGTCGGCGACCGTCTACGAGCTCACCGAGCGCGGTCGCAGTCTCGAACCCGCGATGCTCGAGCTTGCCCGCTGGGGAACCCAATTCCTCGGTAGCTATGAGGGCGACGAGGCCTTCAACCTCGAGTGGTTGATCCCCGTGATGGAGGAGATGGCTGATCGCGAGGCCGCCCGCGGCGTGCGCGAGACCTACGAATTCATCATCGACGGCGTGCCCTTCTCGGTGAAGGTCGACGATGGGAAAGTCATGGTGCGCGCGGGACACGCCCCGGGCGTTGCGGATCTATTGGTCGAGACTGACCTGGCCACCTTCATGGAGGTGGGCTTCGGCCGACTTTCGCCTGAGGATGCTCAGTCGCAGGGACGGAGCCGCGTTGTCGGGGATGCAAGCAAAGTGGATACGGCCCTCGACATCCTTGCGCCGGTGCGCGTCCTTTCGAAGGTTGCCGTCGCCTGACCGGGCCGACCGACACGCAGCAGGGGCGTCTTAGGACGCTGTGCGGGCAGGCACCACCGATTGCGAGCGAGTCTCGCGTACTGCGGCCATGAGTTCCGAGCGACGATCATTTTCGATAACCGCTCGACGAGCGTTCTCGATACTTTCAGAGGCCAGGAGTCTGTCGGCGTGCCGAAGGACAGATAAGAGTGGCTTCAAGCCCTCGTGAAGTAATGCCAGCACCGAATCCTCCAACCAGTCTCCTCAACCGTCGCTAGGAATCTAGGGGCTCTTCGTTGCCAGCAGGTTTCTTCGATATGAACGCCTTGTTATTTCTCCGCGAGGAAGCCGTTGTGCGCGCCGCGGTGGGCGGAGCCGCGGCTATCGTCATCGGATGCAACTAGAGACGACTCTCAAGAACGGTCTGCGCGCGACCATCCGCCCCATCTCACCCGTCGACAAGTGGCGACTGCAAGAGGGCCTCAAGGCTCTCTCGCCGGAGTCTCGGTATCGAAGATTCTTCCGGGAGGTAGACCATTTCACCGCGGAGCAACTGACTTATCTGACGGAGGTCGACGGGACCAATCACGTGGCATGGATTGCTTTAGATGCCGAGCACGTCGATTCGCCGGGCCTCGGGGTTGCCCGCTGGATTCGTATCTCCGAGGAGCCGACATCCGCCGAAGCCGCGGTGACGGTGCTCGATCAATGGCACGGTCAAGGCCTCGGATCGACCCTGATGTGGCTGCTCGCGAAGTCTGCGATCGAGAATGGGGTAACCCATTTTCGTGTGTGGACACTCGGCGAGAATCTTCCGCTGCTGCGCTTGCTCCAGGGCTTCGGAGTGAAACCCCGTAACTGGGAGGCGGGTGTTGCGGAGCTACTCGTGCCTCTTCCGGCGTCGCTGGACGATCTGTCCCAGACACCCGCCCCGCTAATTCTGAGAGCGACCGCGACCGGTGAGTTGCTCGGCCGCGCGCGGCCTGACGCCGAGCTGGGCACGGAGCTCGAGCCCGGCTCTACGAATCGAGCCGGCGGTGGATCTACGACGGAGCTACGTCGAGCCGGAGCTTGATGCCGGATGGGTCCTCGACGACGATCGCCCCGTCACTCGTCAGAGGCTCGTGACCGGCAGCGCGAAGTCGCGCGACGACGGCGTCCCGCTCAGCTTCACTCGCGAGAACGATGGTGGCGGACTGCAAAGCCAGACTGTCGTCGGGTGGAGGCCCCGCCCCCCTGCTGTGCCAGGTGTTCGTGCCGATGTGATGGTGATAGCCACCGGCGCTGAAAAAAGCCGCGCTGTCCCCATATCCCATCGTCAGGTCGAAGCCGAGAACATCCCGGTAGAAGGCAACCGTCTTCGGAATGTCGCTCACCTGGAGGTGGACATGGCCCATGTCCGTTCCCGCCGGCATGCCTCGGTAAGCGGGTTCCGAGCCATCCAGCTGATCCAAGAGAGCGTTCACGTCGAGGGGTCGAAGAACGCCCATCTCGGATAGGCGGTTCTCCCACAAGGCGCGCGGCCGATCGGCGTAGATCTCGATTCCGTGGCCGTCTGGATCGTGCAGGTAGATCGCCTCACTGACATAGTGATCCGAAGCGCCGTCGATCGCGATTCGGGACTTGATGGCGTGGTCCAACCAGCGCGCCAGGCTGATGCGATCTGGCACCCGGACGGCAAAGTGATAAAGGCCGGTAGCGCGGGAGACGCGCCGCGCCCCCGGTAGTGCTTCGAGGCGGAGCAGCTCGATTGGCTCCACGCCGAGGGACGCACGCTTCGCCTCGCGCTCCAATACTTGCAAGCCCAGGGCGTCCTGGTAGAAGGCGACGCTTCGATCCAGATCGGCCACCGTGAGGTGCACCTGACCCACGCTTGTGGACTCTGCCAGGCGAGGCTGTGTTTTCTGCATTTGAATCCTTATGTCTTGATCTCTCAACCCCACTAGAGAGAACGACAAACGCGTCGGACTATTCCTGACTCAAGGGCCGCCACGCCGGAGATTGAGGGTAAGTAAGCCATGTGATGCGATCCACCATCGTCGGAAGCGTCCGAAACCTTCTCGTTGTGCTCCATGGGGTCGACCTGGCCGTCTTTCGATCGGTTGCCCGGTCGGAGCAACCGATCGCCCAGGCCTCATTGCCTCGCCTCAGTCGCGCTGCCGACCGCTCGGTTCTCTGGCTGGGCATAGCCGGAGGCTTGTGGCTGACGAGGAAGAGGTTCGCGCGACGCGCGGCTTTACGGGGAGTCACGTCGCTCGCGTTGACCTCGGCTCTCGTGAACCTGCCGATCAAATTCGCTTTTCGGCGACAGCGACCCCTTATAGACGTCGTCCCGGAGGTGCGCCGGCTGCGTCGCCTTCCCACGTCGCTGTCGTTTCCGTCCGGCCACTCGGCCTCTGCTTTCGCCTTCACGACGGGCGCCTCCCTGGAGCTGCCATGGCTTGGAGCGCTCCTGGGCCCGCTGGCGGCGGGGGTCGCGAGCTCAAGGGTTTATGTCGGGGTGCACTATCCCGGCGACGTGCTCGCCGGCGCGGTGCTGGGTGCCGCGATGGGAGTCCTCTCCTTACGCCTCTGGCCACGCGCGCGGCCGCGCGTTCCCCAGCTGAGTCCTGCTTCAGAATCGGCGGTCGATCCCTTGCCGACCGGCAAAGGCCTCTACCTCGCGGTCAACGCCGCGGCCGGGCCCGGCATATCGACCTCGCCTCACGACTCGCTGGTCGACGCCTTGCCGGATGCAGTGATCGTGGAGGTCGACCCCGACCGCCCCGATGAACTAAGAAAAGTGCTCGACAGCGGCGCGGACGACGCGGCCGTCATCGGCGTCGCCGGAGGGGATGGGTCCGTCAACTGTGCCGCCCAGATCGCGATCGATGCCGATAAGCCCCTGCTGGTCGTTCCCACGGGCACGCTGAATCACTTGGCCCGCGACCTTGGAATGGACGATCTTCAGTCCGCGCTCGATGCTGCCAAGGACGGAAAAGCTGCCGCGATCGATGTTGCGACGATAGACGGCAAAGTCTTCGTGAACACGGCTAGTTTCGGCAGCTACGTCGATCTCGTCGACACACGCGAGCGGCTGGAGCGCAGACTGGGCAAGTGGCCGGCTCTACTGGTTGCCCTCGCCTCCGTGCTGAAGAGGTCGCAACCCCTGTCGATCGAGGTCGACGGCCGCGAGACGCAGGTTTGGATGGCGTTCATTGGGAATTGCCGATACCAGCCGAGTGGATTTGCACCCTCTTGGCGCGAGCGTCTGGACGATGGAGAACTCGATATCCGGATGGTGGACGCGAGGAAAGGGATGTCCCGAACACGATTGGTGATGTCCCTTCTCGCCGGTCGCCTAGGTCGGAGCCGCGTCTATCAGCAGCGATTCGCACGACAGGTCGCGATTCGCTCCGCCGAACCTTTACGACTCGCCCGGGATGGCGAAACCTTCGAAGCATCAGATCGGGAATTCAGGGTTGAAAAGCAACCCCGACGGCTCCTGGTGTTGGTGCCTCCGGATCGCGCTACTGCTTAGTGAGGTAGCGACCCAACAGGATGGCGAATGAAATGAGTGCTAATACTCCGACTCCGGTCAGCCATGGGCCCGCTCGTTCGTAGGCCTCGCCGAGCGCGTAGCCGGCGGCGACACTCAGGACGAGGCTCACGACGGCGCCGCTCGCGTCTGCACGCAGGAAGCGCGTCGTCCGCATGTGTAGCACCCCGGCCGCGACCGCCACGGGTGTCGACGCCAGAAAGGCAAGGCGGCCCAGGACGATCAAGCGATCTCCCTTCCTCCTAAGGATCTTGGAGGCCTCGTTGATCTTCTGGGGGCGCAACAGGCGACCCGCGAGCCCGCTCAGGCGGTTGTTCCGGATATCGGCCGCGTACGCGCGCCCGAGAAAGAAAAAGAGCCACACCCCGAGAACCGACAGCGGAAGTGCCGCCACGACAAGTTCGAATAACCCGATCTCTCCCTGCCGCGCGGCGAATCCCGCGGCCACCAGAACCTCCTTGCTGGGGCGCAGAACGACGAGCACAAGAAAATGGTCGGCGTACAGGAGCGGGACCAAGGGAATCGCGACGATGTACAGGAGGGCGCGGATGGCGCCCAGGCCTATCAGGATCCATCGATTTCGCTCGGTCGTTTCCATTGCGGGGTTTTGCTCCGGGGCACGACAGGGCAAACCTTGAACTGATGGACTCCGTGCAGACCTTCTGGAGGCGACGGCTCGACCCCGAGCAGCGCTACGGATTGCGACTGACTTTGTTCGCCCTGGCATTCCTCCTCGTCGCGGTGCCGTTCGGAATCCTTCTCAGCCAAGTGGTCGGATCGGGATCGCTAATAAAGGTCGATACGGCCGCCGCGAACTCGCTGCACGAGTGGGTGCGTGACCGACCTGTGTTGGTCGAAGGATTGCAAGTCGCGAGTTTCCTCGGCGGCCCCCCGTGGTTTTACCTGATCGTGGGGACTTCCGTGATTTTCCTCTGGAGAAGGGAACGAAGACGTCTCGCGGTCTTCCTCGCGCTTACAACTCTGTTGGGGGGAGCCGTCGATACAGTCGTGAAGGTTTTGGTCGACCGACCGCGGCCGTCTCTTGTGGATCCTGTTGCGACGGCTCACGGCCAGAGCTTCCCTTCGGGTCACTCGATGTCGAGCGTGGTGGCATACGGGGCACTCCTCCTCGTGTTTTTGCCGGCCGTTTCCAAGCGACGGCGAAAGTTCGTGCTCGCGGGGGCGCTCGTACTGGTTCTATTCATCGGTTTCTCTCGGCTCGCGCTGGGCGTCCACTACATCACCGATGTCCTGGGTGGCTTCGTGCTCGGGGCCGCCTGGCTGGTGGCGTCCACGGCGGCCTTCAGCATTTGGCGAGTTGAGCGAGGGAGACGACCCGTTCATCCCACCGAAGGGTTGGAACCGGAAGCTGCCGCGCGCTTGAAGCCGGGGGCGGGGCGCGCGTCTGCCGGCTGAGTCCCGCCGTTGACGTCCGGCGCAGCGTGCCCTTCTCTCCACACATGCTCGAACAGATCTTGGTGTAGGCACTACGAGGCCGAGCCGTAGGGTTGCTGCCATGTGGGTCGCACAGACGTCGCTTCCGCTCGCACATGCCGTGGGCCCGGCGGGAGGAGTCGAGCTCGAATTACTTCTCGTCGGCGGGGCCCTTGTGGTCACGTCCGTTCTGGTACGTACGCCGGAGGGGGAGACATCGCGGCTTCCGGTCGTCTTGCTGGCTGCCGGGGTCGCGTTCGGCATTGGCGCGGTCGCCCTGCCTCGTCTCGGACAGCAGACCGCCTCAACTAGTGAGGCGATATCCACCTCTGCAATCGTCCTCGGGATACTTCAGCCCTCCGACGGCGACACCGTTCCCGCAAACCAGCGGACAAGGCTCAAGCTCGATCTCCAAAACGCCCCCTTGGCGCGGTCGGCCTTCTCCAAGGCGGGCGGCCATCTGCACGTCTACGTGGACGGGAAGCTTCAGCGGATGCCTTATTCGTTAACGACGTGGGTCAAGCTGGATCCCGGCTCTCACGATCTAACGGTGGAGTATGTCGACTCCCGCCATGCGGCCTTCGACCCGCCCGTTCAGGAGACCGTCACGGTCGTCGCTGAGCAGGAGTGACGGCCCCACTCTGAGATTCTGAAAGTCTTCGCGCTACCGCGTACGCGATCCGCACAGCATTCACCACCGTCTCGTAATTCACATTGGCCGGCGTGTCGCTCAGCAGGTGGTAGTTCGCGGGAAGGCGCCAGGGCTCGATGGACAACAGTGTCGCCGTCGGGTAGCTGCGTCGGCTGGGGATAATTGCATCCGTCGAGGCGCGCGTTCGAATATCCCGTTCGAGATCGACTTCCACCTCGATTGCGGCGCGCGCAATCATGTCTCGAAAAGAGGGATCCGTGTAGTCCTCCATCCACACCGGGCCCTCGCCCTCCAGCAGCACTAAGTGAGGAGAGCCGACCGTATCCAGGTTCAGGACCCACGTGTTGCCACGATCGAGTTCACCGCGATGGCGCTCCATGAAGGCCCTGATTCCGTCCTGCAAGGTCTCCTCCGATCCGCAGCTAACGAGCAGGACACGTAACCCTGCGGGAGGTCGGTCCTCGATCATCTCGGCGAGGGCCACCAGCGACGCGACGCCCGACAGGTTGTCGTTGGCCCCCGGAACCGTCGGACTCCGCCAGATGTCGGCGAGGAAGGTGGTCGCCAGCGTGGACAACAGAAGTCCGGCGCGCGCTTTTCTACCGGTCACCGCCGACATAACGGTGAACAGCGGGCCTGCGAGGAGTCCCCACCATTGCGGGATGCCCGTCTTGATCCGAGAGATGTATTCGGGCGCCAGTTCGTACGCGGCCTTCTCGAGTCTCTGATTGAAGATCAGACCTGTCTGCGGCGCGTCGTGATGGGCAAGCACGACGAGAGTCCGGGTCGCGCCGGGATCCCCCGTGCGCGCCACGACATTGACCGTCGTGCGCCGGCGACGAATCGCTCGCCGAAAAAGCCTCGGACCGTTCTGTGCCTCGTCGATGATTCCGACGGCGGCCGCCAGAGCAGCCAGGCCTCCCGCGACACGACGGCCGCGCGCCACGAGAGTAGCCGCCGCGATGGCCGCGATACCAAGGGTCGTAAGTGTCGGCGGGAAAGGCCCCCATCCGGGCTCTTCCTCGAGGTCGACCGAGGCACACCCCGCGGAGGCCAGGCGCCCCTGCAACCACAGCGCGGCCTCGCGCTCGCCGGGTGAGCACGGAGTGCGATCGAGTTCGGCCAACGTATCGATGACGTCGCGCAGGGTGCTCTCATCGGGAACCGACTTCGAAGCAAGACCCTCCACGCGTTCCACGCCGGGGAGCCTAGTTGGCTCCCTATCGAAACTAGGCTTGGCGATCAACCCATGCACATGGAAGCGGCCTGATTGCAGACCCCATTTCTCTGGCAGCGCTATCCCAAACTTGCGCAGACTCTGCCCCATGTCGTGTTGGGGGACCGACCTTCCCCGGTGCGGCCGATCTCCGGGTTGGAGAGGTCCGGAGGAGCTTCCCTCTGGGTCAAGGACGACGGAGTCTTCGGAACCGTGTATGGGGGCAACAAAGTCAGAAAACTGGAGTGGATCCTCCCCGACTTGCAGCGCAGAGGGGCGAAATCGCTTTTCACGTGGGGAGGTCTCGCGACGCATTGGGGGTTGGCAGCCGCGCTGTATGCGCGCCGGATCAATGTCGCCACGCACGTTTCGTTAGTCGACCAACCCATCGACGGCACTGTTAGTGCTCATCTGGAACGACTTCGGAAGAGCGCGACCCTCCGCCGGCATCGTTCGGCGACGCGGGCCGGTCTCGCCGCTCCTATGGAGATCGGGCATGTTGTGATCTCGCAGCGACGAATTCCCTACGTCGTCCGCCCCGGCGGATCCTCGCCATTAGGCGTCATCGGCTACGTCGACGCGGCCCTGGAGATCGCAGACCAAGTCGCCGCCGGCGCCCTACCGCCGCCGACCCACATCGTGCTGGCCGTCGGTTCGGGCGGAACGGCGGCCGGGTTGTTGCTCGGAATGCGAATCGCCGGCTTGCGATCTCGAGTGGTGGGGATCGTGGTCGCGCATCAATTGAAGCGAGAGGCCAGCGTCATCCGCCGCCTCGCCCGACGAGCCCTGGCAACCCTTAGGCGGCGCGGCGCGGATGTTCCAGACGACATCGATATCGAACGCGGCGGACTGGAGACGACCAGGGCGTGGCTCGGCGCCGGCTACGGTCACCACACGACGGAGTCGCAGGATGCCCTCACCGTGGCGGGCGAACGCGCGAGCATCGTTCTCGACCCCGTCTACACGGCAAAGGCGATGGCCGCTTTGCTGGCGCTCGACGAGCGGGGTTACTTCGGGAAGGGGCCGGTCCTGTTCCTGAATACGTTCGACTCCTTATCCAACGCGATCCACTAACCCACGAAAGACGAATTTGCGGGCGTAGAGACGCAAACGGCTCCATCGTGCTTTGCTTAGACGTCCATGACTGAGGAAGAGGCAAAGCGCCAGGAGCACGAGGAATATCTCGAACGCGCGCGCGATCAGATCGCCTTCGAGGCGCAAGAAAAATCCGTGGACGAGGCGACCTTTCTCCGAGTCGTGAAAGAGGCGATCGCGGCGATCGAGAATAAGGAGATCTCTTACGTCATGCACGGCGGGCTGGCGGCCTCTATATGGGGACGACCGCGCTGGACCCACGATCTCGACCTCCTAGTGCAGCCGCACGAGGCGATCAGGGCACTCGAAGCTTTGGAGGCGGAGGGTTTTTCTACACATCAAACGGATCCCAATTGGCTTTACAAGGCGCTTAAGGGCGGCGTCCTCGTAGACATCTTGTTCAAGGTCGTAGGCGACATCTATCTCGACGATGAGATGCTCGCTCACGCGCGTCGGTCCAAACTGAAGGATGTGGAGCTCACGGTTATCGCTCCAGAGGACCTGCTGATAATCAAGGTGACCGCTTTCGACGAGCAGACTTCTCGTCATTGGTTTGATGCCATCGGGATCCTCGCCCAGACCGAGCTGGACTGGGATTACCTACTTCAACGGGCGCGCCGCTCCGCGCGGCGAGTGCTGAGCCTCCTCTTATTTGCGCAATCAAACGACGTGCTGGTTCCGGACAGCGTGATCGATTCGCTGCTGGCCTCCATTCGGGCCGAATAGAACGTGGGTGCGACCGCCCGGCGTCTCTTGCTGACGCTTCTTCCCGCGGTGGCTGTAATAGCCGTGCTCGCGTTCGGATTGATGAAATCGTCTCCTACCGCCGTCACCCCGGGATCCGAGGTCCCCGCCTTCGAACTCGAGACTCTGAACGGAGATGACTTGTCGAGTGAGGATCTGAGAGGGCATCCCGTGGTCCTCAATTTCTGGGCTTCCTGGTGCGCGTCGTGCAGCTCGGAGTTCCCCGCTCTGGAACGAGTGTGGAAGGAATTCCGCGACGACGGATTGATCGTGGTGGGAGTGAATATCCGAGACGCGGAATCGGCCGCTAGGCGGTACACATCCGAGTACGGAGTGAGTTTCCCGGTCGTGAGAGACGAGCAGCTCGAACTCGTGAGGGAATTGGGAGTTGTGGGAGTTCCCGAGACGTACTTCATCGATCACGAGTGGCGCTTCGTGACGGCACTCTCAGGGGCGCGTCAGGGAACTCAACAAGGAACGGTCGTGTTGGGACCCATCTCGGAGGAAGCACTGCTCGAGAACGTGGAGGTTCTTCTTCGCCGCGCCGCAAGCGGGCGCTCTAGTCCCTAAAAAAATCCGGCCGGGGGAGCCCCGGCCGGATTGACTTGATGTTAGGTGGATCAGCAGGCGAGCGGCGTTACGAGCTGCCCGCCCAGGACAACGATGACGTAGACGCGGTCGTTGGCTTCGCCCACGGCCAGACCAATGTGCTCGAAGAACGGCCGCCTCAGGACGCTGCGCGGATACTGGTTGCGGGTCATCCGCTTCCAGATCGCGTCGAGGGTCTTTCCCTTCATGATCAAGGCGCCTACCGTGACCGTGTCGCTCAAGACCTGGTCGCGGGTCTGCGCCCGGAGTTTGGCGATCTCACCATCGCCTTCGCGCTGTTCGATCTCCATGTACACGTTCGCAGCCGCCTGCAATACCTGATCCAGGCCAAGCGTGCTTCTCTCGAACTTCTCCCGGTACGCGTTGATTGTCTCCGCGAGTTCGCCCTCGATCTCGCTGGGCTCGAAGAGCAGACATTGGGCCTGAGCAGTAGACCAGGTGGGCAGGAGCGTGAACGCGAGAACCAGCGCTACGAGCCCCCTGAAACTCTTCATACAGGTCCTCCTCTCATAAGACAAGACTCGCTCGCCTCGCCGTTGAGACCGCTGAGTCCTAGGTTTGATTCTGAGCATCAAATCCCTGCAAGGCAAGCTGCGGGCATTAATTAACGCTCAGTCGGAACCGTTTTTACCCGGTCGCGCGAAACGCAATCTCCGCCGTAGATCCTTAGTTTGATCGTCGGCCGGCGCTTCCTCGAGCGAATCGTCGTCAATGAGACTCTTTACCCGTTCGAGCGAATTGCCGAGTCCGGAGAGAGCCCCATCGATTCCGGCTACCGATTGGCGTGCCTCAATGAGCAGTGCGTCGGCCGCCTTGCGACCGCCTACAACTATGTCATCGGCACTCGTAGTCGCGCGTTCAATCCTCTGGGCGGCGGCCTCCAGGGCCTCGCTTTCGATCGCGAGCGCCTGACGCTCGGCCGCTTCAAGTCGTTTCGCGGCTTTTCTCTCAGTTCGTTCCCATTCCAATTCAGAGCGCCGCTCGCCCGCCTCACGGATCTTTTCCGCGTCCTCGCGGGCCTGACGCTGTATCTCAGCTGCTTCGCGTCGCGCCTGCGCGGCCATCTCCGAGGCCTCTTCTCGCGCCCGCGCCTGAACCTGATCCGCCTCCATCTCCGCTCGGCGAGTTATGGCTGCTGCATCCTCCGAGGTCTTGTGGAACAGCTCCTCGGCTCGTTTGCGGATCTCCGCCGCCTCGGCCTCGCGCAACGTTCGCATCTCGGCCAGCTCCTCGTCCGCCTTGGCACGAACCCTCTGTAGGTCTTCCTCCGTCCGCAGGCGAAGCCTCGAGGCTTCCTGCATGCCCTCTGCACGGATCTCGTTCGCCTGGCTCTCGGCCTGGCCCTTGATCTCCAAAGCCTCCTGCTCGGCCGCGGTGCGGAGCTCGATCGTGGCCTTGCGCGCCTCTTCTTCAATCGTCGCGGCTTTGACCTCTGCCTCGGAACGGACTTGGGCGGCGTCGGACTGTGCCTGGGCCAACGCTTCCTTCGCCGCATGTACGGCATCGTTGCGAATCTGAGCCGCCTGTTCGCTGGCGTTGTCGTAGAGCTCCTCCGCGCGGGCGCGCAGCTCGGTGACCTCGGCTTGCACCCGTGCATGCAGATCGCCGGTTTCCGCTTCCGCGCGCCCACGGGTCTCGGCGGCCTTTTCCTCGGCGGCCGCTTTGATCTGGTGAGCTTCCTCTTGGGCACGCTCGAAGAGCTCCTGCCCTCGCGCGCGCATCTCGGCCGCATTCTGCTCCGCGAGGGCGCTGAGATCCGAGGCGCGTTTTTCGGCGCGCGCCTGTGTCGCGCTCGCCTCCTGGTCGGCGATGGCAAGTTGGGCGGCGGCTCTCTGCTCGCCTTGCGCTCGCAACGCGACGGCCTCCTTCTCGGCCGTTTGCCGAATGCTGACCGCCTCATTCGTGGCTTCCAGGAGCCGGCGCGACATCTCGCGCTCCGTTTGCTCGCGGAGCTCCGTTACCTCGGTCTCCACTCGAGCACGCAGCTCGGCAAGCTCCTTGTGCAACCGACTGCGAAGCTCGTCGACCTCCGCCTTGACATCGGCGCGGATCTGCACGGCATCTCGTTCGGCGAGTCGCAATGCCTCGCGGCCGAGGTCGCGCGCCTCCGTCGCCTCCTTCTCCGCGAGAACTCGGAGGCGGTTCGCGTCTGCCTTAGCTTTGGAGATGATCTGATAGGCCTCACGCTCCGCGAGCACGACGGCCTCCGGCTTATTCGCGTCGGGGTCGGGCAGCGCGCGCCCCACCGTGTGACGAACGGCATCGACTGCCGGGGCTCCTGGAGCTCGGGGCCCCGGCGGCGGCGGTTGCCCTTCTGTGCCCAGTGACGGAAGCACCTCCATCACGGTTGAGAGTTGCTCCCGTGCCGCCGCGAAGGCTTCGTCCACCTCCGCCCGGAGGGCATCTATCTCGCGCGGCTGACGCTGCGCGTGTCCCCGCGGGCAAACGCCGTCGGTGAACTCGACGTTCGCCTTGCACTCAGGGCAGTACTGCTGAACCATGGCTACTCCCCGGATTGCACTCCGACGTGCGCACTCGGGATCAAAAGACTTCGGACTCTCGATGATAAAGGCGCGAAGAACCCATTTGGAGTGTTTGGACCCTTTGCTTTGGTCGCAGGGAGCCCGCTTAGCCCGTCGTCGCCGCTGCTGCCTTGGCGATGATCTCTATGGCTTCCGCCACCCGGTCTTCATGGGTGCGGTGGCACAGGATGCAGGCGCGGATCGTGAAGCTTCCATCCAGAATCGTGCTGGACATGAATACCCGTTGGGAGGAATTGATCTCGGCCAATAGCCGCCGCGTGGCGGCATTGGAATCCCCGTTTACCGCCGCAGCTCGGAAGGGCACCACTGTCAGCTCCGGTATCCACGGCAGTTCGAGGCCCGGGACTTCGCGCAGGCCCCTATAAAGCTGCTGCGCGAGGTCGAGTTTCTCGTCGAGCGCCGCGCGAAATGCCCGGGCGCCGTGAAGCTTCAGGGGAAGCCACACGCGCAGACCGCGGAAGTCTCGCGACAATTCCGGTGAGTATTCGGAAAAGTTAGGGATGTCTTCCTCGCCGGCGAGGTCCTGGAGGTAGTCCGCTTGAATGTGGTGTGCATCCCGCAGGCGATGGCCCTCACGAACAAGTAGACAGCCGGTTCCATAAGGCAGGAACATTCCCTTGTGCGGGTCGAGCGTGATGGAATCCGCGCGTTCGATGCCTCGAAACAGGCCTTGTCCGCGCTGGGTCAAATGAAAGAACCCTCCGTACGCGGCATCGATGTGAAACCACAGGCCGAATTTCCGGGCGACCTCGCCCACGTTCGCGATGGGATCCACCGCCCCGGTGTTGGTCGTCCCCGCGCTCGCCACCACAAAGAACGGGATCAGTCCTGCCTCGCGGTCCTCTTCGATCTGCGTGCGCAGGGCGGCGACATCCATCCGCATGTCCGCTGTCGTCGGCACGGTCCGCACATTTGCTCGGGGAAAACCTGCGAGCAGAGCGGCCTTGGCGACGGAGAGGTGTGCCTGGTCCGAGACGTAGGCGGTGCCGGAGAGGAAATTCTCCGGGAGCAATGCATGGCGCGCGGCGATGATCGCGGAGAAATTCGCCATGGAGCCCCCGGACGTCAAGATCCCGCGCGCGTCGGCGGAAAAGCCAAAGAGTTGCGACAGCCACCTAATGACGGTGGCTTCGATTTCGGCAAAGGCGGGGGCCGCGTTCCACACATTTACGAAGCGGTTGGTGGCACAGGCCAGGAAATCGGCGACCGCCGCCGAGATAAGTCCGCCGCCGGGGATAAAGGCCATGTATCCCGGTCCCGTGGTGTTGAAAGCTTTGGCGGCCCCCGCCTTCACCAGTTGGAAGATTTCGTCCAGGTCCTCGGGAAGCTCGGGCCAGGGATCGGCCCGGAGGCCGGCCGCGAACTCCGTCGCGGAGTCAAGATCCGCGGCCGCCGACGACGGCAACTCATCGACGAAGTCGAGCACGAGGTCGCGCGCCACCTCGATCAGGCGTCGGGACTCGTCGCGAGACGGCTCGAGCGGGAAACGCACCGGGAGGAGCCTACTTTTCGCGACCCGACGCGGGCAGACGCGGCCTTTGCGATCGATGTCCGGGCGGCCGGGCGCGCTAGAGTCCGGGCCTCAGGATCTTTCAGGGGGAGGAAAAATGTCCTTACGCACGCCCGCCACCGCTTCGATCGCAGTTCGGCTCGACGCGACCACGGCCGCGCATCGGCTCTTGCAGCATCCCTTCTACAAGGCGTGGAGCGACGGCCGGTTGGATCTCGATGACATCACTTATTACTCGACTCAGTACTGGCGCCAGGTCGAGGCGTTTCCGGGCTATCTGGAAGCGCTGGCGCGGAGGCTTCCTCGCTCGAAGGCGCGCTCCATTGTGCTCGCCAATCTGGCCGACGAACGCGACGGGAATCACCCCGGCTTGTGGCTTCGCTTCGCCGAGACGGTCGGTGCCCGGACGAAGGACGTCCTGACGGCGCGCGAGGAACCGGAGACGGAAGCTTGTGTCGACGCCTTTCGAAAAGGGGTGAAGAACGGCAGCACCGCGTTCGGTCTCGGGATGCTCTACGGATACGAATCTCAAACGCCGGAGGTCTCCGCAACCAAAATCGCCGGCTTGAGCGATCACTACGGCATCTCGGGCGATGGTCTCAAATACTTCGCCCTTCACGGAGAGCTTGACGTCGAGCACTCGGCCCAGCTGGCACAGGCCATCGATGACGTGGTCGGCGACGAGACGGATCTCGATCAGGCGGAGGCGGGAGCGCGCGCGGGGGCCGAAGCAATCTGGGGACTCCTCGACGGCGTCGTCCGAGCTCGAGCTATCGCCTGCTGAAGGAAGCCCCGGAACGCGTCCGGATCGGGAATCGGACGCTGGAGCTCTCGAATCTGTCCAAGGTCTTCTATCCCGCGACGGGCTTCACCAAGCGGGACGTAATTGACTACTACCGCGCCGTAGGGCCCGTGGTCGTTTCACATCTGCGCGAACGACCGCTCACACTCAAGAGGTATCCAGATGGCGTGGAGGGCAACTTCTTCTATGAAAAGCGATGCCCGCCGTATCGGCCCGCCTGGATCAAGACCGTGACGATGCGGAGAAAGCGAGACGAGAAGGACATCGAGTTTTGCTCTCTGAGCAACGTTGCCGGGCTCGTGTGGACCGCCAATCTTGCAAACCTCGAACTGCACACATCGCTCGCTCGGGCACGGGATCTCAGACGACCTACTGCGGTTGTCTTCGATCTCGACCCCGATCCGCAGGTGGGCATGATCGGATGCGTCGAGGTCGCGCTGTGGCTAAAGAAGTTGCTCGACCGGATGAACCTTGAGAGCTGGCCCAAGACGTCGGGTTCGAAGGGACTGCAGATCTTCGTTCCGCTCAACACCAAAGTGACTTACGACGAGACCGGGCCGTTTGCTCTTGCAGTGGCTCGCACGGTGGAGGCGGAGCACCCCGACAAGGTCATCACAAAGATGAAAAAGGAATTGCGGGTCGGCAAGGTCTTCATCGATTGGAGCCAAAACGATGATCACAAGACGACCGTGTGCGTCTACTCCCTGAGAGCGCGCGAGCGTCCCACCGTCTCCACGCCGGTCGAGTGGGGTGAGGTGAGAACCGCTCTGAAGAAACAGGATCCCAAGCGTCTCGAATGGCAGTCCGCCGAGGTCCTCAGGCGTATCGAGCGCTCCGGTGATCTCTTCGCTCCGGTCCTCAACCTGCGACAGCAGCTCCCCGACCCGCCGGAGTAGTCATGGGCACGACCGAAGGACCGCCCACCGTCGGGGCGAATTGACTTCCTATCGCCAATCTCAGAACCGATCTCTGATCAGGAGGGAAAGCATGCTGCGCCGGCTAACGATCGCGGCCGCGGCCCTGGCAGTTCTGGGCGGCGTCGCGCTGGTAAGAATGCCCGAGCGGATCCCGGACGCCGCCGGTATCCCGTCGTTCCAGGGTCCGAGCTTCGGGCCCGACGACTGGATCCTGGCTCAGCGGAGCTACAAGGATGAGCCCATTCCTCTGCTCGCCTACGAGAACGCCGTCGACGAGGCCGTCGCGCTGCGCCAGGCCAGCCGAACCAGCGCGATCTCATCGGCGGACTGGACCTACGAGGGGCCCGACGGAGTCGGAGGCCGCGTGGTGGATCTCGCCATCGATCCCGCTCCGCCCTACACCTTGTATATGGCGGCCGCGACCGGAGGAGTGTGGAAGAGCGAGGACGCGGGCACGACCTTCACTCCCGTGTGGAGCGATCGCATGACGCAGTCGATGGGCGCCCTCGCGATGAGCAGCGACGGGGTCCTGTGGGCCGGGACCGGGGAGACGAATCCCGGTGGCGGCAGCCTCGTCTACGGGGGCAGCGGGGTCTATCGCTCCGACAATGGAGGCGAGAGTTGGAAGCACGTCGGCCTTGAAAGGTCCGGAGCCATCGGACGCATCGCGATCGATCCCACCGATCCAAAGCGCGCCTTCGTTGCCGCGTCGGGCCCGCTGTTCCGACCAGGAGGCCAGCGCGGTCTTTACCTGACGACCAACGGGGGCAAGTCTTGGAAGCTCCTATTGAAGGGGGCGAACCCCACGACCGGGGCAGTCGACATCGCGATCGATCCGGCCAATCCCGATCGGATATTTGTCTCGATGTGGGATCACATCCGTCGTCCCGATCTGCGCGTCTATGGGGGCAAGGGATCGGGTCTGTTCCGCTCCGAGGACGGGGGCAAGACCTGGCAACGGTTGGAGGGCGGCCTGCCTCCGGTCTCGCCCGACGTCGGCCGCATCGGAGTGGCCGTAGCTCCCACGGTGCCGGGTCTCACGTATGCGATCTATATCCACGCGAACGGCAACTACCAGGAGTTCTACACGTCGCTCGACGGCGGCAACACATGGCGGGCCGCCGCCGTCGACAACTTGCTGGCTACCTCACAGTCGACCTACGGCTGGTGGTTCAGTCGTATCTGGGTGGATCCGCTCGACCCTTTGCACGTCTTTACCGGAGGCGTGTATCTGGCCGAATCGTTTGACGGGGGAGCGAACTGGACGATTCAGCAAGCACTCGTCGGCAACCTTCACCCCGATCATCACGCCATGGTGTGGCATCCGGTGGCACGCAACCTGGTGTACATCGGTACGGACGGCGGCGTCTACAAGGCGGTTGGCTTCGGGACGGGAGATCCCCAGTGGATTCCCGCGATCGAGCAGCCCACGATCCAGTTTTACGGGATCGATGTAAGCGAGGAGGACCCGACGCGAATCGCGGGTGGGGCGCAGGACAACGGATCGCTGCGATCGTGGGGAAATCCGAAGCCCGGAGAGCTCGGCGGCTGCCTTACCTGGGTTAATTGCTTCGACTGGAACATGTATTTCGGGGGCGACGGGGAGAAGAACCTGATCAATCCCGAGGATCACAACAACCTTTTCGCCTGTTCGCAATACGGCAACTGTGCGCGGTCTACGAACGGCGGCGACACGATGACCGGATTTACTGCGGGAACGATCTCTGCGCGCCGCAACTGGTTCGTGCCCATCGAGTTCGATCCGAAGAATCCCCACATCATGTATTACGGGGGAGATCTGCTGAATCGCTCGACGGATAACGGGGTGACGTGGCGGCCGATCAGCCGCGACCTGACAGGCGGCACCGGGCGCGACAAGCTCTACCCATTCGGCACACTCACGACGATCGCGCCGGCGGCTTCGGATTCGAAGGTTGTCTACTTCGGCACCGACAGTGGGCGCCTGTGGATGACACGCGATCTCGGCAAGCACTGGACGAGATTGGATGGGTCGCTGCCCGATCGTTGGGTGACTCGTATCGCGGTCGACCCCCGCGATGAAAACGTTGCCTGCGTGAGCTTCAGCGGCTATCGCGCCGGCAGCAACGATCCCCACGTGGTCAAGACGACGGATGGAGGCCGCACCTGGAGCGACATCACCGGCAACCTTCCGGATGCTCCGACCAACGACGTCATCGTCGTGGGAGATCAACTGTTTGTCGCAACCGACGTAGGGGTCTTTGGTTCCTCGAACGGCGGCCGCACGTGGCTGGCCCTAGGCCGGGGCATCCCGATCGTGCCGGTCACCGATATCGAGCTGCAAAAGGCCGAACACCGCTTGTTCGCGGCGACGTTTGGTCGCGGCGCGTACAGCGTGGAGTTGCCGAAAAAGTTCTAGCGTCTAGCGAAAGCCGAGAAGCCGCACGCCCTGTCTCCAGGAGAACAGCGGGCGGCAACGCAAGGCCTCGATCTCGCAATAGACGGCCTGGAGCTTGGCTCTGTCGTCGGGGTCGGCGCGAGCGAATGCGACAGTCGACGAGTCGGCCGACCACACGACGTTGCCGGCCGCCTCCTCCGAACCCGGCAGGTACTCGAGCTCAGGGTTGTCGGGCGACAGGAGCGCGACCAACGACTCTTTGCCGAGGAGGACGGCGGCCACTGCGGATGAATCGGGGGCCCAGGCCCCCTCGGCCAACCGGCCTTCGACGGTCCGCACTCGTCGGTTAGTGCCTGTGAGCCGGCGGAACTCCGCGGCCTCTCCCCGTGAGATCAGCAGCCACTTGCCGTTCGGCGAGGCCCCCCAGTACTCCGCCAGCGGGATGCCCAAGTCCGTCGGCTCCTCGTCGGCCCTCCAGTCGACCGCGAGCACGTTCTCCGGCTCGTTGGTATCCACGACGTGAAGAAAGTCGCCGGCCCATCCCAGGATCCGCCAGTTCCCGGCCTCGAGTACGACGCGCTCGGGCCCCGAACCGACCTCCTGTACGACGACCTCGCCTTTCGGCACGCACGTCTCGCCCTCGCAGGGTTCTGTCGGGCGCACCCACGCAAGTCGTCTCCCATCGGGGGACCAGACGGGGGCGACGCCCGGCCCGATCTCAACCCTGCTATCGGTGGCCGGAGTAAAGAGATTGACCGTCGAAGGAGAGCCCGTCAGATAGGCAATCTGTGTTCCGGTTGCGGATGGAAAGACCTCCACGGTGGAGAGGTCGGTGAACTCGCGCGACCGACCGCGCAGGTCCTCCGTCACCAGGGCCGTCCCCTCCAGATATAGGAGCGCGATCGGCGGGCGGACCCTCGCCCCGCCGTTCGATCCCTGGCCCAACTTCTGGCCGCCTCGGGTCTCTGGAGCCGTGCCGGGCGAGCCTCCGTCGCTGCAGGCCGCGACGACGATCAATACAGTGCTCGAGAGCGCGACCGCACGACTCTTCCACGCCGAGGTATTGGCCCTCGGTCGTAAAGACGTGTAAGTCATCCCTCTCCTATACACGACTGAGGCGCGTAAGCGGTCGATACGCCCTAACTTGCAGGAGGCGTCCTTGCCGCGGGCGAACTCTGGTCAGACATGAACACCGGCGCCCACCGTGCGAAGCGGACCCTCGCGGTCCTCCTTCTCGCCGGCGCACTGGTTCCCTCCTTGGGCTCCGACACCTGGGCCCGGGCCGCGAAGAAGGACCGGTTCGTTACCGAGACGCTCCTCGGTCCCGGCGTGATCGCTCACATCGACGCCGGCATAAACCCCTACAGCATCGCCTTTCGGGATCGCTCGCCACTGGCGCGCAAGCACCCCTCGACGTACATAGAGGGCTATCCGAAGAACGCGCCTGCCCTGCATCTGTCGCTGGACCTGCCCTACGAGGACGCCCTCAAGCGCGACGAAGCGACTTGGGCGCGCGTCCAGGCCGACACCCTGTACTGGATCCCGGGCACCCGCATCGTCGGGGCGATCTCGTTCGGCTCCGGGGGCACATGTCCGCGCGAAGCTCCACCGCCCGCGAACGGCGGCGGCGGTTGTATGGAGCATCGGATCCTCGACGACCATGGCCACGGGACGATGACCGCATCGCGCATGGCCGGAGACAAACTTGCTTCCCTCGCGCCAACGGCTCGGATCGTCTCCGTCGAGGGTCTGGGCGGTGGCTCCGTCACTTGGGCCGCGGAACAGGGCTGGATCGACGTACAGACGAACTCGTGGCTGTCGCTTCTTCCTCCGCCGCTGAGCGGCCGCGTCGCGGACGAGACATCGACCGCCTTTCGCGACGCTGCCGAGCAGATGTTCACCATCGCAGCATCAGGTAACGGCACCGCCTACGTCTTGGGAGCGGCGCCCACGCCTACTTATTTGTTGTCCACCGCGGCGCCTGGGGTGGTTCTCGTCGGAGGCCACGACAACGGCAAGTTGACCTTGTGGGCTGGAAGCCCTCCGCATGTCGTGGCCGATGCCTATGGAGGGGTCACCGCGTTGCGCGATTCCTCGACCAAGATCGAAGCCGATCCGATCGCCTGTTGTACCAGCGCGGCCGCTCCCTACGCCGCGGGCGGCGCAATGGCCATCGTGCAACGCGCGCGAGCCATCCTGGGCTCGAATCAGAGCGGCATAGACGAGGGCATCATCGCTAAGGGCGCTGCGAACAAGGTGAAGGAGGGGCCCCTCGCAGATGGAGATTTCACGCTGGAGGAACTGCGCCAGGTTTTCTTTCACACTGCCGAGGCTCTTCCGGGGGAAGGAAGCGGGGATGGATTGATCCACTGGGCCGGGGAGCCGCGCGCCCCCGACCACACGGCCTACGGTCCGGGCGGCAATCCTTTCTGTCTGTTGTGTACGACGACGCCCGTTTCCTGGAGCGATCTGCCCGACGGCTTCGATGCTTATCCCTTCGTGGGCTACGGCGCGATCAACGAGCGCTCGCTCGAGCTGGCCTTCGAGGTGCTCGCCGGAACCTCACCGCTTCCCGAGCGTCCTGCGGAGGACGCGCAGTACGCCGCGGATCAGGCGTTGCGAGGGGTCATCTTTCCCTAGGAAGACTCCGGCGACGACTCCGCCAAGCCGTCTCCGCCTAGGCAGTACAGGTTGTAGGCGTGCTGGATCACCGGCTGCGCGACGTTGCGGACGTGGATTCCCCCCGGAGTAACGCCCTTCTCCGTGCCGCCGTGGGCGTGGCCGTGAAGGATCAGACTTGCACCGGCTTGGTCGGCGACCTCGGCCAGCAGGTAGCTACCGAGGAAGGGATAGATCTCTAGCCTCTCACCCAAGAGCGTGCCCTTGATCGGCGAGTAGTGCATCAACACCACGCGGGGCTCGTCTGCCGGAAGTTGATCCAGGGCCTTGGCGAGCATCTCCGCCGTTGCCCTCGTATGGCGGATGAAGGCCTTCATCTGAGGTTCGCCGAACTCGGTGCCGCAGGCCCCCGCGAAACCTCCACCGAAACCCTTGACGCCCGCGATCCCCACGGCGCCTCCGTCCACCTCGAAACGCACATGGTCTCCCTCCAGGACGTGGACGTCGGCGGACTCAATGGCCGCAGTGATCTCCTCCTGGTGGTCGCGGTGGTAGTCGTGGTTGCCGAGTACCGCGACGACGGGGGTCTTCAGATCGCGGAGCTCGGCGGCTAGTACCTCAGCTTCCTCGACCTGCCCGGAGCGCGTCAGATCTCCTGCGAGCAAGAGAGCGTCGGCCTTCTCCGACAGACCCTCTAAATGCGGACGCAACGTGTTACCCGAATCGAGGCCGAAGTGGATATCGCCCACGGCGGCTAGCCGGATCACGAGAGTTTCTCCATCTCGCCTGTCTCCCCAAAGGACTGCACCGTGACCTCATTGTGAATCTCATAATCCGGGAGCAGCTCTCGCACGACGGAGGCAATCGTCTGGCATCGCTCGTCGGTCGGAACGTTGCCGGTCAAAAAGAGCTTCTTTCCCGCGATGTTTACCTGGATGTTGAGGTCGTTTACGCGAGGATCCTGGGCGAGGGCCTCACGCACGTGGGCGACCACGTAGTGCTTCGGGTCTTCTGCCACTCCAAGCCCCCTGGTCTGCTGTGTTTCCGATGGTCTACCCGTTTTGCAATCCGACGCACCCTTCGCCTTTACCGCCTCCCGCCCACCCGGGTATTTCCAAGTTCCGACGCAGAGGGCATTATGGGGACTCATGCCTAAGATCGTGGTAATCGAAGAACAGCCCTCGGTGGTTGCGCTCATGCGTTATCACCTCGAGGACGCCGGCATCGGCGCGCACTTCGCGGCCAGCCTGGATGAAGGCTGGAAGGAACTAAACGAGCACAGTCCGGACGCGGTCGTAGTCGATCTCCGCCTCACCGGGGCCAACGGATGGCGCTTCGTCGAGCGTCTGCGACAGGAGTCGCAGTTCAAGGAGCTTCCCGTCATGGTGCTGGCCGACGAGGTGGATGAGGAAACCACTCGCCAGGCGACGGACCTGGATTGTCAGGTTCTGACCAAGCCTTTCGCGGCGTCGGCGCTGATGACGAAGATCGACCTCCTGCTCCATCAGGAGGCCCGCGCCGCGGACCCCACCGCCGACGGGCGCAAGAAGAAGGTGTTGCCGGTCGAGGTCCTCCTGTTGCTGGATAGATATCAGATCGAAGGGACGGTCTATCTGCCCCCCGAGGCGACTCGGTTCTCGGATGCATGGGAGCACTTGATCAATGACGAGCGCGCATTCTTCCCGGTGACGGACGCGAAGATCACTCGGCAGCAGGACGGCCACATGGTCGCCGCTGCCGTATTCATGCAGGTGCGTAAGTCGGAGATACGGGGCGCGTTTCCCCTGGATCTACCGGTCGAATAAATTTGTCCACGGGGGGTGGCATTCACGTCATCCCCAGCGGGTAATAGCACTACAAAGACATAGAACGTGGAAGTGGAGGAATTTTGAGAGGGCAACGGCGCGTCACAACGGCAGCGATAGCGACGGTCGCGCTGCTTTTGGCGTCCGCTTTGTCGGCTGCACCTGCAGCAGGCACCGGCGACCTCGTCCCGCAGGGCCGCTGGATCGAACTAAAGCGCGAGACGCCCGATTGGTATACCCCCGCGTTACACAAGCGCGTCGTTGCGGCCGCCGAGAAGGGCCGCGGAGTTCCGCTCCCGCGTCGAGCGCGCGAGGAAAAAGAGAGCGCGCTCCTGTTCACGGGGATTCGCCCCGGTTCGTGGATGATCTTTCCGTCCTGGTGCACGATGAACTTCGTCTTCGGGAGCGAGGCCGCTCCCTACATCGGAACCGCGGGTCACTGCACCGAGGTGGGCGACCGGGTGACTATCGTGGCGGCCCCGGGTGTCCTGATGAACATCGGCACCACGGTGACGAGTGTCGACAATGGTGTAGGCGACGACTTCGCGGCGATTCAGGTTTATCCCGAGATGGCGCAATTCGTTAATCCCTCGATGGCCGTGATCGCAGGACCGACCGGTGCGGTCGATCCCAAGTTCGGCGATGTGATTGAGCATGTGGGTCATGGACTCGCGATCGGAACCGGAGGCACGCCGCGCGCGGGCGTAGTCACCTACGTCGGTCCGGTCGACGCTCCGAATGCATATTGCTGGATGGGGGCAGTCAATCTAGGTGACTCGGGGTCGGGGGCCCGTAATGCATTCGGCGAAGCCGCCGGCAATATCACTCACATATACGTGAGCCTCCGTACGCTTCCGGCCTGGAATTGCGGCACGACGATCGGCCGGATGCTGCAGCTCGCTCCCGCGGGCCTGGCAACCGCCAGCCTTGTCCCCGATCCACTCCCCTAGTCGGCCCGAAGGGGGCCTACAGAACGCGGCGAATGAGATTGGCCACCAGCGTCACGGCGGCCGAAATCAAGAGCATCGATGTGATCGGAAAATAGATTCGCGTCTGCTCACCTTCGACACGAATGTCTCCGGGAAGCCGCCCGAACCAACTAAGGGCGCCGCTAAGTAATAGGAGCCCGAGGATCGTGGCGCCCACGCCCAACCAGATCAAGAACATCCCCAACGCCCGAGCGCTCATCACGGCATCGTAGGAGGCTCAGGTTCTGAATCGGGCGCGCTTGTAGCATCGCCGGGTGATTGACATCGCCCAACAAGGCGTCTACGAGGGAACGATTCACGAGGTCCTTGGGATCCGCCTTCTCGAAGCCGGTCCCGACAAGGTCGTTCTGGAGATGGACGTGGGCCCTCACGTTTACCAGCCTTTTGGGCTCCTTCATGGGGGAGCTTCGGCCACATTGGCCGAGAGTGCCGCCTCCATCGGTGCCTATCTGAGTTGCGACTACGAAAACGGTGAGTACTCCGTTGGGACCGACCTGAACATCTCGCACCTCCGATCGCGCCGAGATGGAAAGGTCGTCGCCACGGCCACTCCGGTGCGGCGGGGACGAACGATTCATGTGTGGGGAGTAGAGGTGGCAGACGAAGACGGGGAGCTCGTCGCCGTCGCTCGTTGCACGCTGGCCATTCGCTCGTCACAGGAAAACTGAGAGGAGGCTCGCGTGTACGAAAAGATCGTGGCGGGAACGGACATGTCGGCCACCGCTCGAATCGCGACGGATCGGGCGGCCGCGCTGGCCAAGGCGCTCAAGGCGGAGCTCGTCCTCGTGAACGCGGGCATCGGTGGGGACGGTCTGGAAGCTCTGGCAAAAGAGTACGGAGCTGAGGTGGTTGCCGAGGAGGGCAATCCCGCGGATGTCCTGATCACTCAGTGCGAGCAGGTGGGCGCCGACCTCCTCGTGGTCGGAAGCGTCGGCATGAGCGGCGCGCGTCGTTTCCTGCTCGGGAGCGTGCCGAACAAGGTGTCTCACCACGCGACGAGAGATCTGTTGATCGTCAAGACCGATCCGCCCCCGCCCAACGTGGGCGAATACAAACGAATTCTGGTCGGCACCGACGGATCGCCTACTGCTACTCGAGCGGTCGAGATGTCGGCCCAGCTTGCGAAGGCCTTGGGAATCTCTCCCGTGATCGTCTGCGCCTACGAGCCGTTGACTCCCCAAGAGCTCGCGCAACTAAAGACGGCGGGGGATCCCCTGACGCAGTGGAAGACATGGGGCAAATCGCAGGAGATACCCGAGGAGTTCCGCTGGCGGATCGCTGCAGCGGCTCAAGCCGAGGACGTTCTCGATCGCGCGCTGGAGCACACGGAGAAGTTCGGCGTGGAAGCGGAGGTGCGTGCAGTCGAAGGCCAACCTGCGGAGGCTCTGCTTTCGGTTGCCGAAAAGGAAGGTTTCGACGTCGTGGCGATCGGGAGCGTCGGAATGAGCGGCGCGAAGCGCTTCATGCTAGGGAACGTGCCGAACCGGATCTCTCACCACTCGCCGACGGATGTGCTGATTTTCAAGACGGCGTGACGCCGAGCTATCGCGTCTTAGTTGTAACGGCTCACCCCGACGACATGGAGTTCGGCTGTGCCGGGACTCTCGCGCGTTGGGCGAGCGAGGGGGCCGACATCACCCTGGCGATCGTTACGGACGGGTCGACGGGGACACAGGACCGTGAGCTGATGGGGGAGAAGCTCGCCGCGGCGCGCAGGGAGGAGTCGGAGAGGGCCGCCGCCGTGGTCGGCATTCAGGAGGTCGTATGGCTCGGCCACCGCGACGGCTACGTCGAGTACTCGATGGACTTGCGGCGGGACATCGCGCGCGTCTTTCGCAAATATCGACCCCACCGCTACGTGGTCCTCGACCCGACTCCGACCATCGAGGATCGCTTCATCAATCATCCCGACCACAAGGCCGTGGGCCATGCCTCGCTCGACGTCTCCATGACCGCGGGCACGACGCCGGGTCACTTTCCCGAGTTGTTGGACGAAGGCCTCGAGCCATGGCGCGGATTACGCGAGTTGTGGATCGCGGGGCCGGGGGCCAAGCCGGTCGCCATCGACATTTCCGCGACGATCGATCGCAAGATCGAAGCGCTGATGTGTCATCAGAGCCAGATCGGTGAGGACGCGGAGCAGCTCGCGACCTGGGTGCGCGAGTGGGCGGCCGAGCTGGGGGAGCCGCATGGGATGGCCTTTGCGGAGACCTTTCAGGTCATCAATCAGGGCCCGGGTTTCCACGAGGGGGAGCAGGACGAGGAACTCGGGGGCGACTTCATGCCGACCAGTTCCGATCCGCGCGCCCGTCCCAGCTCTTCTTCCAAGTAAGGGTTGACGCCTGTCTCAGTAAGCCGTAACTTACGGTAAGTGACTACTTACCAGGCATCCCTCTCTGCTCTGGCCGATCCCACGCGGCGGAGGCTCGTGGAGCGCTTGAGCAAGCGACCGCTCGCCGTGGGCGAGCTCGCCCGCGGCCTTCCGATCTCGAGACCCGCGGTGTCGCAACACCTGCGCGTGCTGGAGGAGGCCCGGCTCGTTCGGGCGCGACCGGCGGGCAATCGGCGTATCTACGAGCTCGAGCGAGAGGGCTTCGAGAAGCTGCGCGCCTACGTCGAGAGCTTCTGGGATACCGCCTTGGAGGAGTTCGCGGCCGAAGCTCGCCGACGGGTTCGACGGAGCAAACGGTGAACGAGGTACCCGTAACGATCGACCCCTTGCGGAAGAGAGTAGTCGTGCCACTGCCGCCCGAGGACGCTTTCGTGCTGTTCACCGAGGGCATGGCCTCGTGGTGGCCGCTCGTCACTCATTCCGTCGCCGGCGAGCGCGCCATCAGCTGCCGCTTCGAGCCGCTCGCCGGAGGTCGCATCTACGAGATCGACGACGAGGGCAGAGAAGTGGAGTGGGGTCGGATCCTTCTGTTCGAACCTCCGGGCCGACTCATCTTCAGCTGGTATCCGGGCCGCGGAGCCGAGACGGCGCAAGAGGTCGAGGTCGTGTTCGAGCGTGTCGAAGGTGGCACCGCGGTCGCGCTTGAGCACCGAGGCTGGGAGAGCCTTCGTGAGGACGCTCTTGAGGTCAGAGGGAACTACGAGGCGGGCTGGGACTTGGTCCTAGGCCGCTTCCTGGAGAGCGCCGCGACCCAGCGATAGCGCGGTGGTCGTTCTCCGACCCTGGATTTTAGGCCTCTGACCTGCGGAAATGGAATGTTAGGCGAGCCTAAGTGGTTGGTACACTCAGAGCAGGACGCCTGACTGATGGAAGGAGCCCGGTGGCCACCGAGGCCGACGACGTGAAGGTCAAAGAAAACCAGGACGTTCGGGCCCTCAAGGGCGCGTACAAGTACGGCTGGCACGACGAGGTCGCCTACGAGGAGATCCCCCAGAAGGGGTTGTCCCACGACGTCATCGACATGATGAGCGATCGCAAGGGGGAGCCGGACTGGATGCGCAAGTTCCGGCACAAGAGCCTCGACATCTTCTATCGCAAGCCGATGCCGACCTGGGGGGCCGATCTCTCGGGCATCGACTTCGACAACATCTACTACTACATCAAGCCCATGGCGCAAGTGAAGTCGTGGGATGACATGCCCGAGAACATCAAAGCCACTTGGGACAAGCTCGGCATCCCGGAAGCCGAGAAGAATTACCTCGGGGGTGTGACGGCCCAGTTCGAATCCGAGGTGGTGTACCACAAGACCAAAGAGGAGCTCGAGAGCCGGGGAGTCCTTTTCATGGACATGGACTCCGCCCTGCGCGAGCACCCCGACATCGTCAAGCAGTATTTCGGCACGATCATCCCGCCGGCCGACAACAAATTCTCGGCGCTGAACTCTGCCGTGTGGAGTGGCGGCAGCTTCATCTATGTGCCACCCAACACCGAAGTCGAAATCCCGCTGCAGGCCTACTTCCGCATCAATCAAGAGAACATGGGCCAGTTCGAGCGCACTCTGATTATCGTCGACGAGAGTTCATGGGTGCATTACGTTGAGGGTTGCTCGGCTCCCGTCTATTCGTCCGACTCACTGCACTCTGCCGTTGTCGAGATCATCGTCAAGCGCAATGGGCGGGCGCGTTACACGACGATCCAGAACTGGAGCAACAACGTTTACAACCTCGTCACCAAGCGCGCGGCTGCATACGAGGGCGCGGTCATGGAATGGGTGGACGGCAACTTAGGCTGTCTGGCTCAGGGCGAACGCGTCACGACCCGCAGCGGGCTCAAGCCGATTGAACTGGTGATGCCCGGTGAGGAAGTGCTTTCCTTCGACGAATCTGCCGGCGAACTCACCTGGCGTCGGGTGAACGGAAAGAAGTTTTCGGGCTATCAGCCTGTCCGTGAGGTGAAACTCGGTGTCAGAAAGCTAGTCGTCACCGACAACCATCCGTTCTACTCGTTCACATACTCCCCCGATATTGCCAAGAAACTTGGCCGCTACGCGCTTGCTTACGTTCGCGCTGACGAGCTCGACCAGGCCATCGTTCCCACAACGAGCATCGACTTTGGAGAGCCGTGGAAGCTGAAGCTGCCCGAATTGTCTACTCGTTTCAAGAACTCCAACCAGTACGGCGAGGGCTTCGAAGCCGAGAGAGTTAGGGAGCGCCGGCTCGCCGCGTATGAAGAGACGACCGACGACATCATGTGGCTGTTCGGTTTGTTCCTGGGTGATGGCTCGATATATGAGAAGGCCGCCGACAACGGCAGGCCCCGCTGGGCGAAGGTGACGTTCTCCGTTCCCGGTACAGATCGCGCTCGAGAGCGTTTAGTCCAGGTCATGCAGGATCTCATGCCCGAGGCGAGGCCAAGCGAGCGCGCCGACGGCGTTGCGATCACTTGGAACAGCGTGGAGCTTGCCGAGTTTCTGACCGAAAACGGCTTTGTTAGTGGAGCCGCGCAGAAGCGCCTTCCGGATTGGGTCTTGGGACTTCCCGAATCGCAGCGACTGAGTCTGATTGCCGGCTACCTCGACTCTGACGGTTGCGCGCCAAAGGGCAAGCGCGGGTTCTCCATCAAGTCGGTCAATCGGCCACTGCTTGAGGATGTGGCCGAGGTTCTGACCTCCCTTGGGATCCCCGGGCGGCTCTTCTCTGAGGGCAATGAAGGGAAGAGCATCACGATCCAGGGATACGAGTCCCGGTCTAACGGCTCGCACCGGCTGGAATTCCCCTGCGATCCAAGATTGCTGCCTCTTGTGTCGGAAGGCTTAGCCGACGCGGCGTGCCGACAGCTCGCTCCCGAGCTGACCTTCTTCCGCAAGGTCGGTCGCTCCAATATCCAGCTTCCGGAGACGGTCGAGATTCGAAAGGTAGAGGTCGGAGAGCCTCAAGCCGCCGTACCGACCTGGGATATCGAGGTTGAAGG
>JBHELF010000117.1:0-18526 GCA_046263155.1 Actinomycetota bacterium
CCTCCTCCGAAGAGGAGGTGGCGGCCATCCATCTGGGACGGACGTTGCCGTCCGCCTCTTGCGGCCTACCCGGAGGCTCCCTTGCGGGGGGCGGGCCACCCATGCCTCCTGCTTGGCCTTGCTCCGGACGGGGTTTGCCTAGCCGCACCGGTCGCCCGGCACGCTGGTGAGCTCTTACCTCACCCTTTCACCCTTACCGCGACGCCCAAGCGCCGTGGCGGTCTGCTCTCTGTTGCACTTTCCGCGGGTCGCCCCGCCTGGGATTTTCCCCAGCGTCCTGCCCTACGGAGTCCGGACTTTCCTCAGCGTCCGCCGAAGCGCACGCTGCGGCCACCCGGCCAACTCTCTATTTCATTATGAACGCTTGCCGGGGCCCTGCGCTTCCCTCAGCCGGTGCTCGATCTCTGGGCTGACGGTGCGGCGCGGGTGGGGACGATGACCGGGCCCGACTCGCCGGCAAGCACCTTCACGGCCGCGCCGTAATGACGTCGGATGAGATCTGCTCGCAGCACCTCGCTCGCCTCGCCGCGGGCGACGGCTCGTCCTTCATCGAGCAATACAAGCGCGTCCGAATACTGCCCGGCGAGAGTTAGGTCGTGCATCGTCGAGATCACGGTCAGGCCCCCCTCGTGCCTCAGGCCGTCGACCAGCTCGAGGACCTGCTGTTGGTGGCCGACGTCGAGGGCGCTCGTCGGCTCGTCGAGGAGGAGGACGGGTGCCTGCTGCGCGAGGGCGCGCGCGAGGACCGCCCGCTGGATCTCGCCCCCGCTTAACGAACCCATATCTCTGCCCGCAAGCGCACCAAGTTCTAGCCGTCCGAGCACCTCTGCGACCACCCTCCGGTCGGAGCTGCTCTCCGTCCCGAAATAGGAAATGTAAGGAGTGCGGCCCATCAGAACGTAATCCGTGACGGTTGCGGCCTCGGGAATGAATGGTCGTTGCGGCACATAGGCGACCAGGCGCGCGATCGTCCGGCGGGAAGCTACGCCGACGGCCTCATCGCCCAAGGCGATGTCGCCCGCGAATCCGATGAGACCCGCAACCGCGCGGAGAACTGTGGTCTTTCCCGCGCCATTCGGGCCGATCAAGGTGATCCAGCGGCCGTCTCCTATATCGAGAGACAGATCCTGGACGACTGGCTTTCCGTCGTAGCCGACCGCCAGGTTTCGTATCGAGATCGGAATCATGCGGACTTGCCGGAGCGACTCAGCACCACAAGAAAGAAGGGCGCGCCGAGGAATGCGGTGATGACGCCGATGGGGATCTCCGCCGGAGCGATGAGCGTGCGCCCGACCAAGTCGGCCAGGATTAGGAAAGTAGCGCCGAAGACGATCGATAGGGGGATAACGAGTCGATAACTCGATCCGAAAAGCAATCGAACGGTATGCGGAATGATCACTCCGACGAATCCGATCAACCCACTGACGGCAACCGCGGCCGCGGTCCCGAGAGAGGCCGCTACAACGACGACGAGACGAACGCGCTTGGTATCGACTCCGAGGCTGTCCGCCTCCTCGTCCCCCACGCTGAGCACGTCGAGCAGCCGTCGGTGCAAGAGAATCGCGGCGCAGCTCAGCACCACATACGGGAGGACCAGCCCGACCTCGCTCCAATTCGCGGTAGTGAGGCGACCGAGGATCCAGGTGTAGACCTGCCGCAGGGTCTCATCCTCTCGCTGCTGGAAGTAGGTCTGCAGGGCCGTGAGAAAAGAGGCCGTCGCCACTCCCGCAAGAATCAGCGTGGCCGTTGTTCGCCCGCGCCAGCTGGCGCGCCCGAGTACGTATGTGAGAGTCACGCCGACGAGCGCACCAGCGAAAGCCGCAAGCGGCACCGGATCGACGGGCCACGTCGTGGCACTGGGCAGATATGCGATCGCTACCGTTGCGCCGAGCCCCGCGCCCGCCGCAACACCGAGGAGATAGGGATCCGCCAACGGGTTGCGAAATACGCCCTGGTAGGCCGCTCCGGCAAGAGAGAGCATCGCCCCGACAAGACCGGCGAGTACTACCCGCGGCATCCGCAACTCCCAGAGGATGGCGCTCTGCTGTTCGTTCAACCCGGACGAGACCTCGACAAACGGAAGGCCGTCAGCGATATCCCTCACGACCGCCGTGGTGTTTAGAGAAACCGGCCCGACGAGAACTCCCGTGACGACGGCCACCAGGAGGCACGCTGCCCCGATAAAGAACCACGTTGGCCGCAGGCGCGTCGGCCGGACCTCGATCACACTCACGTGCGGGCGGTCTCCAATTGCCTCAAGCCATCGACGACGACCTGCAAGAACTCGACGACCCGGGGACCCCAGCGCGAGGAAACATCGTCGCCCACGACGATCACGGCATCGTTCTTCACCGCGGCGATCTGGTCCCACCCGGGTCGTGCGGCCACGCGGCCGGGCGTTTGGTTACAGCATTCCGAGTCGGCGAGGAAGATGAGATCCGGATTGGCCTCCACGATGTACTCGGCCGATAACTGCGGATATCCCGATCCCGCTTTGTCGGCCTTGTCGGCGATGTTGCGCAGTCCTGCCAATTTGTAGACGTGCCCGATAAAGGTGTCCGAAGTGACACTGAAATAGGTCGGGTCCAGCTCGTGGTAGTAGCTGGGAGCCTCCTCGAACGTCGGAATTGCCTCGAGGATCCGCTCGATTTCCGAACGCATCGTGGCCACCTGTTCCGCGGCCTCGGCTATATGGCCCGTCGCGACACCAGTCTGTTCGATCTGTGCATAGGTGTCGGCAAGAGTCTTGGCCGCCGGTTGGACGAGCAAAGGGATCTTTAGTTTTCCGAGCGGTTTCAAGGCCGGATGATCGGACTCCGCAAGCACGAGGTCCGGCTCGTAGCGCGCGATGGCTTCCACGTTCGGCTCGAAGCCCGACAACTCCGTGGTGGGCACCCCTGGTGGGTAGTCGGATTGGTCGTCGACGGCGATGACCTGATCGCCGGCGCCGACGGCGAACAGCATCTCGGTAGCGGTCGGCGACAGCGACACGATCCTTTTGGGTCGAGCTGCAATCTCCAGCGCGCCGTTGGCCGCCCGGATAGTGACGGGGAAGGCGTCGTCATGGATCGGTGATGGAGCAGTACTCGACGGACTGCCGGGCTCCGATCCACAAGCAGTCGTTGCCAGCGTCAGGCAAAGGAATAGAGCGCTGAGGCGCCCCATGGGCCCTCCTCTCCGTCCGGTCCGCGCCGGACACAACGGACCTACGAGGAGGGAGCCGGAGAGGGGCAACGTCCCGGGTCTCCCTTTGCCGCGAAGGTCACCGAGCCAACCGCGTCGCGAGGGTTTTCTGGCTCGCCCGCTCCGGATGAGCGGACCTACAGTTGCGGGACAGCGCCGGCCTTCGACCGGACTTACCCCTCCACGGCGCGCTTGAGAAGAACTCTATTCCCCCCTTCGCTAGGGACGCAGGTACCCGTCCTGAAGGAACTGCCGGAGACGGTCGCCACGGCCAAGCCCGAAGGCAACCCAGAACCAGACAAGGATCGCCAGACCCACGAACTCGGCCCCCCACGCTGCCAGGTGATCGGCCGGATGCACGATGAGGTCCACGGAGTAAGACTCCCGGGGAGAGGACTCAAACGCCGTTCCGAAGGCCGGCCAGTAAAGGGTGCGGGGCGCGGCCCACATCCCATCCGCGACGAGATGCGTCAGCCATCCCACGGCCAGTCCGAAAACCGCGAGGCGCCGTTCAGCCCGGAAGAAGACGACGATCAACACGGCGACCGCGACGACCACCAACAGGGTGTGGGCCGGCCCGCGAAGGGATGGGAGTTCGATGAAGAACGCCGCTATCGCGTCGACAACGTCGGGAAGGACGGCGCCGAGTAGCACGTACCTATAGTCGATCCGACGGCGGCCCAGGCTGATGTACGTGATCAAAGCCCCGAGGCCGGCGTGCCAGAGGACCACGCGCCGTGGACCTAGTTCTCGAAGAGATTCTGTTGAACCGATTCGGAGCTGAGCTGTTGACCTTCGGCGGCCGCATCCATGGCCTGGTTCGCGAGCTTGTCCGCATCCGCGTTGAGGGCTCGCGGTACGTGATTGATTGAGAAACTCGAAAACTTATTCAGCAGGAGCTCGGCGCGCGCTGCCAAGCTGCGCAGCTGATCCTTCTTGATCTTCCATTCCCCCTTCAATTGCGATACGACAAGTTCGGAATCCAGATACACGTCCAGATCGCTTACCTCCCGGTCGAGCGCAAGCTCCAAGCCGGCGATCAAAGCGCTGTATTCCGCGACGTTATTGGTCGTCTCGCCGATACTCCGCGCCAGCTGCCCAAGTAGAACGCCGTCTTCAGCAAGCAAGACGACACCGATGCCCGCCGGGCCGGGGTTCCCGCGAGCGCCTCCGTCGGTGTAAAGCGATGCTTTCATCGTCTCGACAGAAGGACTACGTAACTACGAGGATGCGGCGGCAGTTCTCGCAACGCTGGAGACCTCGCTCGGTTCTCAATCGCTCTACTTCCTTAGCCGGAAGCTTCGTATGACAACCTTGGCAGGCTCCGTCTTGCAGAGCGGCCGCCCCGACTCCGTGTTTCGACTCCCGGATCTTGTCGTAAAGGGCCAGGAGATCCGCTGGAATCTCGTGCGCGATCTCGGTTCGCCTGGCCGTGTGCTCACTTAGCTCCGATTCGATCTCCGAACTGAGCGCCGAGACCGTGCTCGCGAGCGCCTCCTCGGCGGCGCCCTTCTCGGATTGTTCCGACTCGAGGCTCGCCAGCGTGTTCGCGGCCTGATCCTTTTGAACCATCACCTCCAGGAGGCCATCCTCCATCTGCCCCTTCTTTCGCTTGAGGGACTCGACCTCGGCCTGGAGCGCCGAAAGCTCTTTGGGGTTGGAGACGCCGCCGGAGTACATCCGCTGCTCTTCACGCTGGATCTTTGCGTCGAGGAGCCCGATCTCGCCCTCGATCCGAGCCTGTTCCGTGCCGATCTCCTCACTCTGCTTACGAGCAATGGCGATATCTGAGCCCAGCTCGGCAAGTTGGTCGCGCAGTTCGCTCAGACGCTGTGCCTCGGGCATCGAAGCGCGCCTCTCGGCTAACCGCCTTATTGCAGAATCCTCAGTCTGCAGATCGAGGAGCCGCAGCAGGATCGCGTTATCGACTTGCTCCGGCATCGTACTTACGCTAACCGACTGCCCGTCTTCTAAGCTCCCGGCAATGGAGAGCTGGCCGGGCCGGCCCTTCCCATTGGGTGCCACGTGGGAGGGAGAGGGGACCAACTTCGCGCTGTACTCCGAAAACGCGCGCTCGGTGGATCTGTGCCTTTTCGACGACGCCGGGAGCGAAACAAGGCTTCCGCTGTCGGAGGTAACCGCCTTCGTGTGGCACGCATTCGTCCCCGGGATCTCGCCCGGGCAACGTTATGGCTACCGAGTAGCCGGGGATTACGAGCCGGCCTCCGGCCTGCGTTTTCACGCCGGAAAGCTGCTGGTGGATCCCTACGCCCGAGCGATAGAAGGCGACGTGCAGTGGAACGATGCGGTTTTTGCATATCCGCTGGGAACCGAAGCCCTGGACCTCGTCCCGAACGAAACGGACGACGCGGCGTTCGTCCCTAAGTCGATCGTGGTGGACGGCTCCTTTTACTGGGAGGGCGACCGGCCGCTGCAAACGCCGTGGCAACAAACGGTGATCTACGAGACGCACGTTCGGGGATTCTCGATCGCGAACCAGGCCATCCCCACCGAACTACGCGGCACCTACGCCGGGCTGGCCCACTCGGCTTCAATCGAACATCTGCAGCTACTCGGGATCACGGCGGTCGAGTTGCTTCCGGTACATCACTTCCTTCATCCAAAGCACCTTGAGGATCGCGGTCTGAGCAACTATTGGGGATACGACACTCTGGGCTATTTCGCGCCTTACTCCGAATACTCGTCGAGCGGGTCGCGGGGCGAGCAGGTGACCGAATTCAAGCGGATGGTGAAGGCGCTGCACGAAGCCGGAATCGAAGTGATCATCGATGTCGTCTACAACCACACATGTGAGGGCAATCACCTCGGTCCGACTCTCGCCTGTCGCGGGATCGACAATCTCACCTACTACCGCCTGGTCGACGACTCGCCGCGTTACTACATCGACTTCAGCGGAACGGGCAACGCATTAAATGTTCGGCATCCGCAAGTTCTGAAACTCATCATGGACAGCCTGCGGTATTGGGCGACCGAGATGCATGTCGATGGCTTTCGTTTCGATCTCGCTTCTGCGTTGGCACGAGAACTGTACGAGGTCGACCGCCTGGCGGCTTTCTTCGACATAATCCATCAAGATCCGGTGCTGTCCGGTCTCAAGCTCATCGCCGAGCCGTGGGATGTCGGCGAAGGCGGTTATCAGGTCGGAAACTTTCCTCCCTTGTGGTCCGAATGGAATGGCAAGTATCGGGACACGATCCGCGACTACTGGCGCGGACAAGAAGCGGGTGTGGCGGAACTCGCCTTTCGGATTACGGGAAGCGCGGACCTCTATGCATCCAACGGGCGCCGACCCTATGCCAGCATCAACTTTGTCACCGCGCACGATGGCTTCACGCTGCACGATCTCGTCAGCTTCAATGAGAAACACAACGAAGCCAACGGCGACGACAACGAAGACGGCGAGAACCACAACCGCTCGTGGAATCTCGGAGTCGAGGGTGAGACCGACGATCCCAAGATCCGCGAGATACGTGAGCGCCAAAAGCGCAATTTCCTGATCACACTGGCCCTGTCGCAGGGGGTTCCGATGCTTCTCGGGGGCGACGAGATCGGGCGGACTCAACAGGGCAACAACAACGCCTACTGCCAGGACAATGAGATCTCTTGGTACGACTGGACTCTCCGCGACGACAACCTCGCCTTGCTCGGTTTCACCCGTCGCGTAATGGAGCTGCGCGCTCGCCACCCGGTGTTCGCCAGGCGGAATTGGTTTCAGGGCCGGGAGCTGCACGGCTCCGGAGTCACCGACATCGCCTGGTTCAACCCCGGCGGGGATGAGATGTCGGATCAGCAATGGCAAGACGGTTTCGTGAAATCTCTCGGCGTGTTCCTCAATGGAGAGGAGATACCGACGCCCACGCCGCGCGGCCCCCGCGCGGAGGACGCGAGCTTCCTCCTGCTGTTCAATGCCCACCACGAGGCCATCGATTTCACGATCCCGACCGGCCCCTGGGGTATGGAGTGGGGCAACGTGATCGACACCGCGGATCCTCGGCGAGAGGAGGGCACGGTGGTCTATAAAGCGGGCGAGGAAGTGGAGGTCACCGGGCTCTCGATGATGGTTCTGCGCCGTGCCGCGTAACGTGCCCCGCGCGACCTATCGAGTTCAGCTGAATTCCGAATTCCGCTTCCAGGATCTTGCGGCCGTGTGCGATTACCTCGCGGATCTCGGCATAAGTCACGTCTATTGCTCGCCCTACCTTCAGGCGTCGCCGGGGAGTCAGCACGGTTACGACGTCTCCGACCACACCCAGCTCAATCAAGAGCTCGGGGGTGAGGCCGGTTTCCGTGTGCTGATCAGTTCGCTCAGCCGCAACGGACTGGAACACATCCTCGACATCGTCCCGAACCACATGGCGATCTCGGGTCGCTCCAACCCCTGGTGGTGGGATGTGCTGAAGAATGGGCGCGCGAGCCGCTACGCGCACTACTTCGACATCGACTGGGACCCGCCGGACAGACAGCTCAGCAGAACGATCCTGTTGCCGGTGCTCGGCGATCACTACGGGCGCACGCTCGAGAAGGGCGAGTTGGAGATCGCCCGGGACGCTAACGAGTACGTCGTTCGTTATCACGAACATCTGTTCCCATTGACGGAGGAGTCGACGCGCGACTTCGGCCGGGGTGCCGTCGAGCGGATCAATCGGTATCCCGCGGCGGTACACGAACTGCTCGAGAAACAGCATTACCGCCTCGCCTACTGGCGAATCGGGGATCGGGAGCTCAACTATCGGCGTTTCTTCGACATCAAGAGCCTCGTGGGACTGCGGGTAGAGGAGCCCGAGGTGTTCGACCAAGTTCATGCACTGCCTCGGGAGCTCGTGTACGCCGGCATCCTCGCCGGCTTGAGGGTCGATCACATCGATGGGCTGCGCGATCCGGCGCGCTACCTGAAGCGGCTTCGGTCGATCGTGCGAGACGGATACCTGGTCGTGGAGAAGATCTTGGCCCCGGACGAGGTGCTGCCCGAGTGGCCTATCGAGGGCACGACGGGTTATGAGTTCGCAACCTCCATGATGCGCCTCTATCTGCACCCAGCCGGCGAGGTTCCCCTAACCGAGACCTATCAGCGGTTCACGGGTTATCCCATCGAACTCGCCGAGCTTGTGCGCGCGGCCAAACTGCTGGTGATGCGCGAGCTTGTCGCCAGCGATCTCAAGCGACTGACCGAGCTTTTCGTCGACGTTTGTGAAGCGCATCTCGATTTCCGCGATTACACACGTTGGGAATTGAGCGAGGCGCTGCTGGAAACGATCGCGGCCTTTCCCGTCTACCGGACCTACGCCGACCCCGCCGCAGGCGCGATCTCGGTTCGGGATGTCGAGGTCATTGAGGCGACGATTGAAACGGTTGGGGGCCGGAGACCGGATCTGGATCTGGAATTGCTCTATTTCCTCCGCGACGTCCTCACCTTGCGCTGGCGCGGAGATAAGGAAGGGGAGCTCGTGGCGCGCTTTCAGCAGACCACTGGGCCGGCGATGGCGAAGGGTTTTGAGGACACCGCGCTCTACAACTACAACCGCCTGGTGGCGCTCAACGAGGTTGGGGGAGATCCGGGCGCCTGGACTCTCGAGCTCGACGGTTTCCACGCCCTGAACCACGCCCGGAACATGTCCTGGCCTGCCACGATGCTGGCGACGTCCACCCACGACTCAAAACGAGCAGAAGACGTGCGGGCGCGCCTCGTCGTCCTGTCGGAACTGCCGCAGCAGTGGGAGGAAACCGTCCGCCTGTGGGCCTCGCACAACGAAAAGCATCGCCGCGCCGACGTTCCAGACCGGAATACCGAGTATCTCTTCTATCAAACGCTGGTGGGCGCCTGGCCCCTGAGCGAAGAACGCGCTCTCCGCTACATGAACAAGGCGGTCAGGGAAGCAAAGCTCCACACCTCCTGGACGCGTCCCGATCGCGAGTACGAGGCCGCGCTAGAGCAATTCGTGAGGGCAACGCTCCAGGATTCAGACTTTGTGAACGACGTCGGCTCCTTCGTCTCGGCGTTGATCGAGCCGGGCTTTGTGAACTCCTTGTCGCAGTGTCTCTTGAAGCTGATGTCCCCAGGGGTCCCCGACATCTACCAAGGGGCAGAACTCTGGGATCTGAATTTGGTGGATCCGGATAACCGGGGACCTATCGATTTCAACATCCGTCGCAAGCGGCTGGATGAGTTGAACTCGCTTACGGCGCGCGCCGCGTGGGCTCGTCGCGACGCCGGCCTACCGAAGCTCTTGGTCACCCGGCGTGCCCTCGCTGTACGTCGCGAGTATCCGGGCGTCTTCGCACCCGGTTCCGCCTACGAGCCGCTTAAGGCTCGGGGTCGCCACGCCGAGCGCGTGATCGCCTTCGAACGCGGGGGCCGCGTCGCGGCGATCGCACCACGGTGGCACCTGACCGCCGGCGGTAGCTGGGAGGACACGTGGATCGCGCTGTCCGCCGGGGCGTGGAGGGACGCTTTCACCGGACAACTCTGGAGCGAGGAAGTGCCGCTCGAGCTGCTGCTCGACGAGTTCCCGGTCGCGCTGCTGACGAGGACCGCGCCCTGACCGAGAAGGATCCCGGGGCCAAACTGGCGCTGGTGGTGCATTTCCACCAGCCGGTCGGCAATCTCGATGCGGTCGTCGCCAATGCTACGGATCGCTGCTACCGACCCTTCCTCGAGCTGCTCGCAGGGCACACGACCATCAAGCTCTCGCTGCATTATTCCGGTTGTCTACTCGAGTGGCTCGAGACGAATGCCCCCGACGTCAGCGAGCTCCTGCGCGCGCTGGTCGAGGCCGGGCAAGTGGAGCTGCTGACCGGAGGCTTCTACGAACCGATCCTGGCGGCTCTCCCCCGCCGCGATCAGCTGGGCCAGATCCAGATGTTGACCGAACATCTCCGCCGTACCTACGGCAGCGCGGCCCGAGGTCTTTGGCTTGCGGAGCGGGTGTGGGAACCGGAGCTCGCGGCCACTCTGGCCGACGCCGGCGTCGACTACACGGTTCTCGACGACACGATGTTCCACGCTGTTGGAATCCCCGATGCCGACCTTACGGGGCCTTTCGTGACCGAGCACGATGGACGGCCGATAAAGCTGTACGCCGGCGACCGACGCCTGCGTTATCTCATTCCCTACAAGAAACTCGATCGTCTTCTCGCCTATTTGACCGAGCAGGCCGCGGCCTCGCCCGGGCGCTTACTCGTATACGGAGATGATGGAGAGAAGTTCGGCGAGTGGCCGGACACTTACGAGCGCGTCTACGAGAAGGGCTGGCTGGAGGATTTCTTCTCCGCTCTCGAGTCGTCGCCGATCGAGACCGTGCGGTTGGGCGATCATGCGAACGAGACGCCGGCGGTGGGGCGCGTCTATTTGCCCTCGTCTGCCTACGACGAGCTCATGGTCTGGGCCCTTCCGGCCGACCCGCGGCTTCGGCTGGGGCGACTGCGGCGAGAGCTTGCGGACGAAGATCCGAAGGGGGCGCTTCCGTTCCTCAGGGGCGCGCCGTGGCGAGCTTTCCTGGCCAAGTATCCGGAGATAAATCGGCTTCAAAAGCGAATGGTCCAGGTGAGTTCGCATATCGATGCCCTGACCGACGGCGAATCCGCGCGGCGATCCCTTTATCGGGCGCAATGCAATTGCGCTTACTGGCATGGTTCGTTCGGCGGCGTCTATCTCCCGTTCATGCGCAGCGCGCTGTGGCATCACCTGATGAACGCCGAGGCATCCGCTCAGCGCACGCGGCCGGGCCCCGCGGTGGAGGAGCTCGATCTGGATGCGGACGGCAGGCCCGAGCTGTTGATGAACGCTCCTTGGGGAGCCGTCGTGGTGTCGCCCCATCGCGGTGGGGCGTTGCTGGAGCTCGACGATTGGGGGGTGGGGGCGAACCTGCTCGCCGTAATGAGCCGCCATCGCGAGGCCTACCACGTAGAGAATGAAAATCCGCCTGCCGAGGGCGATGACGACGATGAGGACGAGATGGAGGTCGTCCAACCGCGCGGCGAAGTGGATAGCAGATCGCTGAAGTTCGATCTCTACGAGCGTCTCGGCTTGGTCGATTGGCTCGATGGTCGGCCGCTTCTCGAAGCCTATGCATACGAGGTCGAGGCCGATGGCTTGGTGCGCCTTCAGCGCGACGAGTTTGGCCTGCGCGTCGGCAAGCAGTTGAGCTGCGATGCCGAGGAGCTCATAACGCTGCACACGGTTACCAATCTTTCTTCCGATCGGTACGCCGGCCGCTTCGGCATCGAGATCTCAGTTCTTCCCCTAAATCTCGGTCGCGAGATCGCGCCGGACGAGATCGAATCCGACGAATACGGTTGGACGATCTCGCAGCCCGAGGGCGAAGTCGCGCTGTCACTGACTGCCAGCGCACCGCTGAAGCTCGAAACCGAGGCGATCCAGACGGTGGCGGCGACGCTTGAAGGGTTGAAGCCGATGCATCAGGGCACCACTCTTCGAATGAACTGGCCCCTAGAGTTGGCAGCCGAGGAAGCCTTCCAGGTCGAGTTGCGCTGGCGCATTCAGGCTCGTCGGCAACCGACGGACAAGCTGAACCCGGGCGTTGCCGCGTGAAAGAGCTCGAGGTCTGGGCGCCGCGCGCCGGGACTGTGGCGCTTGTCGGCGAAGAAGACCGGTTTCCTATGACAAGAAATACGGACGGTTGGTTTTGCGCCCCGTTGCCTCCGCCGGATACCGATTACTCGCTGTCTCTCGAGGGTGGGCCTCCCCGACCCGATCCGCGCTCGGGATCGCAGCCGGCAGGCGTTCATGGGCGCTCGCGAGTCGTCGACCACGAGGCGTTCACTTGGAGCGACCACGATTGGAAGGGCCTCTCGCTTGACGAGCTGATCGTCTACGAGCTTCACGTGGGCACCTTCACGGCCGAGGGCACCTTCGATGGGATCGCCCGGAACCTCGACCATCTCGTCGACCTCGGCGTCACCGCGATCGAGTTGATGCCGGTCGCGGAGTTCGCCGGAAGCCGGGGGTGGGGCTACGACGCGGTGGATCTTTACGCGCCGCACCACTCCTACGGCGGCCCGTCGGCGCTCAAGCAATTGGTCGCTGCCTGCCACCGGCGCGGTCTTGGCGTGATTCTAGACGTCGTCTATAACCACCTCGGGCCGGACGGCAACTACCTCGCCGAGTTTGGCCCGTACTTCACCGATCGCTACGCGACGCCCTGGGGTACGGCGGTGAATCTCGACGGAGCCGACAGCGGTCCCGTTCGTGACTTCCTGATCGACAATGCTTTGATGTGGCTTCGCGATTACCACTTTGACGGGCTCCGAATCGACGCCATCCACGCGATCGTCGACACGTCGGCGATCCATTTTCTCGAGGAGCTCAAACAGCGGGTCGAGGAGTTGGAGACATCGCTCGGTAGACGACTACTTGTGATCGCGGAGAGCGACCTCAACGATCCGCGTGTCGTCCGCCGGCGCGGGCGTGGGGGTTACGGGCTCGACGCCGAGTGGTGCGACGACTTCCACCACTCGGTTCACGCCTTGCTCACGGGCGAACGAACCGGCTACTACGCGGACTTCGGCGCGATCGGCCATATCGCCAAGGCCCTGCAGAACGGCTACATGTACGACGGCATCTATTCGGGATTTCGCCGCCGGCGTCACGGACGGTCGACCGAGGGGCTCGGCGGACACAACTTCGTGGGCTACATCCAAAACCACGATCAGGTCGGAAACCGAGCGGCCGGCGAACGACTGAGTTCGCTGGTGTCCGCCGACCATGCCAAGGTTGCGGCAGGCCTCTTGTTCACCAGCCCCTTCGTGCCCTTGCTGTGGCAGGGTGAGGAGTGGGCCGCCACGTCGCCCTGGCACTACTTCACGGACCACACTCCACAGCTCGGGGCCGCGGTGAGCCGCGGACGCAAGCGCGAGTTCGCGGCCTTCGGCTGGCCCGAGGAACTGGTCCCCGATCCCCAAGAGGTACAGACATTCACGCGCTCGAAGCTCGAATGGTCCGAGCTGGAGGATCCTCGACACGCCGACATGCTCGATTGGTATCGAAAGTTGATCGCGCTGCGAAAGTCACGACCGGAGCTGCACGACGGGCGCATGGATCTTGTGCGTACGACTTTCGACGAAAGCGGCGGCTGGCTTCTCGTAAGCCGCGGCCCCCTCACGATCGCGTGCAACTTCGGGTCCGCAACCGCGTCGGTTCCTGTGGCCGAGTCGGACCGTGGCCACGAGGTGTTGCGCTCGAGCCTCAAACCACCCGAGATCCAGACTGATTCCATCGGGCTGCCGGGCGAAAGCCTCGCCATCTGGTCGCGGCAGTGACCCGCGGCGTGAGCCCTCCCTGAAATCGAGGTTCCCGATGGAGACAGCAGACTTCGAGCAATTGGTGGAGGAAGCACTCGATTCCCTGCCCGAGGACATCGCGCGCATGATGAACAACGTCCAGGTTGTGGTCGAGCCCTGGCCCCCGCCGGAAGTCGCCCAGCGCCTTCGCCGCGGCCAGCTACTACTCGGGCTTTATCACGGAATACCTCTCACCAAACGCGGGCACTACGACCGTGCGCTGCCGGACAAGATCTCGATCTACCAAGGCTCCATTGAACGCGTCGCGCGCACTCCCGACGCGGTACGCGAACAGGTACGTCGCACGGTGATCCACGAGGTCGCGCACCATTTCGGCATCAGCGACGCCCGCCTCAGGGAGCTCGGCTGGTAGCGAGTCGGGCTAAGCCCAGGTGATCACGCCGAGATACATGGCGTTGTTCAGATCCTTGTGCGCGGGAACGACGCGCACCCCGTATCCGTAAAGTCCCGCCTTGTCGGTCGTGAAGCGAAGGGCATAGCGAATCACGTCCTCCTCTGCACCGTCGGGCTTCATCTCGGCGACCGCGGGGTCGATCAGCTCGCCGTTGGCACCCACCCGCCCGTGAACAAGCTGTACCGAGACATCGTCTGCGGTCAACCGGCCGAGCCTCACGCGCGCCACGACGTCTCTCTCCTCGCCCACTTCGGCCGGCCGTTGTTCGCCGCCGACATCGAGAACCTGGACGTCGTCCCAGGCATCGAGGAGTCGGCTCTTCCACTCCGCCAGATCGCGCGCCCCCTTGAAATCCTCCCAAGTCAAAGCGCTAGCCTGGCGCGCCGCCGGCTCGTAAAGAGTTTCGGTGTAGTCGCGCACCATCCGATCGGCCGTCACGTAGGAGCCGAGGCTCGCCATCGAATCCTTGATCCGTTCGAGCCATCGCCGCGGCACAGGCCCTTCCGAGCGGTCGTAGAAGCGGGGTGCGATCTCCCTTTCGAGTAGGTCGTACAGCGCGCTTGCCTCAACTCGGTCCTGATAATCGTCGTCGTCGTAAACGTCGTCGGTGCCTATCGCCCAACCGTTGCGACCGTTGTAGACCTCGTCCCACCAACCGTCGAGGACCGAGCAGTTGAGCGCGCCGTTGATGGCTGCCTTCATGCCGCTCGTACCGCAGGCCTCGAGGGGACGCCGAGGGTTGTTGAGCCAGACATCGGATCCCTGACACAGGACGCGCGCGACCTCCATGTCGTAGTCCTCCAGGAAGGCGAAGCGATTGCGCAGCTCTGGGTCCGACGAGAAATGCACGAGGGCCTGGATCATGGCCTTGCCGCCGTCGTCGAGGGGGTGAGCCTTCCCGGCGAACAGGAATTGAATGGGGTGATCGCCCGAGAGAAGCAGACTGCGGAGGCGCTCGGGATCCGACAACAACAGGGATCCGCGCTTGTACTGGGCAAACCGACGGGCGAAGCCCACCGTCAGAACGCCCGGATCGAAGACCTCCTCGGTCCACGCAGTCTCCGCCTCGGAGACACCGCGCGCCAGAAGCTGGTGTTTCAGGCGGGCGCGCACGAAGTACACGAGGCGCTCGCGCGCCCGCTCACGCTCGCGCCAGAGCTCCGCATCGGTAACTTCCCGAATCCGTTCCCAACGCGCATTGCCGGCTTCGGCCCAACCCGGTGCCAGGCGACGGTTCAATATCTCCGACATCTCCGGTCCCAGCCAAGTCGCGGTATGGACGCCGTTCGTGATAGAGCCGATCGGCACTTCCCTGGGCGGGATCTCCGGCCACAGATCGCCGAAGATCGATCGGGACACATCACCGTGGAGCTTGCTCACCGCGTTGGCGCGGCCCGCGACGCGAAACCCCAGAAGGGCCATGTTGAAGGTGGCTTTGGGCTCTGCCGTGGGGAGGGTGTGACTCTGTCCCAGCGCCAAGAGGTCGTCCAGGGGAACGTCGCACTCCTTCGCAAAGGAATCGAAGTAGCGCTCCATAAGGTCGGTCTCGTAGACGTCGATGCCGGCGGGCACGGGAGTGTGAGTGGTGAAGATCGTCGTCGCCCGAACGGCCTCGAGCGCGGCCTGAAAATCAAGGCCCTGATCCATTACGAGCTGGCGAACCCGCTCCACACCCAAAAATCCCGCGTGGCCCTCGTTCGAATGGAAAACATCGGGATCGAACCCGGCCGCGCGCAGCGCCCGGACCCCCCCAATGCCGAGCAAGATCTCCTGGCGCAATCGGTGCTCGGTGCCGCCGCCGTAGAGACGGTCGGTGATGCGCCTCTCCTCGTCGTCGTTGTCCTCGATATCGGAATCCAAAAGGAGGAGGGGAACGCGGCCCACCTGAGCCAACCAGATCTGAGCGGCGCACCTGATCCCCGCGAGATCGACATCGATACGCAACGGCGATCCGTCGTCGTTCGTCTGCAGAACGAGCGGCATGGCGTGCGGATCAAGCGCCGGGTAGTACTCGAGCTGCCAACCGTCCGCGTTCAGGCGTTGCTTGAAGTAGCCCTGGTGGTAGAGGAGGCCGACGCCGACCAAGGGAACGCCGAGATCGCTCGCGGCCTTCAGATGGTCTCCGGCCAGGACACCCAGTCCGCCGGAATAGACGGGCAGCGCTTCGCTCACACCGAATTCGGGGGAAAAGTAAGCGACGGTCCGGAGCGCCGGGTCCTCCTTGGCCTGAAACCAGCGCGGCTCCTCGCTATAAGAGGTCAGGCTCTCCTCGACATCCGCGAGGAAGCCCATGAACGGGCCGTCCTCGACAAGCTCCGCGAATCGCTCCGGAGCCACTAAGCCCAGCATCTTTACGGGGTCGTGTCCCGCGGTCTCCCACGCCTCCGGGTCCACCCACCGGAACAAATCGACCGCCTCCGAGTCCCAGCTCCATCTGAGGTTCATCGCGATCGTCATCAGCACGCCGAGCTCCTCGGGGAGTGCGGCGCGCACGGCGAAGCTGCGCAGCGCTTTCACGGGGGCGAGCCTAGTGCCAGTGGCACACGACGGGAAGCGGGTAGGAAGGAATGCGATGCTTGCCCTGCCCGAGGAGACGGAGGAACCGGAGTGAGCTCCCATCTGCGTGAGGGACACGCCGTCGTCGAGAACATCCGGCCGGAGATCAACGGTGGGCGCTACCGAGCCAAGGCCATCGTGGGCGACGTCGTCGAGGTGAGCGCCGATATCTTCCGGGACGGGCCGGACCTGTTGGCGGCGGTGCTGCGCTACAAGGGCCCCGGCGGTCGCTGGGCCGAGGCCCCCATGACCCATCTGGGCAACGACCGGTGGACGGGATCCTTCAGCCCGGATCGCATCGGAGTGTGGCGCTACACGATCGAGGCCTGGACCGACAGATTCGCGATCTGGAGGCGAAAGCTCGAGAAGAAGCTCGATGCGGGCCAGGACGTGAGCGTGGAACTAGAGGAAGGTGCCTCGCTCATCGAGAGCCGGGCCGCCGCCGCGCCCGCTCGCGCGCGGACGAAACTCACCCGGGCCGCGGAGGCTCTGCGCGGCAAATCCAAGGGCAAGGCCGTCCACAACCTGGAGGCGCGCCTGGCGGCGGCACTCGACGGCGCGCTGGTCGAGCTGATCGCGGCCCATCCCGATAGAACAGGCTCCACCCTCACGAAGCCGGCGCTTGAATTGACGGTGGATCGCTCGCTGGCGCGCACGGGGGCCTGGTACGAGTTCTTCCCGCGTTCGATACTGGGGCGGGCGGGTGGCCACGGAACCTTCGCGACGGCAAAAAGCGATCTGCAGCGGGTCGCGAACATGGGCTTCGATGTCGTGTATCTGCCTCCGATACATCCCATCGGCACCACCGCCAGGAAGGGTCGCAACAACACTCTTGAGGCCGGACCCGACGATGTCGGGGTTCCCTGGGCGATCGGCAACACGGAGGGTGGACATACCGCGATCCATCCTCAACTCGGCACGCTGGCCGACTTCGAGGACTTCCGAAAGGAGGCGGAACGGTTGGGACTCGAGGTGGCCCTCGATTTCGCCATCCAGGCGTCCCCGGACCACCCCTGGGTCAAAGAACATCCGGAATGGTTTCACCACCGCCCCGACGGTTCGATCAAGTTTGCCGAGAACCCCCCTAAGCAATACCAGGACATCTATCCGATCAACTTCGATCTCGAGGAGCCTCATCGCACCGAGCTGTGGCAGGAGCTCAAGGGAATCATCGAGTTCTGGCTCGATCGAGGCGTCAAGATCTTCCGTGTCGACAATCCCCACACCAAACCCTTCGCTTTCTGGGAATGGCTGATCTCAGAGATCAACACGAGGGATCCCGAGGTGATCTTTCTCTCCGAAGCCTTTACGCGACCAAGGGTGATGCAGGCCCTCGCGAAACTGGGATTCACGCAGTCCTACACCTATTTCACCTGGCGCAACCACAAATTCGAGATCATGGAGTACCTCACGGAGCTGACGCAGACGGAGATCGCCGATTACTTCCGGCCCAACTTCTTCGCGAACACTCCCGACATCCTGCACGAATACCTCCAACACGGAGGGCCTCCGGCCTTCAAGGTGCGGCTCGTTCTCGCGGCGTTCCTGTCACCCAGCTACGGCATCTACTCCGGGTACGAGCTCTGCGAGAACATCCCGGTCAAGCCCGGAAGCGAGGAATACCTCAACTCGGAAAAGTACGAGTTGAAGCCGCGCGATTACAAGGGCGAGAACCTCATGTCCTACATCACGCGGATCAACGACATAAGGCGAAAGCATCCGGTGACCTCCGAGCTGACAAACCTCCACTTCCACGACGTCGACAAGGACCACATGCTCGCCTTCTCCAAGACCGGGCGAAACCAGGACGGCATCCTCGTCGTCGTGAATCTCAATCCCTGGCACTGGGAGGAAGCCACCGTTCACATCAACCTCGACGTGCTCGGTTTCGGCCACGATCAGCCCTTCGAGGTCCACGACCTCATCACCGACACGACCTTTATGTGGCGCGGTCCGGACAACTACGTGCGCCTCGATCCCATGGAGGAGCCCGCCCACATCTTCAGGGTCAGGGGCTAAACGACACCTTGGTCCCTCCGGAACGAGACCCTCTCT